>NZ_LZDG02000028.1:0-244590 GCF_001672555.2 Pseudomonas sp. AU11447 | reverse complement strand
CAAGGCCAGCATGGAGATTCCTGCGCCGAAAGCCGGCGTGGTAAAGGCGATCAAGGTGAAGATCGGCGACACGCTCAAGGAAGGCGATGAGATCCTCGAACTGGAAGTCGCCGGTAGCGCCGCGCCGACTGCTGCGCAGGGCACCGCGCAACCCGCTCCGGCGCCCAGCGCAAGAACCGAGCAGCCCAAGGCTCCGGAAGCCGCGCCCGTCGGCGCGCCCAGCCGCGACGGCACCAAGGTCCACGCCGGGCCGGCGGTACGCATGCTCGCCCGCGAGTTCGGCGTCGACCTGGCTCAGGTTACCGGCACCGGGCCCAAGGGCCGCATCCTCAAGGAGGACGTGCAGTTGTTCGTGAAGGAGCAACTGCAACGGAGCAAGTCCGGCGCGGCGGCAGGAGCCACTGGCGGCGCAGGGATTCCGCCGATTCCGGAAATCGACTTCAGCAAGTTCGGCGAAATCGAAGAAGTGGCCATGACCCGCCTGATGCAGGTCGGCGCCAGCAACCTGCACCGCAGCTGGCTGAACGTGCCCCACGTGACCCAGTTCGAGTCCGCCGACATCACCGAGGCGGAAGCCTTCCGCATCGCGCAGAAGGCGGCGGCGGAAAAGGCCGGGACCAAGCTGACCATCCTGCCGATCCTGCTCAAGGCCTGCGCTCATCTGCTGCGCGAGCTGCCGGACTTCAACAGCTCGCTGGCGCCCAGCGGCAAGGCGCTGATCCGCAAGCATTACGTGCACATCGGTTTCGCCGTGGACACGCCGGATGGCCTGCTGGTGCCGGTGATCCGCGACGTGGACAGGAAAGGGCTGCTGCAGCTTGCCCTGGAAGCCGCCGAACTGGCGGAGAAGGCACGGACCAAGAAGCTCTCCGCCGACGCGATGCAAGGCGCCTGCTTCACCATCTCCAGCCTGGGGCATATTGGCGGCACCGGCTTCACGCCCATCGTCAATGCGCCGGAAGTGGCGATCCTCGGCGTGAGCAAGGCGACGATGCAGCCGGTGTGGGACGGCAAGGCCTTCCAACCGCGGCTGATGCTGCCGTTGTCGCTGTCCTATGACCACCGGGTGATCAACGGTGCGGCAGCGGCGCGGTTCACTCGGCGGCTCGGGGAGGTGCTGGGGGATATTCGCAGTTTGTTGCTATAGCGCCCTTCCCGGCGCTGTTCGCGAGCAAGCTCGCTCCTACGAAGAGCGGGTCGGATGCGCTACCTGTAGGAGCGAGCTTGCTCGCGAACCTGTCACATCCGATCCAGCGGAATCCGCAGGTAGCGCACGCCATTGGCCTCGGCTTCGGGCAACACGCCGCCGCGCATGTTCACCTGGATCGACGGCCAGATCAGCGCCGGGGCGTTCAGCGTCGCATCGCGGGCCACGCGCATGGCGACGAAGGCATCCTCGCTGATGCCTTCGTGGACATGCACGTTTTCCCTGCGCTCGCGCTCGACCGTGGTCTGGTGCTGGTGCTCCTCGCGTCCCTCCGTCAGATAATCGTGGCAGAGGAACAGCCGGGTCGAATCGGGCAGCGAGAACAGCCGCTGGATCGACCGGTACAACTGCCGCGCATCGCCGCCGGGGAAATCACAGCGGGCGGTGCCGTAGTCAGGCATGAACAGCGTGTCACCGACGAAGGCCGCATCACCGATGCGGTAGGTCATGCAGGCCGGTGTGTGGCCGGGAGTGTGCAGGGCCTCGGCGTGCAGGTTGCCGATGCGGAACGCCTCCCCGTCCGCGAACAGGTGGTCGAACTGACTGCCGTCGCAAGGGAAGTCTTCGCCCAGGTTGAACAGCCCGGCAAAGGTGCGCTGCACCTGGGCAATGCTGGAACCGATGGCCAGGCGTCCGCCCAATTCACCCTTGAGCCAGGCCGATGCGGACAGGTGGTCCGCATGCAGGTGCGTTTCCAGCAGCCATTCCACCGCCAAGCCCTGTTCGCGCACGTAGGCCGCGATACGCCGGGCGCTGTCATGGCTGACTCGGCCCGCAGCGGCGTCGTAGTCCAGCACCGGGTCGACAATGGCGCAACGGCTGGTGGCGGGGTCGGCGACCACGTAGCTGTAGGTGGACGTGGCGGTATCGAAGAAGTGCTGGATGCGGGCGGTCATGCCGGGTTCCTTGCTGTCGGGGCCGGAGCGCCGAGCGGTTTCTCATAGCGCCAGGCATCGCTGCCGTCTTCATAGAAGCCGGCACTGCGGGCGAAGCGGACATAGCCGCGGCGCTGGTAAAGGCCAATGGCGCCGGCGTTGTCGGTGCGCACCTCCAGGCGCAGGCGCCGGCAACCGCGCGCCCGCGCCTGCTCTTCACACCGCTCCAGCAGCGCACCGCCAAGGCCCTGCCCTCGCGCTTGCCGGGAAATCGCCAGGGAGTATAGGCGGGCGATATCCGAGCCCCGTCTCAGCAGGAGCAACGCGTAGCCCAGCAGCTCGCCATCACGGTCGGCAACCAGCAGGATGGCACTGGGTGCTCCGATCAGTCTGCGAAAGCTGCGGCCACTGATGCGGTCCTGCTCGAAACACTCTTCTTCCAGCTCCAGCAAGTTCGCCAAATCGGCCGGCGCGGCAAGGCGATATAACAGCGACATGGGCACTCCGTAAAACTTTCGTAATGAACCGGGACATTTCCTGAAGTTACTGCTTAATAGACACACGGCAACTTTCAGACGGGTCCGTGAACAATGTCTTCGTTACACACTAACTTCCATGAAAAGTTCAGCGCAAGTTCCCTGAATGTCGTTACCAACGCCTCTGCGGAGCCTCCTTCAGCCAGGTCCAGCCAGGTTCTGATCATCGTCGAGCGCAAGGAAGACTGGGCATCCTATATTCCCAGCGAAGATATGCTGAGCGCCCGCGAGTATCTGGAAGATTCGCATCAGTTCGAATCGGGAAAGCGCTTCCAGGTCATCAACCTGTGCCGCCACTATAAATATCTCGGCCACGGTTATTACTGTTCACTATTGGCCGAAGCGCGAGGACACAAGGTCATTCCGTCGGTACGCACCATCAGCGAACTGGCGAAGAAATCCCTCTACGGCCTGGCCCTGGACGGCCTGGAAAGATCCCTGGAAAAAGCCCTCGCCCAGCATCCCTGCGCCAGCACCGACGGCTTCACCCTGCGCCTGTATTTCGGCCATACGGACCTTGAGCCACTGCAACCCATCGCCCGCCAACTGTTCGAGGCCTTCCCCTGCCCCATTCTGCTGGTGGACTTCCGCCGCACCGACACCTGGCACATCGCGGGAATCCGCCCCGGCGCGCTGCACAAGCTGCGCGATAACCAGGAAGACCAGTTCGCCGATGCCCTCGACCGTTTCAGCCGACGCGTCTGGCGCCAGCCCAACTCGCGGCGCCTGGCGCGCTACGACCTGGCCATCCTGCACAACCCGGCGGAAAGCCTGCCGCCCTCCAATGCCGGCGCCCTGGAAGGCTTCGTCCGGGTCGGCCGGCAACTGGGCATCGACGTCGAGCTGATCGAGAAGAAGGACTACGCGCGGCTGGCCGAGTACGACGCGCTGCTGATCCGCGAGACCACCAGCGTTGACGACCACACCTATCGCTTCGCCAAGAAAGCCGAGAGCGAGGGGCTGATCGTGATGGACGACCCGGCGTCGATCCTGCGCTGCACCAACAAGGTCTACCTCACCGACCTGCTGCGCAGCCACGGCCTGGGCATGCCGGCCACGGAAATCCTCTACAAGGACAACCCGCAGGAACTGGAGCGCGTCGGCGCGCGGCTGGGCTTCCCGCTGGTGCTGAAGATCCCCGATGGCTGCTTCTCCCGTGGCGTCTACAAGGTCGAGGACGCCCAGCAACTGCACAGCGTCAGCGCCGAGCTGTTCGAGCACTCGGTGCTGCTGCTCGCCCAGGAGTACCTCTACACCGAGTTCGACTGGCGCATCGGCATCCTCAACCGCCAACCGGTGTTCGCCTGCCAGTACTTCATGTCGCGTGGGCACTGGCAGATCGTCCAGCACAAGGCCGACGGCGAGGTGATCGGCGAGTGCCGCACGCTGCCGGTGGAAAGCGCGCCGCCTGCCGTCGTGGAGCTGGCACTGAAGACCGCCAACCTGATCGGCGACGGCCTTTACGGCGTCGACCTGAAGGAGGTGGACGGCGAAGTGGTGGTCATCGAAGTGAACGACAACCCCAACCTCGACGCCGGCATCGAGGATGCCTGCCTCAAGGACGACCTCTACCGCCGGGTGCTGGAGGAGTTCATCCGCCGCCTGGAACTCAAGCGCCGCGGCCAGGCGCTCTGAGCGCACCGCCCAAGGAGAATCCCATGGAAGCCACGCATATCGGCCTGACCATCCTGATCGCCATCGTCGTCTTCGGCACCGCGATCAATTACTTCGACCACCGCATGAAGCCACGCGAGGTGCGCGAACAGGCCAGGCGCAAGGCTCAGCCAAAGCGCACGCAGTAGATCGGCGGCAGGTTGGCGGACAGGCATTGCCAGTGGTCCCCGCCGTTCTCCGACAGCCACAGGCCACCGGTGGTGGAGCCCATCGCCAGGCAGGCGCCGTCATCGTCGACGGCCAGGCCGTGGCGATAGACGAGGTCGAAGGCGGCGCCCTGGGGCAGCCCGCCATCGAGCACCTCGAAGGTGGCGCCGCCATCGCGGGTGCGGGTGACGACGAAGCGGGCGTCCACCGGAATCCGGCAGACGTCCTTCACCGCCGGAACGAACCACGCCGTGCCCGGCCGTGTCGGGTGGACGGCGACGGCAAAACCGAAGCTCGAGGGTTCGACCGGTACGTCGTTCCATCGCGAACCGCCATCGCTGGAGGTGAAGATGCCGTTGTGGTGCTGCACCCACAGGCGATCCGGCTGTGCCGGGCAATGCACCAGGCGGTGCGGGTCCTGGATGGCGCCCTCTTCGCGCAGCTCCGGCGGCATGTAGTCGGCGTACATGCCGGCGGTGCTCAGGCGCCAACTGGCGCCACCGTCATCGCTCTGCCAGACGCCGCCGCAGGATACGGCGACGGTCAGGTGCTGGCTGTCGCGCGGGTCGACGCTGACCGAGTGAATCCCCGGCCAGTCATAGCCGCCACCCATCCAGCGCGAGCGCTCGGGCACATCCCAGAGTGGGCGGTTCAACTCCCAGCTGTCGCCGCCGTCGTTGCTGCGGAACAGGCCGCCGGGAATGGTGCCGGCCCAGAGTACGCCGGCTTCCGCGGCGCCGCCGGTTTCCAGGCACCAGATCTGTTGCAGGGTCCAGGGCGCGGGCGGTGCTTCCCCTTCCGCGGGTTCGGGCAGTGGGTCGGGTTGCGGCGGATAGGTCGGCACGGCGACTTCCTGCCAAGCTTCACCGGCGCGTTGGCGCCAGAGCTTGCAGCCGAAATGGCCAAGGTTGAGGGCGGCATAGAGGCTGTCATCGCGCGGGTCGGCCAGCACCGTGCTCAAGGGTTCGCCGATGAAGTCGCGGCGGCTTTCCTGCCAACCGTCCGCGCCACGCTGGAAGGTGAACAACCCCTTGCGGGTCGCCACCAGCAGTCGATCATCCATTGTGCTCTCCTGAATTGCCGCCGGTTCTCAACCACCGCTCAAGGCCTGCACCACGTAGACCTCGCTGTCCGCCGCCAGCGCATCGCTGAGGCGGGCGCGATCCCGCAGGCGCAGCCCGTCGATGAAGATTGTCAGGTGCCGGCGCAATCCGCCCTGGTCGTCCAGCAGGTAGCCGCGCAACTTCGGCGCCTCGGCGAAGACCATTTCCAATGCGCCGGACAAGGTATCCGCCGTCAGCTCGCGCTCCTCGATGGGAACATGACGCTGGATCGACGGGGCGAAGGCGATACGGCACATGGGCGAACTCGCAACGGGTGCTGACTGCACCAGTCTAGGGCAGGCGTGGCAGGTGCTCCGAGCGCTTCGACGGGATGCGTGATGGCCACCGAAGCGGCTCTGGAACGGCCTTCGCGGCAGTCTTTCCCCGGCATTCAGTTTCGATAAAACGAAACCAAACGTCGTGAAAATCACATTTAACAAACCCATCCGCCGTGCGAGTCTCCGGGAATCGTCAGCCATAACCTTCGACATGCATCTGCTCGTTTCGCCCGCATCGCTGGAACCCGTCGCCGCCCGCAAGGCCGGCAGCGCTGTCCGCCTGCCGCGCAAACATGCCCGCTGGCTCGAACTGCAACCGCTGACCCTGCCTCTTGAACTGGCCTTCTGGGCGCTCTGGCACTGCCGCCACGCCCGTCCACCGGACAGCACCTCTCGCTGACCGGGCGTCATCGCCCGGATTCACTCGACGGAACTACGCTCAGGACTGGCCAAACGCCGTTCTCGAACAAGACGTAGCCCGTTGTATCGCTTGCCTGCCTTCAATCCTGCGCCCGTCGGCGCGGCCCTGGCCTGCAGGTCGTCAGCGCATCCGCGTGGATGCTAACGAGAGCCCCATGAATTTCGCCTCCGTGCAAGAAGCCCAGTATTTCCTGGCCCAGAACCCCGATATCGAGATGGTCGAGCTGTTCATCCTCGACGCCAACGGCGTGCCGCGCGGCAAGCTGCTGCACCGCGAGGAACTGCTCGCCGTGTACCAGTCCGGCCGGCCGCTGCCCAGCACCATTCTCGGCCTCACCCTGCACGGGGAAGATGTGGAGGATTCCGGGCTGGTCTGGGACGTGGGCGATATCGACTGCCGCGCCTATCCCCTGCAAGGCAGCCTGGTGCGCCTGCCCTGGCGGCAGATTCCCACGGCGGCGGTGCAGGTCAGCATGCACCCGGAAGAAGGCAAGCCGGCGGACATCGCCGACCCGCGCCACGTGCTGCTGCGCGTGATCGACGGGCTCAAGGCCGATGGCTACCACCCGGTGATGGCCTGCGAGCTGGAGTTCTACCTGCTGGACGCCAAGCGCGATGCCAATGGCCGCCCGCAACCGGCGCTGGACGCCGACGGTGGCCGCCCGCGCGCCACGCAGGTTTATGGCCTGCGCGAGCTGGAGCAGATCGAACCCTTCCTCGCCGACCTCTATGCCGCCTGCAAGGCCCAGGGCATTCCGGCGCGCACGGCGATTTCCGAATACGCGCCGGGACAGGTGGAGATCACCCTGGAGCACGGCGATGCGCTGGTCGCCATGGACCAGGCCGTGCGCTACAAGCGCCTGGTGAAGGGCGTGGCGCACAAGCACGGAATGCAGGCGTGCTTCATGGCCAAGCCGTTCGACGATCTGGCCGGCACTGGCATGCACATGCACGTTTCCCTGGCCGATGCCGAGGGCAACAACCTGTTCGCCAGCGAAATGGCTGATATTGAAAGCGGGGCCGGCACTTCGCTGCTGCGCCAGTCCGTGGGTGGCATGCTGAAAAGCCTGCTCGACTCGCTGCTGCTGTTCTGCCCCAACGCCAACTCCTACCGCCGCTTCCAGGCCAACAGCTACGCGCCGCTGGCGCCGACCTGGGGCTGCGATAACCGCACCGTGAGCCTGCGCGTGCCCGGCGGCCCGGCCAATACCCGGCACGTCGAGCACCGCATCTGCGGCGCCGACGCCAACCCCTACCTGGCCGCCGCCGCGATCCTCGCCGGTATCCATCGCGGCATCCGCGAGGCCATCGATCCGGGTGCGCCGGTAGAAGGCAACGGCTACGCCCAGGCCAAGGAACTGCTGCCCACCGACTGGCTCACCTCGCTGCGCGCACTGGAGCGTTCCAGCTGGGCGCGCGATGCGCTGGGCCACGAATTCCTCGGCGTCTACCTGAAGGTCAAGCAGGCCGAGTACCGCCAGTTCATGGGCGAGGTCGGCGAGCAGGATTGGCGCTGGTATCTGACGCAGGCTTGAGGCTGTGCTGATAGAACTAAAGCGCCCCTCACCCCAGCCCTCACCCACAGGGAGAGGGGGCCGTCCGTGCCGAGACGAGCTTTTCGCTCACTGATGCACCCGGCGAGAACCCAACTTCAAAGCCCGCTCCGATCAGTCCCCTCTCCCTCTGGGAGAGGGTTAGGGTGAGGGAGAAGGGCCAAACGAACGAACAAGAAAGGAACACCGCAATGAACGCCGCTGTTAACCCCGCCACTCCCGCCCCCGAGCGCGCGAAGTCCTATTACTCCGCGAGCCTCAACGAAGAGACCAGCTACCCCACGCTGCAGGGCGAGGTGAACGTCGACATCGCCATCATCGGCGGCGGCTTCACCGGCGTCGCCACTGCCGTGGAACTGGCCGAGCGTGGCTACAAGGTTGCCATCGTCGAGACCAACAAGGTCGGCTGGGGCGCCAGCGGGCGCAACGGTGGGCAGGTCACCGGCAGCCTCTCCGGCGACTCCGCGATGGAGAAGCAGATGCGCCAGTGGCTCGGCGACGACGTCGACGACTTCATCTGGCGCCTGCGCTGGCGCGGCCACGAGATCATCAAGAGCCGCGTGGAGAAATACGGCATCCAGTGCGACCTGAAGTTCGGCCACCTGCACGCGGCGATGAAGCAGTCGCACATGGACGAACTGAAGGCCACCTTCGATGACGCCAAGCGCCGTGGCATGGGCGACGAGATCAGCCTGCTGGACGGCGCCGGCGTGCGCGCGCACCTGGAAAGCGACCTCTACTGCGGCGCCATCAAGAACACCCGCAACATGCACCTGCACCCGCTCAACCTGTGCATCGGCGAGGCCAAGGCCGCCGCCAGCCTGGGCGCGCTGATCTTCGAGCACTCCGAAGTGCTGGACATCGTCCACGGCCCGCGCCCGGCGGTGGTCACCTCCGGCGGCCGGATCAACGCCGCGCAGGTGATGCTCGCCGGCGACGTCTACCACAAGCTGGAGCGCAAGCAGCTCAAGGGCATGATCTTCCCGGCCATGGGCGGCATCGTTACCACCAAGCCGCTGGGCGAACTGGCCAAGCGCATCAACCCGCAGGACCTGGCCGTCTACGACTGCCGCTTCGTGCTCGACTACTACCGCATGACCGGCGACGGTCGCCTGCTGTTCGGCGGCGGCGCCAACTACTCGGGCCGCGACTCCCGCGACATCGCCGGCGAACTGCGCCCGTGCATCGAACGCACCTTCCCGGCGCTCAAGGGCGTGGACATCGAGTTCCAGTGGAGCTGCGCCATGGGCATCGTGATGAACCGCATCCCGCAGCTGGGCAAGCTCTCGGAGAACGTCTGGTACTGCCAGGGCTACTCCGGCCACGGCGTGGCGACCACCCACATCATGGGCGAGATCATGGCCACGGCGATGACCGGCGACCTGGAGAAGTTCGACACCTTCGCCCAGTGCAAGCACATCCGCGTGCCCATGGGCGATGTGTTCGGCAACCCGATGCTGGCGGCGGGCATGTGGTACTACCAGATGATGGAGAAGCTGCGCTGATACGCATCCGACGCGAAGCTTGGCGTAGGGCTCATAACGCGCCAGCGTTATCCGCCGCATGAGCAGCGGCGGATAACCTGTTCCAGGTTATTCGCCCTACGGTCATTCGGATCAGCATCGGCACGGCTCTGGCTCTTGAAGTCTTCCAGAGAAACGTCCGCGCACTCCGAACGCCCCGTTCAGAAGGCCTCGTTGAAGTGCAGTTTTCGGGGTTGAGCGGCATGGATGCCGCGAGAGCGCTGTCGGGCCAAGGATGGCCCGTCAGCGCGTGCCTCGGAAACTGCGCTTCAACGAGGGTATTTTTCGCCCCAAGCGAAAAACCGGATGTCCGGGGCAAGACTTTTTGGTTCCTTTTGGGCGTTTGCCAAAAGGGACTCGCCCGAGGGGGCGAAACCCATTACATCCGAACACACTAATGCGACGCAGAAACTCCAAAACTAAATGCATCACGGTTCGGTGTTCCCGCGTCGCTTCGGCGTACGCGCGAACTTCGTGTTTCGCCCCCTCGGGCGACCTACTTTGGCAAACGACGGATGGCCGCCCCACCCAAAGTAGGCAAAAGTCTCGCCCCTGACATCCGGCTTTTCGCTTCGCGAAAAGTACCCTCGGTTCTTCGGAGTTYCAGGGGCCCGCCACGACGGGCCATCCCTGGCCCATCGCCGCTCTCGCGACATCCATGTCGCTCAACCCCTGAAACTCCGATCACCTTCGGCCTCCTGAAAGGGGCACTCGGCGCGTGCGGATATTTCTCTGGAAGCCCTCAAAAGCCAAAGCCAAAGCCAAAGCCAAAGCCAAAGCCAAAACAGGAGTCTTTGCGTAGGGCGCATAACCCGGAACGGGTTATCCGCCGATAGCCACATCGGCGTATAACGCTGGCGCGTTATACGCCCTACGATCTGATCGGCTCACCCCGCGACCTTCAACATCCCCAGCACCAACAGGGCCAGGAACACCGTCTCCCCCACCATCAGCAGGATCGGCTTCACCCCCACCGTCGCCAGAGCCTTGAGCTGGGTCTTCATGCCCAGCGCCGCGATGGAAATCACCAGGCACCACTGCGACAGCTTCCCGCCGGCTTCTACCAGCATCGACGGCAGATAGCCGGTGCTGTTCACCGCCGCCAGCAGCACGAAGCCCACGGCAAACCACGGCAACAGCGGCGGACGTTTGTCGCCCGGTTCCACGCCGCGGGCGCGGGTGATCATCGCCGCGCAGAGGATCACCGGCAGCAGCATCGCCACGCGCATCAGCTTGACTACCGTGGCACTGTCACCGACTTCCTTCGAGATGCTGTAGCCGGCGCCGACCACCTGGGCCACGTCATGGATGGTGCCGCCGAGGAAGATCCCCGCCTGCAACGGCGGCAAGCCCAGTCCACGGACGATCATGGGATAGAGGATCATCGCCAGGGTCGACAATGCCGACACGCCAAGCACGGTGAACAGCGTGGCCTTTTCCTTCTGCGTGTGTGCCGGCAGTGCCGCGGCCAGCGCCAGGGCCGCCGAGGCGCCGCAGATGGCGGTGGCGCCACCGGTGAGCAGACCGAAGAGGAAGTTGAAGCCCATGGCGCGCGCCGCCGCGATGGAAACCAGGATGGTCACCGTCACCAGCACCACCACCATGACCACCGGCTGCCAGCCCAGTTCGGCGATCTGCCCGAAGGTGATACGGATACCGAGCAGCGCCACGCCCAGGCGCAGGATTTCGCGGGCGGTGAATTCGATGCCGGCCTTGCACACGCTGTCGGCGGCGAGGAAGTTCATCGCCAGGCCGAGCAGCAACGCGAAGAGCATCACCGGCGCGCCGTAGTGTTCGGACAGGAAGGTCGCGGCCGCCGCCACCATGGCGCTCACCAGCAGGCCCGGCAGCAGCGTGCGGCTGCGCGTGCCGAGCGTGGAGATCGTCAATGCGGTCATGCTGGCATCTCCTGGTCGACGATCACCACATGACACTCGCCGGCAATCCAGGAAATCCCGTGCCGGCGCAGACCGAAACCCTTGATGCCCGCTGGGCAACCCGTGGCCACGTCGAAGCGCAGGCCATGGGCCGGGCACTGCAACCAGCGGCCATCCAGGCGCCCGCTGAACAGCGAGGCACCGGCGTGAGGGCAGCTGTCTTCGATGGCATGCAGCTCACCGTCGATATCGAACAACAGGAAGATGCCGTTCTCATGATGGAACAGGCTTCTGCCGCCGCGCGCCGGCAGGCGTTCAGCGGGAATACGGACCACACCGCTCATGCCGGAATCGCCTCCGGGAACTGCCGTTCCAACGCACGATAGAGCGCCGCCAGCAGTTGCTCAGGGCTCTGCCCGCCGAGCGCGAAGGCGCGGCCTTCAAGGAGGAACATCGGCACGCTGGAATCGGCCAGGGCCACGCGCCGGCCAATGAACTGGCGCGCGCCGTCGGCCAGGGCTTCATCGAAGTCAGCCACGTCGAAATCACAGGCTCGCAGCAGGCGGCACAGGGTGTCGCGATTGCCAATGTCCTGGCCCAGCTGGAAGTGCGCGCGAAAGATCATCTCCAGCAACTGCTCCTTCTGGCTCTCGCCGCCCACATGCACCGCGCGCTGGAACACCCGGTGCGCATAGGTGGTGTTGGGCATGGTGAGGATGCGTTGCAGATCGAGGTCGACCTTGGCGCCCTCCGCCGCCCGCCGCACCTCACCCATGCGCGCCTGCACGGCACGCTTGCCGCCCAGGCGGCGCTGGTAGAACTCGGCGAATGGCTCGCCCTCCATCGGCAGTTGCGGCAGCAGTTGCAGGCCGAGCCAGTTCACTCGCACCTGCAGTTCCGGGCGCTGACGGGCCAGCAGGCGCAGCGCCACATCGAGGTTGCGCTTGCCGATCAGGCACCAGGGGCAGATGAAGTCGAAGGTCATCTCAAGGTTCAGCGTCGGCATCAGGCGCCCTCCTCTTCGCCGCGCAGGCGGCGCATATCGCTGTGGTAGTGGCGCCGGGCGTAAAGGAACACCAGCGCGGCGAGAATGCTCAGCAACGGCACGAGCTGGAAGGCACGGTCCAGGCCGATGCGGTCGGCCAGCACGCCGGTGAGCAGCGGGCCGGGGGCCAGGCCCAGCAGGTTGTTGGCCAGGGTCAGGGTGGCGAAGGCGGTGCCATGTACCGCCGGCGCGGTGAGGTTGGCGACCATCGCGCCGGACGGCCCGGAAGTACCGGCGGCGACCAGCATGCCCAGGCAGATCAGACTCAGCTGCGTGGTGCCCGGTGGCAGGTGGAAGGCGATGGACAGCAGCACGCAGCTGACCAGGCAGAAGCCGATGGCGAGGATGATCTTGCGCGGCGGGTTGGCGCGGCCCAGGCGGTCGCAGAGGATGCCGCAGAGCACCATGCCGCTGCCACCGACCAGCACGATCACCGCCGAGATCAGCCCGGCCTTGCCGGTGTCCAGGTGGTAGTAGCGGTTCAGGTAGCTGGGAATCCACACCATCACGGCGGCAGCGACGAACAGTTGCAGGCCGCTGCCCAGGTAGGCGGCGATCACCGAACGGCTGCCGAACAGGCTGCGCAGGGAACGCCCGCCCACCTGGCGCGGCGCTTCGGCGGCGGCTACCGGGGCGATGCGTTTCTCACTGACGATCAACGGATAGAGCAGCGCCAGCAGCAGGCCGAACAGCGCCATGCCAGCGAAGGCCCAGCGCCAGCCCAGGTGCGCGGCGAGCACGCCGCCCATGCCCATGCCAAGGACGGAGCCGAACATGCCACCGGCCATGAACGCGCCGGTCAGGGTGGCGCGCAGGTGCGCCGGGAAGACCGAGATGACCACGGCGATGCCGACGCTGCCATAGGCGGCCTCGCCGACGCCGACGAAGAAGCGCGCGGCGAACATCTGCGGGAAGTTCTGCGCCACAGCGCAGCCCAGGGTCGCCAGGCTCCACAGCATGGCCATCAGTGCCAGGCTGCGCACCCGGCCCCAGCGGTCGGCGAGCAGCGACAGGGGGAAGGTCAGCAAACCGACCATCACCGCGACGATTCCGCTGAGCAGGCCGAGCTGTGCGTCACTCAGGGCCCATTCGACCTTGAGCAGCGGGAACACGGCGTTGAGCACCTGGCGCGACATGTAGTCGGAGATCAGCAGGCCGAAGGTCAGGGCGAACACCACCCAGGCATAGCGGCGCGGCACGCTGGGCGCGGTGGCAGGGATGTCGCCCAGGGCGACGGAGTGGATGGCCATGGTGCTAGCTCTCCGGGGGAGTCAGTGGATTCTTGTTGTTGTGGGGTGAAGGTCAGCCCCCTCTCCCTAACCCTCTCCCTGAAGGGAGAGGGGACCGTTCGGTGCAGGATGAAACCTTGGCGTCAACCGGCACGGGCAGCTCCCTCTCCCTTCAGGGAGAGGGCTGGGGAGAGGGCCGTTTCGGACCATTGCTTGGTCACGCGCGTTGCGGGACGGACTTCTGGCCCGGCTGGCGGTTGGGCGCCATGCCGTTCATGCGCAGGGTTTCCTCGACGCTGTCGTACTGCACGCCGATCTTGTAGATCGCGCGCGCTTCCTTGCCGCTGGCGACTTCGCGACCCAGCTCATGGGCAACACGGACGCACTGCTGGATCTGCTCGACCGAAGTCATGCGCTGGCCGTGCTGGCCGATGATGGTGTCCTCGATGCCGCAACGCGGGTGCAGCCCCATGGCCAGCGCCATCATGTTGAACGGCAGGACGTTCTTGAGCAGCGACTCGGCAGTGACGGTGGCGCCGTCCGGGGCGCGGTGCACGAAGTTCATGAAGTTGAACGGGTTGGGGCCGTCGAAACCGCCGCCGATGCCGATCCAGGTCAGGTTCAGCGGGCCCTTGTAGACGCCCTTGCGCACCAGGCGCTCGAGGGTTTCCAGGGCATGCATGCCGGTGAGCTGGAAGTGCGGCTGGATGCCCGATGCCTGCAGGCGCTTGAGGTGTTCCTCGACCCAGGCCGGGCCGGCCGGCACGGTCATCTCGCTATAGGCCGCCTGGTAGAGCGGGTTCTCCAGGGAAGTGCCCTTGAGGTACTCCGGATAGAGCAGCTCCATGATGTTCATCTGGGTGGTGTTGATCGCCACCGTCACCTGGTCGGGCTTGGGGGTCAGCTCGGCGAGCATGTGGCGGGTGTCATCGGACAGCCACTTGGCCGCCTCGCCGTCGCTCTCCGGGGCGAAGGAGATCGAGCCGCCGACCTGGATGATCATGTCCGGCACCGCTTCACGCACGCCAGCGATCAGCTCGTTGAACTTGGACAGGCGCTTGGAGCCCTTGCCGTCCAGCTCACGCACGTGCAGGTGGAGCACGGTGGCGCCGGCTTCGTAGCAGTCCACGGCCTTCTGCACCTGCTCGTCCATGGTCACCGGGATGTCTTCGGGGAAGTCCTCGGGCATCCATTCCGGGCCGTAGGGAGCGGTGGTGATGACCACCTTTTCCTGATTCTCGGGGTGCAGCGAATCGTCGAAGAATTGCATGTCTGTCTCCTGGAATTGTTCTTGTAGAAGTCGGTTTCAACGAGGGCTCAGAACGGCTTGTCGCCGATGATCCCGGCGCGCTCCATGCGGCGCACGCAGGGCGGGTAGTCCATCACCGCGTAGTGCTGGGTACAGCGGTTGTCCCAGATCGCCACGTCGTTCTTCTTCCAGCGCCAGCGCACCTGGAATTCGGGGATGTACACCTGGCTCACCAGGTAGCGCAGCAGGTCGGACGCGCCGGGGTTGGCGTCCTGGCCGAAGCGCACGTTCTGCGGGGTGTGGTAGTTGCTGAAGTGGGTGGTGAAGGCGTTGACGAACAGCACCTTCTCGCCGGTTTCGGGATGGGTGCGCACCACCGGGTGCTCGGCGTCGGGGTACATGGCCTTGAGTGCCAGGCGCTTCTCGATGGGCATCGCCGCACCGAAGCTGGCCTCGATGCTGTGGCGGGCTCGCAGCTTGGCGATGCGCTCCTTGATCTCAGCCGGGAGCATGTCGTAGGCCAGGGCCATGTTCGCCCACATGGTGTCGCCCCCGACCGGCGGGCACTCCACACAGCGCAGGACGCAGCCCAGGGGCGGCGCCTCGCGCCAGGTGGCGTCTGTGTGCCAGGCGTTTTCGTAGCGGTCGTTGGGCAGGTCCGGGGTCTTGTAGATGCGCACCAGGCCCGGA
Source organism: Pseudomonas sp. AU11447 (assembly GCF_001672555.2). Classification (NCBI taxonomy): domain Bacteria; kingdom Pseudomonadati; phylum Pseudomonadota; class Gammaproteobacteria; order Pseudomonadales; family Pseudomonadaceae; genus Pseudomonas; species Pseudomonas sp. AU11447. The sequence goes on along the minus strand of NZ_LZDG02000028.1, from coordinate 229,184 downwards.
TGCTCCGGGTCGCTGCCAGCCACCGGGTGGTCTTCCAGCTCGCCGAAGCGGCGGGCGAAGGCGACGTGCTCGGCGCGGCTGATGTCCTGATCGCGCAGGAACAGCACCTTGTGCTTGAGCAGCAGCTCGCGCAGCTCGGCGAACAGCCCTTCGTCGCGCGACGCATCGCCCAGGTTCACTCCTGAAATCTCGGCGCCGATGCTGCAGGTCAGACGTTCTACGTGCATGGCGGCGCCCTCAGATGACGAAGATCGACGAGCCGGTGGTCTTGCGCGACTCGAGGTCGCGGTGGGCTTGCACGGCATCTTCCAGCGCGTAGTGCTGGTTGATCTCGATGCGGATGTCGCCGTTGCCCACGTGGGTAAACAACTCATCCAGCAACGCCGCCTTCTCCGCCGGGTCGGCGATGTAGTCGGCCAGCGCCGGGCGAGTGAGGAAGATCGAGCCCTTCATCGCCAGCAGCACCGGATCGAACGGCGGGATCGGGCCGGAGGCGGTGCCGACGCAGACCATCAGCCCGCGGCGCTTGAGCGACTCCAGGGAGGTCATGAAGGTGTCCTTGCCGACGCTGTCGAACACCACATCCACACCACGTCCGTCGGTGAGTTCGCGCACGCGCTCGGCGACGCTTTCATGGCTGTAGTTGATGACGTGCTCGCAGCCGTGGGCAAAGGCCACTTCGGCCTTGGCATCGCTGGAAACGGTACCGATCACGCGCAGGCCGAGCAGCTTCGCCCACTGTGCGACGATCAGCCCGACACCGCCGGCGGCCGCGTGCAGCAGGATGCTCTGGCCGGGCTTGAAGTCGTGGATGCGGCGCAGCAGGTAGGCCGAGGTCAGGCCGCGCATGGTCATGGCGGCGGCGGTCTCGAAGGCGATGTTCTCCGGCAGGCGGATCAGCGGCGCCGCCGGAACCAGACGCTCGGTGCTGTAGGCGCCGAGGGTGTTGATGAAGCCGGTGTAGGTCACACGGTCGCCGGGCACGACGTTGGTCACGCCCTCGCCCACCGCAACCACTACGCCGGCGGCTTCCACGCCCATGCCGCTGGGCAGCGGAACGGCGTAGGTGCCATTGCGGAAGTAGGTGTCGGCGTAGTTCAGGCCCACCGCCACATGGCGGATGCGCACTTGCCCCGGGCCGGGCTCGCCGACCTCCACGTCCTCGTAACGCAGGACTTCGGGTCCCCCTGTTTCATAGAAACGAACGGCTTTGGCCATGGCCGGAATCTCCAGTTGTCTTGTTGTCGTGGGCGCTCCGTTTGGAGCGGGCAAGCGCCCTTTGAGCGGACAATAGGCAGGGGGCCGGCAGGCAGCTTCACATCGTGCGACAGGGGCTTTTCATTTCATGACAGGCCAGGCCAGCGCAGGGCTGAGGCGTGCCTGTAGGAGCGAGCTTGCTCGCGAACCGTGTCTGCCGGCAGCTCCAGGCATCAAGCGGTTCGCAAGCAAGCTCGCTCCTGCAAGTGGGGTACAACCCGGGAAGGAATGGCTGCGGCCGGGCGGCCGCAGCGCGGGGTGGATCAGTGGAACGGGAAGATGTAGTTCATCCAGGCCGCCATGCGCAGGAGGATCTTGCGCATGATCGCCACGTGGTGGAAGTGCTGGCTGTAGATCGCTGCCTGGCCGTAGGCACCACCAGGCATCAGGTTGGCGTACTGGGCATAGTCCGGGTCGGTAATCTCGATGATCACCGGTACGCGTCCCGGTGGCGGTGAGCCCGTATAGCTGAGCAGGGTACCCGAGGGCTGTATCTGGCCCTCCCCGATCACGCCGATCGCCTGTTTCACCTTGCCGCTGAAGACCTTGCCGGGAATCCCGTCGAAGGCGACTTCCGCCTCGTCCCCGGCGGTCAGTCGCAGCTGGCTGTTCTGCCGCATCCAGGCGGCGAAATAGTGCCCCTCGTCCGGCACGAAGACCATCGAGGGCCGCAACGGCAAGCGTGTCGCCATCATTCCCGGACGCAGCGACACATGGGTGACGAAGCCACGGGACGGCGCCCGCACCACCGTGTTGTCGAGGTTGAACTGCGCCAGAGCCAGCTGGGCATTCAGGTCATCGACACGCGCGGTAGTCAGGTCGACGTCGCGCTTGTTGCCGACGTTGCGCAGCGCCAGCTCACGGGCGCGGGCCTGGTCGGCACGGGCCGACACCAGCTGCGCCTTGATCGAATCCAGCTTCAACTGGAAGGGTTTGGGGTCGATACGGAACAGCACCGTGCCCTTTTCGATCATCTCGTTGCCCTTGACCGGCACTTCGATCACCTGGCCGGTCACCACCGGGATCACCGGGGTGGAAACGAAATAGGAGCGCGCCACCTCGGAGTACGGGTGGTTGTAGTTCATCGTGAAGATCAGCGCACCGATCAGCACGACCCCGCCAAGCACGGCGGTGGGCACCGTCCACTTGTTCAGCGGGATGTGGAAGATCTTGAAGATGGCGATGCAGATGGAGGCGTACGTCAGGATCAGCAACAGGTCCATGGCTCAGCCCTCCCCGCCCGGTTGCGTCGAAGCTGGCGGCACCACTGGCGGTGCGCCGGGAGAACGACCTTCGAGCAGCTCCAGACGCTGGCGCAGTTCGGCAAGTTGCTCCTCCAGGTAATTTGCCTCGGCTTCCGGCGTTCTGCCGTGGTGAAAGCCCCAGCCCCGGTCCTCGCGGTACAACATCGCCCAGATCCAGAGGAACGGCCACAGCGCGTGCAGGGTGAACAGGCTGACCCACCCGGCCGCATGAATAGCGTCCTGGTGGGGGTGGTTGCGGTGTACCGCAATCTCATAGGGAATGTCGTGCAGCGCGATGATGCCGTAGAACAGCACCACGGCGGCGAAGATCAGTATTCCCAGGGCGACGTAATCGAGCATCCCACACTCCTTGGTCCCGGGCCCAATGCCTGGGGGGTGCGGATGAGTATGGCTGAGCCGTGGCGATCTGCACGATAGCGCTCAGGCCCGTGTGGCGGAGTTTCGAGCAATTGCCAGGCCACCCTGGCCGCTACGTTGCAACGGCTCCCACTCGTCAGGCCAGCCATCCACCTGCGGGGATTTCGCGTTCACTGAACAGGGACATCACCGGAGAGAAACGACATGCGAAAGTCCACCCTCCTGCTGCTGATCGGCGCGCTGGCCGTGCTGCTCGGCGGTTCGTCCTGCGGCGGCCACAATGACCGCCACGACGCCCCACCCCCGCCGCCCATGGACGACGGGCAGATGGGCTACCAGCGCATTCCGCAGCAACAGATCCAGCCGCAGGTGCAGTCAATTCCGCGGCGGTGAGCCCGCCCGGACAGCGGCGTTCAGCGAGGACAATCGCGGACGGAGCCCGCTCCTACACTGGCCTGGGCCTCAGCAGCATCACCCGCGCCACCACCAGCGCCAGCACGCCGACCACGGCGAAGGCGATGATGATCGCCACGCCGCCGTCCTGCTGCAGAAAGTCGGTCAACGCCGCAAGGGCTGCGGCCAGGAACAGCAACACCAGGCCAAACCACTGCATCCGCAGGGCGCGCAGGCGCCACGACCCAGGATGCTGACTCAGGACGGTCTTCTGGTTGCCCATGGCGGCATCTCCATGAGGGGTGTTACTCCACGCTAACAGGCAATCCGGCCGATGACGCGGGAGCTGACGAAACGCACAAGGTCAGCCCGTACGGCGGCGCCATCGAATTGAAACCTTCATCCCCTGTCGCTGCCGAATGGTCATCGAAACGGCCGGGCCTGCAGGCCAGAGCGTTTCGACATTGATACAGGTCCTCATGCCTGGCGTGGAACTGTCTATCCTTCATCGGGCTGTCATGAAACAGGGAAGGCCTGCATGCCTAAGAAGCTGGTGCTGGTAGCGCTCGTGGCGCTGCTGCTGGGGGGCGGAGTGTGGTGGTACCTGCACTCTCGCGAGGGTGATGACAAACGCCTGGTGCTCTACGGCAACGTGGACATCCGCCAGGTGTCGCTGGCCTTTATCGGCAGCGAGCGCATCGCGAAGATGAATGTCGAGGAAGGCGACCAGGTAAAGGCCGGCGATGTGCTCGCCAGCCTCGATACCCGAACCCTGCGCCTGCAGATCGACAAGGCCCAGGCGCAGATCGCCGCCCAGGAGCAGAACCTGCTGCGCCTGAAGAACGGCTCGCGTCCCGAGGACGTCGACCGCGCGAAAGCCCAGGACAAGGCCGCCCGCGCCCAGCTCGACCTCGCCAACACCCAACTGCGTCGGCTTGAGAGCATCCGTGCCAACAGCCCCGGCGGCCGCGCCGTGAGTCAGCAGGACATCGACAGCGCCACCTCGCAGCAGAAGGTCGCCCAGGCCGAGCTGGAAGACCGCCAGAAATCCCTGCGCCTGGCGCAGATCGGCCCGCGGGCGGAAGACATCGCCCAGGCCGACGCCCAGCTCGCTGCCGCCCACGCCGATGTGGCGCTGCTGCAGCACAACCTCGACGAGGCCGATCTTAAAGCCCCGCAGAACGCCACCGTGCGCTCGCGCCTGCTGGAACCCGGCGACATGGCCTCGCCGCAGCGCCCGGTGTATTCACTGGCGCTGACCGACCCGAAATGGATTCGCGCCTACGTCAGCGAAACCAACCTGGGCCGCATCAAGCCGGGCATGAAGGCGCAGGTGTTCACCGACAGCCACCCGGACCAGGCCATCGACGGCCATGTCGGCTTCATCTCCTCGGTGGCCGAGTTCACCCCGAAATCGGTACAGACCGAAGAGCTGCGTACCAGCCTCGTGTACGAAGTGCGCGTGCTGGTCGCCGACCCGGACAACCGCCTGCGCCTGGGCATGCCGGCCACGGTGCGCTTCGCCGACGAGCCGCGTTGATGGCCTCGACTCAGGGAACCCACCCCGAAGGCCCGGTCATCCGCGCCGAGGGCCTGGCCAAGCACTTCCTGGTGAAGGAGTCGGGCAAGACCGTGCAGGCACTCAAGGACATCTCGCTGGAAATCCCGCGCGGCCAGCTCACCGCGCTGGTCGGCCCGGACGGCGCCGGCAAGACCACCTTCCTGCGCCTGGTCGCCGGGCTGCTGCAGGCCGACGCCGGCACGCTGACCGTGCTCGACCTGGACGTCCACGCCCACCCGCAGCAGGTCCAGGACCGCATCAGCTACATGCCGCAGCGCTTCGGTCTCTATGAAGACCTGAGCGTGCAGGAGAACCTCGACCTCTACGCGGACCTCCACGGCGTGCCGCACAAGGAACGCCAGGAGCGCTACCAGCGCCTGCTGGAAATGACCGACCTGGCGCGCTTCACCGACCGCCCGGCGGGCAAGCTCTCCGGCGGCATGAAGCAGAAGCTCGGGCTGGCCTGCACGCTGGTTCGCTCGCCGGACCTGCTGCTGCTCGATGAACCCACCGTCGGCGTCGACCCGCTGTCGCGCCGCGAGCTGTGGGAGATCATCCAGCAGCTGATCGAGCAGGAGCAGCTCAGTGTGCTGGTCTCCACCTCGTACATGGACGAGGCCGAGCGCTGCGCCGAAGTCTTCCTGCTGCACCAGGGCCAACTGATGGCCAAGGGCGACCCGGCATCGATCCGCGAGCACGCCGACAACCTCTGCTTCATCGCCACCCCGCCCCAGGACGAACCTGCGCGCACCTTGCAGGCGCGGCTGCTGGACGACCACCAGAACATCGTCGATGCCGTACCGCAATCGGGCGAAGTGCGCTTCATCCGCCAGCCCGATGCGGATCAGGGCAAGCTCGACCAGCTACTCGATGGCGCCCCTGTACGCCAGGTGGATGCGCGCCTGGAAGACGGCTTCATGTTCCTGCTGCGCGCCCGCAGCGATGCCGAGCAAGTCGACATGGAATCGCTCAAGGCCGGCACTCGTCGCCACGGAGAGGGCCACGCCGACAGCGACGAAACGGTGATCGAAGTGAAGGACCTGGTGCGCAAGTTCGGCGACTTCACCGCCGTGGCCAGCACCAGCTTCAGCGTGCACCGTGGGGAAATCTTCGGCCTGCTCGGCCCCAACGGCGCCGGCAAGACCACCACCTTCCGCATGCTCTGCGGGCTGTTGCCCGCCACCAGCGGCACGCTGCAGGTGGCCGGGGTCAACCTGCGCAATGCTCGGGCCCAGGCACGGCGCAAGGTCGGCTACGTGTCGCAGAAGTTCTCCCTCTACGGCAACCTATCGGTGGCGGAAAACCTGCGTTTCTTTGGCGGCGCCTATGGCCTGGGCGGCAAGCAGCTGAAGCAGCGGATGGCCGAGGTATCCCACCAGTTCGACCTCGCCGGGCAGGAGGACTCGCCCAGCGGCCAGCTGCCCGGCGGCTTCAAGCAGCGTCTGGCGATGGCGGTGGGCCTGCTCCACGAGCCGGAAATTCTGTTCCTCGACGAACCCACCAGCGGTGCCGATCCCCTCGCCCGCCGCGGCTTCTGGCAGCGCATCACGGCGTTGGCGGCGTCCGGCACCACCATCATCATCACCACGCACTTCATGGAAGAGGCCGAGTACTGCGACCGCATCGTCATCCAGGACGCCGGCAAGCTGCTGGCCATGGGCACGCCGCGGGAAGTGCGCGAACAGGCCGGCGGCAAGGGCAGCACGCTGAACATGGAGCAGGCCTTCATCGAGATCGTCGAAACCAACCGGCATGAGGCCAGCCACGGGCACGCCAAGGTGGAGTCCGCATGAGCGCTGGCGGCTTCTGGCGGCGCCTGGCCTCGCTGACCCGCAAGGAAGTGCGGCAGCTGGTACGCGACCGCAGCAACCTGCTGATCGGCATCGGCCTGCCCATCGCGCTGATCCTGATCTTCGGCTATGGCCTGTCGTTGGACGTGAAACGCGCCATCGTCGCCATCGTCCTCGACGATCCCTCCCCCGTGGCCCGCGATGTGGCCGCCGGGATCAGCCGCACCGAATACCTGGAGCCGCACCTGGTGCGCTCCTACGCCGAGGGCGAGAAGCTGATGCGAGCCCGCGAGGTGGATGCGGTGGTGCAGTTCCCCTCTGATTTCACCCGCCGCCTGAACGACGGCAACGCGCAGATCCAGGTGCTGGTGCAGGGTTCGGACGCCACCCGCGCCGCCAGCGTCTCCACCTACGTCAGCAGCGCGCTGGCGGGCTACGCCGAGAAGCAGGCCGACCGTGGCGCCGGCTCAGCGAGCCAGGCTGGCGCGGTCACCATCGTCCAGCGCATGTGGTTCAACGCCGCCAACACCAGCACCTGGTACCTGGTGCCGGGCCTGATCGTGCTGATCATGACGCTGGTGGGCGCCTTCCTCACCGCTCTGGTGATGGCCCGCGAGTGGGAACGCGGCACGCTGGAGGCACTGTTCGTCACGCCGGTGCGGCCGGTGGAAATCCTCCTGGCGAAGATCATCCCCTGCTTCGGCATCGGCATGATCGGCCTGGCGCTGTGCCTGCTCGCCGCACGCTTCCTGTTCGACGTGCCGATCTACGGCTCCTTCATCGTGCTGGTGATCTCCTCCATGCTCTACATGCTGGTGGCGCTGGGCATTGGCCTGCTGATCTCGGCGGTGACCAAGAACCAGTTCCTCGCCAGCCAGATCGCCCTGCTCGCCAGCTTCCTGCCGGCGATGATGCTCTCGGGCTTCATCTTCGACCTGCGCAACGTACCGACCGCCATCCGCGTGATCGGCAACCTGCTGCCGGCGACCTACTTCATGGAGCTGGTGAAATCCCTGTTCCTGGCCGGCGACTTCTGGCCGATGATCTTCAAGAACTGCGCCATCCTCGCCGCCTACGCCGTCGCCCTGCTGGGCCTGGCGCGGCTGGTAACGCGCAAGCGGCTGGACTGACTCGCATGGAATTTCTCTGGCGCATCCTCAACCTGTGGCGCAAGGAACTGCTGGTGATCCTCAAGGACCCGGCCAACCGCATCGTGCTGGTGGCGCCGGTGCTGATGCAGAGCGTGCTGTTCGGCTACGCCGTGACCTTCGACCTCAACGACGCGCCCTACGCCATCCTCGATCTGAGCCATAGCGAATCCTCCACGCGGCTGATTTCGCGCCTGGACGGCAGCGGCATCTTCCACCGGGTAGCGACGCTGACCCGCGTGGAAGAAATCCAGACGGTGATCGACGAGCAGAAAGCGCTGCTGGTGATCCACATCCCCTCGGATTTCCAGACCCGCCTCGCCCAGGGCGACCCGGCGCCGATCCAGGTCATTCTCGACGGCCGCAACTCCAACACCGCTGGCTCCGCCGCTGCCGGGCTCGCCGTGGTGGTGGACCAGTTCAACCGCGAACAGGGCCTGGCCTCGGCGCCGATCAGCGTGGTCAGCCGCTCCTGGTACAACCCCAACCTGGAAACCCGCTGGCCGCTGATCCCCGCGCTGATCGCCACCCTGAGCATGATGCAGACGCTGATGCTCACTGCCCTCTCGGTTGCCCGCGAACGCGAACAGGGCACCTTTGATCAGTTGCTGGTGACGCCCTACACACCGCTGGAAATCATGTTCGGCAAAGCCATCCCGCCGCTGCTCATCGGCCTGGTGCAGGCCACGCTGGTGCTGCTGATGGCGCTGTTCTGGTTCCGAATACCCATGGCCGGCTCGCTGTTCAACCTCTACGGCGGGCTGACGGTCTTCACCATCGCCTGCGTCGGGCTGGGCATGTCGATCTCCGCCGTGTCGCTGAACATGCAGCAGGCGATGCTCTACACCTTCGTGCTGATCATGCCGCTGACGCTGCTCTCCGGCCTCGCCACGCCGGTACGCAACATGCCCGAGTTCCTGCAGATCGTGACCTACGCCAACCCGCTGCGCTTCGGCATCGACCTGATCCAGCGGGTGTACCTCGAAGGCGCGACCCTGGCCGACGTGGGGCTCAACCTGATCCCCATGCTGGTGGTCGCGGCCGTCACCTTGCCGCTTGCCTCGTGGCTGTTCCGCCACCGGCTTGCGTAACGGATCACCCGGCATGGCAAGCGAATGCAATACCCTGACGAGGACCTATTTTGGAAATGGACAGCCATGAGCGACACCAGCAGCTTCATCGTCTTCCTCGTTACCCAGTTTCTGCTGCCGTTCTGGCTGGGCCACCGGTACTGCCGCAGGAAAGGCATTCCCACCCAGTCCTGGCGCGCGGGCGGTATCTACCTGATCGCCCTGTCGGTGGCGATGCTGTTCTTCATCGGCCTGCTCGGCCTGCCCACCCACGTGAAGAACGTCGGCATGGTGACCAACCGCTCCATGGGTCTGGCCTGCGGAGTGATCGGCATCGTCGGCGGCCTGCTGATGGGCTATGTCGCGCGACGCTTCGAGGGCACTTCGGATGACTAGGTCTGCAAGAGGGTGTCACCCATGAACCTCACTTCCCGTTTCGTTTCCCTGGCCCTGCTGAGTAGCCTCGCCGGCTGCGCCGTCGGCCCCGACTACGAAGCGCCGAAAACCCAGGCACCGGCGAGCTGGCAGGCCGCCCACGCCGGCGCCGGACAACTGCACCCGGTGGAGGGCAGTACCCGGCTCAGCGAGGACTGGTGGACCCTGTTCAACGACCCGGTGCTGAACAACCTGCAACGCCGCGCCGACAAGGCCAGCCCGGACCTCAAGACTGCCGTGCTGCGCTTCGCCCAGAGCCGCATGCAGCGGCAGATGGTGGCGGCCCAGCGCGGCGTCGACGTCAACGCTTCGGCGGCAGTGAATCGCCAGCGCCTGAGCGAGAACGGCTCCAACGCCCTGATGATCCAGCGCATCGCACCGACCGGTGACAGCGGCCAGATCGCCAAGGTCCTGGCCGAGCCCTTCACGCTTTACCAGGCTGGCTTCGACGCTTCGTGGGAGCCCGACCTGTGGGGCCGCATCCGTCGCTCCATCGAGGCCGCCGATGCCAGCGTCGATGCGCAGCAGGCGATGTTCGAGGAAACCCGCCTGGGCGTTTCGGCGGAACTGGCCCGCAGCTACTTCGAGCTGCGCGGCGTGCAGCAACAGATCGCCGTGGCGCAGCAGGACATCGCCGCCACCGAGGAGTCCATGCAACTGATCCAGGTGCGCGCCGATGGCGGCCTGGTGGACGATTTCGATGTCGAACGCCAGCGCGGCCAGCTCGCCGAGCTGCGTTCCAGCCTGCCGCAACTACAGGCCAGCGAAAGCGCGGCGATCAACCAGATCGGCGTACTGATCGGCGCCGAACCGGGCAGCCTGCGCGAGGACCTGAAGCCTGTCGCGCAGACTGTGCCGCAGACACCGGACCTGAGCCTCGGCCTGCCCTCGGAAGTGGCGCGCCGGCGCCCGGATATCCACGCCGCCGAAGCCCAACTGCACGCCGCCACCGCGAACATCGGCGTGGCCGTGGCCGACCTCTATCCGACCATCCGCCTGGGCGCGCATTTCGGCTACGAGTCGGTGGAAGACAGCAAATTCGGCGATTGGGGAAGCCGGACCTGGACGGTCGGCCCGAGCCTCTCCCTGCCGATCTTCGACAACGGCCGGCGCCGCTCGCAGATCAACCTGCGCAAGCTGGAACAGCAGGAAGCCGCCGTGTCCTACCAGCAGACCGTGCTCAAGGCCTGGCAGGAAGTCGACGACGCGCTGAGCCACTACGGCGCCGAACGCCAGCGCAACCAGCGCCTGCAGGAAAAACTGCACAGCAGCGACGCCGCCTACGGCATGGCCAAGGCGCGCTACGCCGGCGGAATGACCGACTTCCTGGTGGAACTGGACGCCCAGCGCGCCTACCTGCAATCACGCCGCGACGTAGTGGACAGCGATACCCAGCTGCGCCTGACGCTGATCGCCCTGTGCAAGGCCCTGGGCGGCGGTACGCCGATGCAGGAAGCCAGCGCCAAGCGCTGAAAGCCGGGGCGTCAGCGCCCCATGAGCCAGGTCTGGAAGTGGCTGAACAACTCTGCGAAGACCGGTGCACCGTACTCGGGGAAATAGACGAACAGCCCGATCATTCCAGCGAAATTGAGCACGACCAGGAGCCCGATCAGCGCTTTGGCCCGAGTTGACAAGAAGGGATTGGGCGCCCCGTAGCGATTGGTGCTCTTCTGCCCCGGCAGAATGACCAGAGGCAACATCACCAGCGCGCCAATACCTGGAACCAGCACGGATACGAGCCCCCAGGCGGGACTCCAGCCGATATCCCGCGCGCGCCGCATGAGCAGCGAGATCGACAGCAGAAGCGAGGAAACCAGGACCATCGACGCCACCAGGAGCAGCAACACGGGCTCCTGGCGCAAGCCGTATACGAAGAAGATCAGCAGCAAGGTCGGGACCCAGACTACCAACCCGACATGGATCAGCCAGTAACGCGCCAGGGAAATGCGCCCGTGAAAATCCAGAATTCCCGGTTTGGAAAACCGCGGAGCGTCGCTTTCGAGCAACGCAGCCTCGCCGACCTGATAGGGGTTTTCAGCACCGCCCCCTAGACCACCTAGTACAGGCTCAATTCGCGCCATGATCACACTTCCCTTTGTTTGTTTTTGTTCAAAAGCCACGGCACTATCGCGTGCCCATCGACCATTGCACTGCACCGTTCCATGTTCTTCAGCGCAGTCATTTCGGCCGGAAGAATACAAGGGCACCTCAGTGGCCGATAGGCTGCCAAAGCCAGAGAACTCAGGGCACTTCCGCCAATCGCCGGACCAACGCTGACTCAGGGCGCCGGAGCGGTCAGCTTGCCATCGCGCAGGTCCTTCGCCACTCGCCGCGCCATTTCGTAGGCCGGCGCCTCTACGGCGTCGAAGTCATCGGTGTAGCGCGTGGCAAAGCCCTGCACGCCCCACTCCTGGTACTGCTTCACATGCCACAGTTCATGGGCCCAGAGCGCGACGTCCTTCTGCGCGTCTTCCTCGCGGCGGAAGACGATCACGTCGACCAGGGTGACGGCCTCGGTGTCGGGGTTCTGCATCATCGCCTGGGCGGCGTTGAGCTGGTCCAGCGCACCGGTGGAGTAGCGCGCGCCCATCAGCACGTCATCGGAAAAGTAGCCCTGCAGCTGAGCGCGGATTTCCAGCGGGATCGGCTCGGTACCGCCCTGCTCCGCCTGCTCGCGGGACTGTTGCAGCCAGACGCCCAGTGCCTGGGCGGCGACCTTGCGGGTGTCCGAGAGGACCGGCCCGAGCACGGCACCCAGGTCGGGCAGGCACACGCAGCTGTCCAGGCAGACCTGGCGCTGCCCCGTCGGGCAACTGGGCGCGACGGCGGAGGCAGACGCGCAGACGGCCAACCCGGCCAGCAGCGTCAGCGCGCGCAGGAGGCGGGTCGGTAGGAAGGATGGCATGGAAGACTCCGCTACAGCGTGGAGAAAGACTTGGCGTTTGGACCACGGCGCGGCGCGATCATGCCACGGCGCGAGGAAAAAAGAGCACTGGCGCAGCGCGGGAATTTTCTGCTAGCTTCTGACCCATGAATGCCGCCAACCGCACCTTCCAGCAGATTATTACCACCATCGCTCCGATGGTGGGTTAGCGCATTCCGCGAACAACCAAACCCGCCTCCCGGCGGGTTTTTTAATGCTCGCCGTCCGAGGCTCCCGAACAAGGAGACACTGATGGATCAGGCATTCCCCCCACAACAGCACCCGCTGCAAGCGCTCATCCAGGCCGCCGACGAAGCCATCGGCCGCGAGGATTTCGACGCGCTGATCGACTTCTACACCGACGACGCCCTGCTGGTGGTCAAGCCCGGCCTGTTCGCACGCGGCAAGGGGCAGATCCGCCAGGCCTTCGTCGCCATCGCCGAGCACTTCGGGCACAACCTGCGGGTGCGCCAGGGCCGCCTGGAAGTCCTCGAGACCGACGACACCGTGCTGGTCGTGGCGCAGACCCTGCTCGACACCAGCCACGGCAAACTGACCCGCCGCGCCACCTACGTCTTTCGCCGCGAGGCCGATGGCGCCTGGCGCTGCGCCGTGGACAACTCCTACGGCACCGACCTGCTGGAGGCCACGACATGAGTACAGGCACATTGCACCTGCTGTGCGGCAAGGCGGCGTCGGGCAAGTCCTGCCTGGCGCGACAACTGGCCGAAGCACCGGGCACCGTGATGCTGGCCGAGGAACAGTGGCTGGCCGAGCTGTTCCCCTGGGGCATCAGCAGCCCCGACGACTACCAGCTCTACGCCCGCCGTGTACGCAAGGTGATGGGGCCACACGTGGTCGGCCTGCTGCGCGCCGGCACCAGCGTAGTGCTGGATATTCCCGCCAATACCCTGGCCGACCGCCGCTGGCTGATCGACCTGGCACAACAGGCCGGCGCGGTGCATTGCCTGCACTTCCTCGACGTCGACCCGGCCACCTGCCGCAGCCGCCTGCTGGCGCGCCATGCCATTGCACCCCTGGCGGCGCCGCTGGACCCGGCCGGCTACGAGGCGCTCAACCGCTACTTCGTCGCCCCGCGCCCGGAGGAAAAACTGCGGGTGCAGCGCCATGGCGCCTGAGCGCGTAGAATCGCCGCCCCGATCCGCCGAATCAGCCTGTGTAGAAAGACCCGAAGCATGAACACCGACGCCATCGCCACCCTGCGCGAGCAACTGCTTGCGGCCCTGAACCCCGCCCCCGCGGAGACCCGCCGCCTGTTCCACGGCCGCGGCCGGCGCTGGCCGGGGCTGGAGCACGTGACCGCAGATTGGCTGGAAGGCGTGCTGCTGGTTTCGCTGTTCCGCGAGCCTGCCGAAGACGAGCTGGCGGCACTCAGGGCGATGCTGGTCGAACTGGCGCAAAGCGAAACCTGGCGCGCCACCGGCGCCCGCAGCCTGATGCTGCAGCACCGCTACACCCTGGAAAGCACGATGGAAGTCCTCCACGGCGAGGCATTCGACGGCTGGCAGATCACCGAGCACGGGCTGCGCTACCAACTGGACCTGGGCCGCAAGCAGAACAACGGCCTGTTCCTCGACATGCGCTACGGCCGCCAGTGGGTACAGGCCAACGCCAGCGGCCTGCGCGTACTCAACCTGTTCGCCTACACCTGCGGCTTCTCCGTGGCGGCTATCGCCGGCGGCGCGCAGAAGGTGGTCAACCTCGACATGGCCCGCGCCGCGCTCAGCCGTGGCCGCGACAACCACCGCCTGAACAGCCACGACCTGTCGAAGGTCAGCTTCCTCGACCACGACCTGTTCAAGTCCTGGGGCAAGGTGAAGAAGTCCGGCCCCTACGACCTGATCATCATCGACCCGCCGAGCTTCCAGAAAGGCAGCTTCGTCCTCGACAAGGACTACGCCCGCGTCCTGCGCCGCCTGCCGGAACTGCTGGACGGCAGCGGTACCGTACTGGCCTGCGTGAACGACCCGGCCGTTGGCGTCGACTTCCTGCTCCAGGGCATGGCCGCAGAGGCGCCGCAGCTGCGCTTCATCGAGCGCCTGGAGAATCCGCCGGAATTTGCCGACATCGAGGAAGACAGCGGCCTCAAGGCGCTGGTGTTCCGACTGAATTGACCCGTAGGGCGCATAACGCCTACAGCGTTATCCGCCAACCACGACGGGCATGATTTCCCTGTAGGAGCGAGCTTGCTCGCGAACCCCGCTTCACGCCGGAACATCTGGTGCAGAGCGTTCGCGAGCAAGAACCAGGCGTCCCCCTCGCTCCTACAGACAGCAGCCAGCACGCAGGCAATCTCCGATGAAAGGCCGCCAGAGCCCTTGCGGCCAAGCCCCCATCGCGCCATCCTTGGAACTGTATGTAAAACCAGTGCCCGCCGATGTCTGCGCCGCTCGACCTCAGCCTCTACTACCTGACCAACTTCCACCGCGCCCTCGACTGGATCGACGAGCGCTACGCCGACCTGCTCGACGCCGAGGAAGCCCGGTTCATCGCGGACTTCCGCGCGCTGCCGCTGCCCTCGCGGGCGCTGCTGGTGCGGCTGGTCATGCGCAAGGGGCCGCACTTTCGCGCCGGCAAGCTGAGCTATGCCGAGATCGGCGATATCCCCAAGGCCGCCGCGCCGCTGCTGGAGCTGGGCTGGCTGAGCGATGACTACCCGCTGGCACTGGACGAACTGCTGCCGTTGCTGCTCAAGGACGAACTGCTCGCGCGCTTCCGCGACGACCTGCCGCGCGGCTCGCTGAAGAAGGCCGAGTTGTACGAGCACCTGCACGCCCATCACGAGCAGGTGCAGCCATTCGACAGCTGGTACCCGGACCTCGACCGCCTCTATACCCTCATGGCGACGCCGCTGTGCGACCGTCTGCGCCTGCTGTTCTTCGGCAACCTGCAGCAGGACTGGTCCGAATTCGTCCTTGCCGACCTCGGCATCTTCCGCTACGAAACCGTCCCCTTCACCCCCGATTCCCGCGCCTTCCGCCGCCGCGATGAACTGGAGGCCTACATCCACCTGTGGAATGGCGCCGTCCGCTTCGACGCCGGCGAATCCATCGCCGAGCTGCTGGTCGAACTGGGCGAGTTCCGCAGCGACAACGCCTACCTGCAAGCTCGCCACGCCCGCCTGCTGTACCGCATGGCCTATCAGCTGGAGCGTGAAGGCGAGCTGGACGCCGCCCTGGCGCTCTATCGGCAAACCTCCGCAGGTGGCTCGCGGCAGCGGCAGATCCGCGTGCTGGAACGCCTGCAGCGCTTCGATGAAGCGCATGCACTGGTCCAGGCCGCACTGACCGCGCCGGAAAGCGACGGCGAGCTGCAGCTTGTGGAGCGCGCGCTGGCGCGACTGGTCCGCCAACTCGGGCTGCCGAAGGAAAAAGCGGCCAAGCCCGTACCGCCGTTGCGTATCGACCTGGAACTGCCGCGCCCCGACGTCAACGTCGAATTCGCCGTGCAATCCGTGCTCCACGAGGAAGAGGCGCCAGTGCACTACGTGGAAAACGCGCTGGTCTGCAGCCTGTTCGGCCTGCTCTGCTGGGGGGTGATCTTCGCTCCGCTGCCCGGCGCCTTCTTCCACCCCTTCCAGGCCGGGCCGAGCGATCTGTATCGCGGCGATTTCGTCAGCCGCCGCGCCGAGGCCTTCGCCGCGCGCCTGGCACTGCTGGACAGCGACGCCTATCTGGCTGCGATCCGTGAGACTTACGCCGCCAAGCACGGCATCCTCTCGCCCTTCGTGCACTGGGAGCTGCTCGACGAGAGTCTGCTGGCACAGGCCCTGCACTGCCTGCCGGCCGCGCACCTGAAGCTGTGGTTCGCGCGCCTGCTGGCCGACCCGAAGGCCAACCGCGCCGGCATGCCCGACCTGATCCAGTTCTGGCCCGGCGAGGCGCGCTACCGGATGATCGAAGTGAAAGGCCCCGGCGACCGCCTGCAGGATAATCAGAAGCGCTGGCTGGCCTTCTGCGCCGAGCACGGCATGCCGGTGGAAGTCTGCTACGTGCGCTGGCAGGGCGAGGCGGACGAAAGCCAATGAGCTACGCCGTCGCCGTGCGCGCGCTGTGCGAATTCACCGCCAAGGAAGGTGACCTCGACCTGCGCTTCACCCCCGCGCCCACTGCCCAGGAAGGCATGGCCGGGCACGCCACGGTGGTCTCGCGCCGGGGCCTGGGCTATATCGCCGAGCTACCGCTGCGCGGGGAGTATCCGGGGCTGGTGGTCAGCGGCCGCGCCGATGGCTACGACCCCGACGCCAACCTGCTGGAAGAGATCAAGACCCACCGCGGCGACGTCGCGCGCATCCCGCAGAACCACCGGCTGCTGCACTGGGCGCAGGTGAAGGTGTACGGCTGGCTGCTCTGCCAGACACTGGAGATCGACGCCATCGATCTCGCCGTCGTCTACTTCAACGTCATCACCCAGAAGGAAACGGTATTCCGCGAGCGCTTCGCCGCCGATGACCTGCGCACCTTCTTCGAGCTGCAATGCAGCCGCTTCGTGAAATGGGCCGAGCAGGAAAGCGCCCACCGCATCGAGCGTGACCAGGGCCTGGAAGCACTGCGCTTCCCCTACGCGGACTTCCGCCAGGGCCAGCGCATGCTCGCCGAATCGGTCTACCGCGCCGCCCGCGACGGCCAGACGCTGATGGCCCAGGCCACCACCGGCATCGGCAAGACCCTCGGCACCCTGTTCCCGCAGCTCAAGGCCTTCCCCGGCCAGAAGCTCGACCGGCTGTTCTTCCTCACCGCCAAGACTCCCGGCCGGCGCCTGGCCCTCGACGCCCTGGCGACCCTGCGCCAGCAGGACGCCGCGCAGCCCTTGCGCGTGCTCGAACACGTCGCCCGCGACAAGGCCTGCGAGCACCCGGACAAATCCTGCCACGGCGATTCCTGCCCCTTGGCCAAGGGTTTCTACGACCGCCTGCCCGCCGCCCGCGAGGCCGCGCTCAAGCATCGCTGGCTGACCCAGGAAGCACTGCGCGACGTGGCGCTGCAGCACCAGGTCTGCCCCTACTACCTGAGCCAGGAACTGTGCCGCTGGGCCGACGTGGTGGTGGGTGACTACAACTACTACTTCGACATGAGCGCCCTGCTCTACGGCCTTACCGTGCTCAACGACTGGAAGGTCACCCTGCTGGTGGACGAGGCGCACAACCTCATCGAGCGCGGCCGCGGCATGTACAGCGCCGAGCTGGACCAGTCCGAGTTCAACGCCCTGCGCAAGGTAGCCCCGGCCGGGTTGAAAGGCGTGCTGGAGCGCGTCGGCCGCCACTGGAACCAGATGCACCGCGACCAGGAGGTCGATTACCAGATCTACCCGACGGTGCCGGACCTGTTCATCGCCGCGCTACAGAAAGCTGTCAGCGCCATCACCGACCACCTCACGGACCAGCCCACCGGCAACGAGGCCGAACTGCTGCGTTTCTACCTCGACGCCATGCTGTTCTGCCGGCTGGCCGAAGCCTACGGACCACACTCGCTGTTCGACATCACCCGCCACGACGGCAGCGGCCAGCGCACGCTCTCCACCCTGTGCCTGCGCAACGTGGTGCCGGCGCCCTTCCTCGAACCACGCTTCGAGGCGGCCCACAGCACTACGCTGTTCTCCGCCACGCTGAACCCGGCCAATTACTACGCCGACCTGCTCGGCCTGCCGGAAGACACCACCTGGCGCGAAGTGGAATCGCCCTTCCGCGCGGAGCAACTGGAAGTCCACGCGCTGAGCAACCTGTCCACCCGCTACCAGCACCGCGAGGCCAGCCTGTCGCCAATCAGCACGCTGATGGCCCGGCAGTTCCGCGCCCGCCCCGGCAACTACCTGGCCTTCTTCAGCAGCTACGCCTACCTGCAGCAGGCGCTGGAACGCTTCGCCGCCGAGCACCCGGACATTCCGCGCTGGGTACAGTCGCGCAGCATGAACGAGATCGAGCGCCAGGCCTTCCTCGACCGCTTCACCCCGCACTCGCAGGGCATCGGCTTCGCCGTGCTCGGCGGCGCCTTCGGCGAGGGCATCGACCTGCCGGGCGACCGCCTGATCGGCGCCTTCATCGCCACGCTGGGCCTGCCGCAGGTGAACGAGGTCAACGAGGAGATCAAGCAGCGCATGCAAGGCATGTTCGGTGATGGCTACGACTACACCTACCTGTTCCCCGGCTTGCAGAAGGTCGTCCAGGCGGCCGGCCGGGTGATCCGCACGCCGACGGATTCGGGGGTGATCTACCTGCTCGATGACCGATTCAACCAGCCAGCGGTGCGGCGGTTGTTGCCGGGGTGGTGGAAGCCGGAGCGGCTGAAGTTCGTTGCCGATCCGCCGCGCTCGAAAGAGCCGCAAGGTTTTTTGCTGCTGTAACGCATTGCGCGGATTTTCACTTGGGGAATGGCCTTGTGCCGTGCGGTTCGCGAGCAAGCTCGCTCCTACGAAGGGTCCACTGGCTTTACCTGTAGGAGCGAGCTTGCTCGCGAACCCGCTCAGCGCCAGCCTTGCCGGCTGATCGCGGAGAAGCTCCGCTGCTACGAGAACAGAAAGACTGGGGTCGATCTATCGAAGGACTCCGTCGCGTCCGAATGGCCGTCAGACCAACCGCCATTGACGACACCATCCCTTCAGATAAACTGTATATCCATACAGTTATTTCCGAGCAATCCCATGCGACACCCACCCATCCTCCTCCCCTGGCCCTCCTGCCGGGCGCATGACTGTCGCCGCTCGCCGGCCGGGAGGCCGTGATGGGCAGCGTGGTTGCGCTCGACACCCTGTTCCACCAGCGCCAGGTCTGGAAAGGCCAGCCCCAGGGCCTGCCACCCAGCCAGCAACCCACTGGCCACGCCGTGCTGGACCAGGCCCTGCCCACCGGTGGCTGGCCGGAAGCCGGCCTCAGCGAAATCCTCCTGGCCCAGGAAGGCGTCGGCGAGCTTCAGTTGGTCTGGCCAACCCTCGCGCGGCTCAGTGCAGCCGGCGAACGCATCGTGCTGGTCGCCCCGCCCCACGTACCCTACCCGGCCGCCTGGCAGGCGGCCGGCGTGATGCTCGACCAACTGGCCATCGTCCGCGCCGAAGGCCGCGATGCCCTCTGGGCCGCCGAACAGTGCCTGCGCTCGGGCAGTTGCGGCGCCGTGCTGTGCTGGCCGCAGCAGGCTGACGACCGCGCCCTGCGCCGCCTGCAGGTGGCTGCCGAGGCCGGGCAGACCCTGGCCATCGCCTACCGCTCGCAGCGCGAAGCGCTCAACCCGTCGCCCGCTGCGTTGCGCCTGGCGCTGGACGCCACCCCGGCACAGCTGCGCGTACTCAAGTGCCGGGGTGGGCTGGCGCCGGCGCGGCCCATCCCGTTGCCCTGGCACTGAGGCCGCCATGCTCTGGGCCTGCATTCTCCTGCCACAGCTGGCGATGGACGGCGCGCTCCGTGGCCGTCCCGAGCCGGGCGCCGCCTTGGCACTGCTCACCGGACCAGCGCAACGCCGCGTGCTGCAAGCGGTGAACCCGGCGGCACGGGCGCTGGGGCTCAAGCCCGGCCAGTCGCTCACCGCCGCCCAGGCCCTGAGCCGCGATTTCGAAACCGCCGAATACGACCTGCGCGAAGTGCAGCGCTGGCAGGACCTGCTGGCAGCCTGGGGCTACGGTTTCAGCTCGCAGGTCAGCCAGCACTACCCGCGTGCGCTGCTGATGGAAGTACAGTCCAGCCTGCAACTGTTCGGCCCCTGGCCACGCTTCGAGGCGCGCCTGCGCGAGGAGTTGAACGCCCTGGGTTTTCGTCACCGCATCACCGCTGCGCCCAATCCGGCCGCCGCGCGCATCCTCGCCAATGGCCACGATGGCGTGGCGATCCACGACAACCAGCAACTGCGCCAGTACCTGGGCAGGATGCCGCTGGAACGCCTGGGCCTGGAGCGCGACGCCGCCACCTCGCTGGGCCGCATGGGCCTGCGCAGCCTGCAGCAACTGCTCGCCCTGCCGCGCGAGAGCCTGGCCCGGCGCTTCCCGCCGCAGGTACTGCGCCAGGTCGACACCCTGCTCGGCCAGCGCCCGCTGGCCCTGGAGTTCTACCGGCCACCGGACAGCTTCGAGTCGCGCATCGAGCTGAACTTCGACGTGGAATCCACCCAGGCGTTGCTCTTCCCGCTGCGCCGCCTGACCGCCGACCTGGGCGCCTTCCTCGCCGGGCGCGACAGCGGCGTGCAGCGCTTCGTCCTGCATCTGGAGCACCACGATGGCCCGGACACACAGATGCCGGTGGGCCTGCTCAGTGCCGAGCGCGAGGCGGGAATGCTCTTCGAGCTGAGCCGGGGCCGCCTGGAACAACTGCAACTGCGCGCCCCGGTGCACAGCGTGCGGCTCATCGCCGACGACTTGCCGCCCTTCGTGCCGCAACACCGCGAGCTGTTCGACGACCGCCCGCAGCAATCCCAGCCCTGGGAGCAGCTGCGTGAACGCCTGCGCGCACGCCTGGGCGACGACGCCGTGCACGGCCTCGGCGGCCTCGCCGAACATCGCCCGGAGCGTGCCTGGCAAGGCAACTCCACGCCGCACCTGCCCACTACCGAGGCCCCGCGCCCCGGCTGGCTGCTGGCAGAACCGCAACCGCTGCGCGAATTCGCCCCGACCCTGCTCGCCGGCCCGGAGCGCATCGAGTCCGGCTGGTGGGACGGCGAGGACATCCGCCGCGACTACTATCAGGTGCGCACCCGCAGCGGCCAGCGCGCCTGGGTGTTTCGCCCGGTAGGCGACGACGGCCCGTTGCTGCTGCACGGCTGGTTCGCATGAACGCGCCGGATGAAGGCCCCGACTACGCCGAGCTGCACTGCCTGTCCAATTTCAGCTTCCAGCGCGGCGCCTCCAGCGCGGCCGAGCTGTTCGAGCGGGCGAAGAAGCTGGGCTACCGCGCCCTGGCAATCACCGACGAATGCAGCCTGGCCGGCATCGTCCGCGCCTGGCAGGCGTCGAAGGAAACCGAGATTCCCCTGATCACCGGCAGCGAACTGAGCATCGAGCAGGGCCCGAAGCTGGTGCTGCTGGCGGAGAACCTCACTGGCTACGAAAACCTCTGCCGCCTGCTCACCCACGCCCGGCGTCGCGCCGAGAAAGGCAGCTACCGTCTGGTGCGCGCGGACTTCGACGGCAACCTCGACCACCTGCTGGCGATCTGGCTGCCGCGAGACAACCAGGACGATGACGGCCTGTGGCTGCGCGAACGCTTCCCCGAGCGCCTGTGGCTGGGCGTCGAGCTGCACAAGGGCCCTGACGACGCCGGCAAGCTGCATCGCCTGCGCGATCAGGCCGCGCGCCTGGCCATCCCCGCCGTGGCCTGCGGCGACGTGCACATGCATATCCGCGGCCGCCGCGCCCTGCAGGACTGCATGACCGCCATCCGCCAGCACCTGCCGGTGCACGAGGCCGGCCAGTACCTCTATCCCAATGGCGAGCGGCATCTGCGGCCGAAAGAAGCGCTGGCGGCGATCTATCCGGCCGAGTTGTTGGCGGAGACGGTGAAGATCGCCGAGCGCTGCAGCTTCAATCTCGGTCAACTGGATTATCAGTACCCGCGCGAGCTGGTGCCAGAAGGTCATACGCCCACCACCTGGCTGCGGGAGAAGACCGAGGAAGGCATCCTGTGCCGCTGGAAAGACGGCGCCGATGCCGCCGTCCGCCAGCGTGTCGAGGATGAACTCGCGCTGATCGCCGAGCTTGAGTACGACAGCTACTTCCTCACGGTCTACGACATCGTCGCCTTTGCCCGCAGCCAGAGCATTCTCTGCCAGGGACGCGGCTCGGCGGCCAACTCGGTGGTCTGCTTCGCCCTTGGCATCACCGAGCTGGACCCGACCCGCGAACACGTACACCTGCTGTTCGAACGCTTCATCTCCCGCGAACGCAACGAGCCGCCAGACATTGACGTCGACTTCGAGCACGACCGCCGCGAGGAAGTCATCCAGTACGTATTCCGCCGCTATGGCCGCACGCGCGCTGCGCTCACCGCCGTGGCCAGCACCTACCGCGGCGCCGGCGCGGTGCGCGACGTGGCCAAGGCGCTCGGGCTGCCGCCGGATCAGGTCGGCGCACTGGCCGACTGCTGCGGCGCCTGGAGCCGCGAAGCGCCGCACCCCGACCGCCTGCGCGAAGCCGGCTTCGATCCGGAGAGCCCGATCCTGCGGCGAGTCCTGGCGCTGACCGGCCAGCTGGTCGGTTTCCCCCGGCACCTGTCGCAGCACCCCGGCGGTTTCGTGATCTCCCAGCAACCGCTGGAAACCCTGGTGCCGGTAGAAAACGCCGCCATGCCCGAGCGCACGCTGATCCAATGGGACAAGGACGACCTCGACGCCGTCGGCCTGCTCAAGGTCGACGTGCTCGCCCTCGGCATGCTCAGCGCCCTGCGCCGCTGCTTCAACCTGATCGCCGACTATCGCGGCAAACACTGGACCCTCGCCACGCTACCGCAGGAGTGCAAGGAGACCTACGCCATGATCAGCCGCGCCGACACCGTGGGCGTGTTCCAGATCGAGTCCCGCGCGCAGATGGCGATGCTGCCGCGCTTGCGGCCCGAGACTTTCTACGATCTGGTGATCGAAGTCGCCATCGTCCGTCCCGGTCCGATCCAGGGCGACATGGTCCATCCCTACCTGCGCCGGCGGAACAAGGAAGAACCGGTCATCTACCCCTCCGAGGAACTCAAGCCAGTATTCGAGCGCACCCTCGGCGTGCCGCTGTTCCAGGAGCAGGTGATGCAACTGGCGATCATCGCCGCCGAATACACGCCCGGCGAAGCCGACCACCTGCGCCGCTCCATGGCCGCCTGGAAACGCCACGGCGGCCTGGAACCGCACCGCAAGCGTCTGTTCGAGCGCATGACCGCCAAGGGCTACGAGCAGGAGTACATCGCGCGCATCTTCGAGCAGATCAAGGGCTTCGGCAGCTACGGCTTCCCCGAATCCCACGCCGCCAGCTTCGCCCTGCTCACCTACGCCAGTTGCTGGCTGAAATGCCACGAGCCGGCGGCCTTCACCGGCGCCCTGATCAACAGCTGGCCGATGGGTTTCTACAGCCCCGACCAGTTGCTGCAGGACGCTCGCCGCCACGGCCTGGAGATCCGCCCGGTGGACGTGCGCCACAGCCACTGGGACTGCACCCTGGAGCCCATCGCCGAACGCCAGCCGGCGATCCGCCTCGGCCTGCGCATGGTGCGCGGGCTGCGCGAAGACGTCGCCGATGCCCTTGCCCAGGCCCGCGAGCAACGCCCCTTCGCCGATGCCGCCGACCTCTGCCTGCGCGCCCACCTGGATAACCGCGCCCGCGAGCAACTGGCCGACGCCGGCGCCCTGCGCGGCCTCGCTGGCCACCGGCACAAGGCGCGCTGGGCGATTGCCGGGGTCGAGCCGCAGCTGCCGCTGTTCGCCGGCCAGGTCACCGAGGAAGCGCCCGTCAGCCTGCCGCTGCCCAGCCGCGGCGAAGACCTGCTGACCGACTACGCGACCCTGGGCACCACCCTCGGCCCGCACCCCATGACCCTGCTGCGCGGCGCCCTCAAGGCCCGTCGCTGCCGCAGCTCGCGGGACCTGCTCAAGCTCGAAGCTGATCGCCCGGTGCGCGTCGCCGGCCTGGTGGTCGGTCGGCAACGGCCGGGGACGGCCAGCGGCGTTACCTTCGTCACCCTCGAAGACGAGTTCGGCATGATCAACGTGATCGTCTGGCGCGACCTTGCCGAACAGCAGCGCCGCCCCTTCCTCAGCGCCCGCCTGATGCAGGTGGACGGCACCCTGGAAGCCAAGGACGGCGTGCGCCATGTGATCGCCGGGCGGCTGACGGATTTGAGCGGATTGCTGGAAGGGCTGGATGTGCGGAGTCGGGACTTCCATTAGAAGCGCAAGCTGCCGGCCGCTCGCGACGGTATCATTCAAGGCATCACGCAAATCCTGGATGGAACCCATGAACTCGAACGGACTTCAGCCACTCCTTCTCCTTTTCATTGCACTGGGCTGCACCGCCCACGCCGCCGACACCACGCTCCCCGCCGGGGAATACCTGGCCAAGGGCGGTTGGGGCACCCTGGTGATCCAGCCGGCCAGAGAGGGCGAGCAGCAGTTCAGCCTCGATTCCCTTGGCGCCAACGGTCACTCCTGCACGCTGGATGGCAGCATTCGCAACGGTGAAGCCGACCTTCGCGAGGACTGGCAGGACGGCACCTGCCACATCACCTTCAAGCTGCAGGACAGCGCAATAGAAGTCAGCAACGAGCAGAACGAAAACTGCCGAAGTTACTGCGGAGCCCGGGCCGGCTTCGACGGCAGCTACCTGAAACCCGCCCAGGGCTGCGGGAGCAAGGCGCTGCGGCAGACGCGAGACCGCTTCAAGAAGCTCTACGATAGCAAGGACTATGCAGGCGCCGAGCGCGTGCTCAACCCGGTCCTGAGCGACTGCAAGGCCACCTTGCTCTGGCTGGAAGAACTCAGCATCCGCAACGACCTCGCCCTCACCCAGGCCAAGCTCGGCCAGGGCAAGGCGTGCCGCAGCACGCTGGAGTCGATGATCGAGGATGCCCAGCGCTACAGCGGCCCCCAGGAGGACAACACGGCCATCTG
This sequence comes from Pseudomonas sp. AU11447, assembly GCF_001672555.2. Classification (NCBI taxonomy): domain Bacteria; kingdom Pseudomonadati; phylum Pseudomonadota; class Gammaproteobacteria; order Pseudomonadales; family Pseudomonadaceae; genus Pseudomonas; species Pseudomonas sp. AU11447. Next base: position 204,407 of record NZ_LZDG02000028.1, on the reverse strand, counting down.
CGACAGCGGCGATCGCTACCTGCCCCCGGCGGACTGCGATGGCTACCTGCGACAGGTCCGTGCCGCCAAGACCAACCTCGGCTGGTGCGAACGCGCCGGCGGCTGATTCGCAACGTAGAGCGCATAACCTGGAACGGGTGATCCGCCATTACAGCGGGTAACGCTTGAGGCGTGATTCACCCTACCGAGCTGCCGCAAAATTCGACGTGTTGTGCGGTTCGCGAGCAAGCTCGCTCCTACAAGGAGCGCACGGCGCAAAGCCGGACCTGTAGGAGCGAGCTTGCTCGCGAACCCGCCGGGCGCCGAGCAGGTCAGGGGAATCACGGAGTACGAAAGGACTCACCCTCCCAGCAGGTAGATGACCAACTCGGCGACCGACAGCGAGAACAGGTACGGCCCGGTGAAACCCGCCCAGATGAGCAGCGCGAAAGGCGTGTAGAGCACTACCAGCACCACGCGGGCGCGACGGCTGCGGAGCATCAGCCAGAATATCTGCCCCAGTGCAAACAATGCGCCGCACAGGACGGCGGGAACGAAGATGGCGTGGAGCCGACCATAGTCGCTCAGCGCCCCGATATCGCTGCCCAGCACCAGGTACATCGCCAGCGCCATGCCCGCCGCGCCGACTGCCAGGGCCAGCACAGCGCCCGCCAGGACCCAGAACGCCAGACGTGTGAGCCCAGGCTCAGCGGGTACGGATTGTTCGCCTTCCATCAGCCTTGCCGCTCCTTTGCATGACGGCCCGACACTACACAACCCCGGCCGATTTGCCGAGACCGCGCGGACGCCTTACGCTGCCGCCATTCCTTCCTCCGGCCCCGAGCATGATCACCCTCCGCCACATCGAAGTCTTCCGCGCGGTCATGACTACCGGCAGCGTCACCCGCGCGGCGGCGTTCCTGCATACCAGCCAGCCCACCGTCAGCCGCGAACTGGCTCGGCTCGAGCAACTGGTCGGCTTCGAGCTGTTCCTGCGCGAGCGCGGGCGGCTGGCGCCGACGGCGCGGGCGTTGATGCTGTTCGAGGAAGTGGAGCGCTCCTTCACCGGGCTTGACCGTATCGTCGCCTTCGCCGGTAGCCTGGGGCAGTTCGCCGAGGGCAAGTTCTCCATCGGTTGCCTGCCGGCGCTGTCCCAGGCGCTGCTGCCGGAAGCCTGCAAGCGCTTCAGCCGGGAAAACCCGGCCATCAGCCTGGAAGTGGCGGCGCTGGAGTCGCCGCATCTGGAAGAGGCCCTCAGCGCCCAGCACCACGACATCGGCCTGATCGAGAACGACGACGCCCCGCGTGGCACCGAGCTGCAGCCGCTGCTAGCGGTGGACGAGGTGTGCATTCTCCCGGAGGGCCACCCGCTGCTGGCCCGCGAGCGCCTGGAGGCGGCGGATTTCGCCGGCCAGCCCTTCGTCAGCCTCGCCACCAGCGACCGTTACCGGCACCTGATCGATGCCGTCTTCCTCGGCGCCGGCGTGCAGCGGCAGATGCAGGTGGAAACCCACAGCGCCGTCTCGGTGTGCAGCATGGTCCGCGCTGGTTTGGGCCTTGCCGTGGTCAACCCGATCACCGCGCTGATGTTCCAGGGCCAGGGCATCCAGTTGCGGCCACTGGCGTTCTCGCTGCCGTTCCAGGTAAGCGTGGCGAAGCCGCTGTACCGCCCCGCTACGCCACTGCGCGAGCGCTTCGTCGCGGCACTTCAGGCAGAAGCTGGCGTGCTGGTACAGCGCCTGCGCGAAGCCGGCGTGGGCTGCACCCTATATCAAAAATGAATTGACCAAATAACAAGCGGCATTATTCAGCCAGACAAAGGCCCGGTAGACTAGCGCCATCTATCTTCGGAGCCCATTCATGACTTTCCTCGCCCTGCCCCGCGCCGAACAGCTCGCCCTGCAATTCGGCACCCCGCTGTGGATCTACGACGCCGCCACCATCCGCAGTCAGATCGAGCGTCTGAAGAGCTTCGACATCATCCGCTTCGCCCAGAAGGCCTGCTCCAACCTGCACATCCTGCGCCTGATGCGCGAACAGGGCGTGAAGGTCGACGCCGTTTCCCAGGGCGAACTGCTGCGCGCCCTGGCCGCTGGCTACTCGTGCCGCGAGGATGAATCCGAGATCGTCTTCACCGCCGACCTGCTGGACCGCGCCACCCTGGAAACCGTGGTCGAGCACGGCATCCCGGTGAACGCCGGCTCCATCGACATGCTCCGCCAACTGGGCGAAGTCGCTCCCGGCCATCCGGTGTGGCTGCGCATCAACCCCGGTTTCGGCCACGGCCACAGCAACAAGACCAACACCGGCGGCGAGCACTCCAAGCACGGCATCTGGCACAGCGACCTGCGCGCCGCCCTGGACGTGATCCGCGAACGCGGCCTGCGCCTGGTCGGCCTGCACATGCACATCGGCTCGGGCGTCGACTACGGTCACCTGGCCCAGGTCGGCGAAGCCATGCTCGGCCTGGTGCAGCAGGTGAAAGACGCCGGCCACGACCTGTCCGGCATCTCCGCCGGCGGCGGCCTGTCCATCCCCTACCGCGCCGGCGACCCGGAAGTGGACACCACGCACTATTTCCAGCTGTGGGACAAGGCGCGCAAGGCCGCCGAAGCCGTGGTCGGCCACTCGCTGCACCTGGAGATCGAGCCGGGCCGCTACCTAGTCGCCCAGTCCGGCTGCCTGCTCAGCGAAGTGCGCGCCACCAAGGACGCCGGCCGCAACCACTTCGTGCTGGTGGACGCCGGCTTCAACGAGCTGATGCGCCCGTCCATGTACGGCAGCTACCACGGCATCCGCGTACTGGCCGGCGACGTGGCCAGCCGCGAGGTGATCGACACCGTGGTGGCCGGCCCGCTGTGCGAGTCCGGCGACGTGTTCACCCAGGGTGACGGCGGCGTGGTCATCCCCCGCGCGCTGCCGCGCGCCCAGGTCGGCGACCTGCTGCTGATCGAGGACACCGGCGCGTATGGCGCGTCCATGTCGTCGAACTACAACAGCCGTCCGCTGATCGCCGAAGTGCTGCTGGAAGGCACCGAAGCCAGGCTGATCCGCCGCCGCCAACGTGTGGAAGAGTTGCTGGCGCTGGAAGAAGAGCTGGGCTGATTGCGGGCGTGGCCCATTACAGAGGCCATTGGCGCTGGGCGGTTCGCGAGCAAGCTCGCTCCTACAGTTCCATCCCGGTTTCGGAGTGCTTTTCGTAGGAGCGAGCTTGCTCGCGAACCCGCTCCACGCTGGCTCCGCCGGCGAGGAGCGGGCGAAGTCCTCCTACAAGGACAACAGCCCCCTCACCGATCGATGCGCGTCGACAGAATGATCGACGACATCGTCCGCTCCACCCCGTCCAGCGCGCCGATGCGGTCCAGCACGGCGTCCAGGTCGCGGATCGACAGCGCCTCGACGATCACGATCATGTCGAAGTTGCCGCTCACCGAGTGCAGTGTCTTCACCTCGATGATCTTCTCCAGCGCCTGCACCACCTGGTGCGACAGCTTGGGCAGCGCCGTCACCAGCACGTGGGCGCGCACCAGCGACTGGGCGTAGCTGTCCGACACCTTGATCGAATAGCCACTGATGATCCCCTGCTGCTCCAGCCGCTCGATACGGCTCTGCACCGTGGAGCGGGACACCCCCAGCTTGCGCGCCAGCTCGGAAATCGACTCGCGGGCATTGGCGCGCAACAGGTTCAACAAGGCCGCATCAGCGTTTTTCGTCATATTGCTCATTGGATTGATCAATCTGCCTGAAAGCTCTCGCCAATCTTGCAGATTGCCGGATTCATTTCAACGACAAGCTTTGCAATAGTGATCGTCAAGGCGAGCCCACCAGCTCGCCATTTCTTTGCCCGCGCGCCGCTCATCGACTGGCTCCTGCGGGCCACGCAATGCCTTGCCAAGCTGGTCGAGACAGACCGGCAGACTGATAACCGGGAGATTCCAATGCACAAGAACCGCCATCCCCACACCCCCGGCAAGAAACCGGTGACCATCTTCGGCCCGGACTTCCCCTTTGCCTTCGACGACTGGATCGAGCACCCCGCCGGCCTGGGTAGCATCCCCGCCGAGCAGCACGGCCAGGAAGTGGCCATCGTCGGCGCCGGCATTTCCGGGCTGGTGGCGGCCTACGAGCTGATGAAAATGGGCCTGAAGCCCGTCGTCTACGAAGCCTCGAAGATGGGCGGTCGCCTGCGCTCGGAGACCTTCGAAGGCGCCGACGGGATCATCGCCGAGCTGGGCGGCATGCGCTTCCCGGTGTCCAGCACCGCCTTCTACCACTACGTCGACAAGCTCGGCCTGGAAACCAGACCCTTCCCCAACCCGCTGACCCCGGCGTCGGGCAGCACCGTGGTCGACCTGGAAGGCACCAGCCACTACGCGGAGAAGATCGACGACCTGCCGGAAATCTTCCGCGAAGTCGCCCAGGCCTGGGCCGACGCGCTGGAAGACGGCGCGCGCTTCTCCGAGATCCAGGACGCCATCCGCGAGCGCGACACGGCCAAGCTCAAGGCCCTGTGGGACGAACTGGTGCCCAAGTGGGACGACCGCACCTTCTACGACTTCGTCGCCAGCTCCAAGGCCTTCTCCCGGCTGTCCTTCCAGCACCGCGAAATCTTCGGCCAGGTCGGCTTCGGCACCGGCGGCTGGGACTCGGACTTCCCCAACTCCATGCTGGAAATCTTCCGCGTGGTGATGACCAACTGCGACGACCACCAGCACCTGGTCGTGGGCGGCGTCGAGCAGGTGCCGCGCGGCATCTGGAGCCATGTGCCGGAAAACTGCGCGCACTGGCCGGCCGGCACCTCCCTGGCCTCGCTGCACAACGGCGCGCCGCGCCCGGGCGTGAAGAAGATCGCCCGCGCCACCGATGGCACCTTCGCCGTCACCGACTACTGGGGCGATACCCGCCACTACGCGGCCGTCCTGGCGACCTGCCAGACCTGGCTGCTGACCACCCAGATCGAATGCGAGGAAGCGCTGTTCTCGCAGAAGATGTGGATGGCCCTGGACCGCACCCGCTACATGCAATCCTCGAAGACCTTCGTGATGGTCGACCGGCCGTTCTGGAAGGACAAGGACCCGCAGACCGGCCGCGACGTGATGAGCATGACGCTCACCGACCGCCTGACCCGCGGCACCTACCTGTTCGACAACGGCGACGACAAGCCAGGCGTGATCTGCCTGTCCTACTCGTGGATGAGCGACGCCATGAAGATGCTCCCGCACCCGGTGGAAAAGCGCGTGCAGCTGGCCCTGGACGCGCTGAAGAAGGTTTACCCGAAGGTCGATATCGCCGGGCACATCATCGGCAATCCGATCACCGTGTCCTGGGAGGCCGACCCGCACTTCCTCGGCGCCTTCAAGGGCGCGCTGCCGGGCCACTACCGATACAACCAGCGCATGTACGCGCACTTCATGCAGGACGACATGCCCGCCGAGCAGCGCGGCATCTTCATTGCCGGCGACGATGTGTCCTGGACCCCGGCCTGGGTGGAAGGCGCGGTGCAGACCTCGCTGAACGCCGTGTGGGGCATCATGAAGCACTTCGGCGGCGCGACTCATCCGGAGAACCCTGGTCCGGGCGATCGCTTCGCCGAGCTGGGCCCGATGGCGCTGCCGGACTGAAGCCCGGCTGACGAAAACCGCCTCGCGCACGAGTGGGATCGGGTGCAAACTGCCTGACCCGCTCGTGCTTTTTTCAAGGAGACCCCTCATGTACCTCGCCCTCTACCAGTGCCCTCCCGGCCCCGAAGACGTCGCCGGCAACCTGCAGCGTCTGGAACAGGCAGCGCGGCAAGCGGTGCAGAACGGCGCGGACCTGCTGGTGCTGCCGGAGATGTACCTGTCCGGCTACAACATCGGCGCGAAACGTGTCGCGGAGCTGGCGGAAAGCTGCGATGGCCCGTCCGCCCTGCGCATCGCCGAGATCGCCCGCCAGCACAAGCTTGGCATCCTCTACGGCTACCCCGAATGTGACGCCAACGGCGCCATCTTCAACAGCGTGCAGCTGATCGACCGCCAGGGCGAACGCCGCGCCAACTACCGCAAGACCCACCTCTACGGCGATCTGGACCGCAGCCAGTTCAGCGCCTCCGACGAGCCACCGGCGATCTTCGAGCTGGACGGCTGGAAGATCGGCCTGCTGATCTGCTTCGACGTGGAATTCCCCGAGGCCGTGCGCACCCTCGCCCTGGCCGGCGCCGACCTGGTGCTGGTGCCCACCGCGAACATGCGCCCCTACGAGTTCGTCGCCCAGGTGCTGGTACCGACTCGCGCCTTCGAGAACCAGGTATTCCTGGCCTACGCCAACTACGTCGGCAGCGAAGGCGAGATCGAGTACTGCGGGCTGAGCAGCATCGTCGCCCCCGACGGCCAGGTGATGACCCAGGCCAAGCACGGCGAGGAACTGCTGGTCGCCGAACTGGACCCGCAGCGCATCGCCCTGGCGCGCGAAGGGTACAGCTACGTGCACCTGCGGCGGCCAGTGCTGTATCGCAGCTGACGAAAAGCCCGGCATCACGCCGGGCTTTCTCCATCGGTGCTGCAACTTCCCTTGTAGGAGCGAGCTTGCTCGCGAACAGATTCCCCCGCGGCTTCGGCGTCAGGCAGGTTCGCGAGCAAGCTCGCTCCTACAGGTTCCCTCTGCGGTGGCACGCCTGGCAGCTACGCACCGGCCCGCTGGCGTGAAACGCCTGCAATCGTTCGAGGTGACAGCTCTGGCACAGCTGATGGAAATCCGCCTCGATGCGCACCGCCAGCGCCGGGCTCTGCTTGTGGCAGAGAATGCAGGTGCGGTTGCCGGAGACCGAAGGCGACTGGTCCTTGTAGTCGTGGTGGCAGGTGATGCAGTTCACCGAGGCGTGTGGCTCATGGGGGAAGGCCAGCGGCATCAGCGGCCGGCCGCGTTGCCAATGCCCGTGGGCGAACCACGCCCCCACCGACAGCGCCACGACCAAAACAAGCGAAAGCCCGATCCAGACTCGCCTCATAGCGGCAGCTCCAGGTTCGCCAGCAGGCTGTAGAGCGCCGAAAGTCCGATGATCACGCCGCTTGCCGCCAGCGCAAACCAGGTGGCGCGCTGCGCCGTGTTCCGCTTGCGCCCGCTGATACCGTTGGCCGGTTTGGGCAGGCGCGGCCAGATCGCCACCGCCAGCATCAGCGTCACCAGCAGTGCACCTTTCCAGATGCCACCGCTGTAGTAACCCGCGCCAAGCACGTGCACGGCCATCAGCAACAGGGCGAGCAGGCTGCCGCCGTAATGCCAGCGGCGGAACGAAGCAGCGCTGCTGCTCCAGCGTGGGCGCACGCGGTTCAGGCTGGATATCGCGAGCACCAGCATCAGCACCGCCGAAGCCAACCCGGCGAGCATGTAGCCGGGTGCGGATGGCAGCAGGTCCTCGATCAGCAATGGTTCATCGACCAGCAGCACGCCGATATGCACCAGCAGCAGCGCAACGGCGGCGAAGCCCAGGTCGCGGTGCAGGCGCAGGAAGAACTTGCCCTCATAGAGCGGGCGCGGCTGCGGGCGCCCACCGATGACGGACAGCAGCCCCAGCAGACAGGCGCCGAGCAGCCCGGCGGCATTGGCGAAATCCCAGGCATAGCCGAGCCCCGGCATGGCGCCGAGGCCGAGCAGGATGGCGACCGGCAGCAGGCAGCCGAGCGCCAGACGCGCGATCAGCGCAGGCATGGGGGACTCCGAACGGGGACTATCGCCGGAGGCTAGCAATTGCCGGCGGCGCGCGAGTGTCGCTGTCTGCCAGACGAATTGCCAGCGCTGCCATCACCCGCCGATCTGATGTTGCAGGAGCGAGCCTACTCGCGAACGGAGTACCCCTGCGACGCCGGCATAAAGCGGGTTCGCGAGCAAGCTCGCTCCTACATGGTCCATGTCCGTAGGATGGGGTGGAGCGCAGCGATACCCATGCTGCTGGCGCGCAGGCGGATTGATGGGTGTCGCTGCGCTCCACACATCCTACAAGGGCCGATCCGGACTAGAGGTCCAGCACCAACCGCGCCGACCGGGCCCGCGAAACGCACGCGCAGATCTGCTTGTTGGAGGCCTTCTCCTTGTTCGACAGGCAGTTGTCGCGGTGCTCCGGCTCGCCGTCCAGCACCTCGACGATGCAGGTGCCGCAGATGCCCTCGCGGCACTCCGTGTCGATGTCGCAGCCGTGGGCCTGCAGCACGTCCACCAGCGTCGAGTCCGCCGGCACATGGAGCACCACGCCGGAACTGGCCAGTTCCACTTCGAAGGAACCCGCCGGCGCCGCGTTGGCGGCCAGGTCGGCCTGGAAGTGTTCGAGGTGGATGGCGTCTTCCGGGCGGCTGCGCGCGGCGATCTCCACCACCTTGTTCATGAACGGCGCCGGGCCGCAGGTGTAGACGTGGGCGTGCTGCGGCGCACGCGCAAGGCACTCGCCCAGCACGCTGTCGAGGTCAGCGGGTTCGACACCGTAATGCAACTCGACCTTCCCGGCGAACGCCTCGCTGGCCAGCAGCTCGACAAAGGCCGCGTGCTCGACGGACCGGGCGAAGTAATGCAGGCGATAAGGCTCGCCCTTGGCGTTCAGCCGGTATGCCATGCTCAGCAGCGGTGTGACACCGATGCCCGCAGCAAACAGCACGTGCTCGCGGGCTTCCGCTGCCAGGCGGAACAGGTTGCGCGGCGCGCCGATGTCCAGCTCCGCGCCTTCCTGCACGTCGTGCAGGGCACTGGAGCCGCCACGGGACGCGCCCTCCTTCTTCACCGCCACCAGGTAGGCGGTGCGGTCGTCCGGCGGGCTGCACAGCGAATACTGGCGCGTCACCCCGGTCGGCCCGGTGACGTCGACGTGAGCGCCCGGCTCGTAGGCGTCGAACGGCTGGCCATCACAACGTACGAGACGCAGGGAACGGATGTCCTGCGCTTCCTCGACGATCCTTTCGATTCTGACCTTCATCATGGCGTTACCTGCAAGGCGTTGGGTGCGGGCTCTGTGGCCCCTTTCCCGGCCTCTTTGTTACGAGCGGACGGGTGTTTCGGTTGGTTAATGAAGCGGGCCGGGGCCCACTCGGAAAATTTGGGAGTGGACGGTTGTTCCCTCTCCCCCGCCCTCTCCCTGAAGGGAGAGGGAGTGGTCCGTGCCGGCTGATTCGGAAGTGCCATCCTGCGCCGTACGGTCCCCTCTTTTGCAGGGAGAGAGCGGTTCGCAGTGTCTGGAACGCGCGGTGTTTCCAGCCCTGCCGATCAGTCCCCTCTCCCGCTTGCGGGAGAGGGTTAGGGAGAGGGGCTCTTCAGCTACCCCACTCAAGCTCAGGCCAAGCGTAGGGCGCATAACGCGCAGCGTTATCCGCCGTCCGCCCAGCCCAAACCTCAACGCATGAACAACCCACCATTGATATCCCAGCACGCCCCGGTCACCGATCCGGCGTTCTCCGCACACAGCAGCAGCACGCTGTCGGCGATGAAGGTCGGGTCGCCCAGGCGGCCAGCGGGGATGGTCTTGAGGATCTGTTCCAGGCGCTCGGGCGCTACGCTCTCGTAGACCACCGGCAAATCCAGCGGCCCCGGCGAGATGGCGTTGACGGTCACGCCCTGCGCCGAGAGTTCGCGGGCGAACACCTTGGTCAGGGTCGCCACGCCGCCCTTGGCTGCGGCGTAGTGGCCGCCGGTGGCGGTGCCGCCGTTCTGCCCGGCCAGCGAGGCAATGTTGACGATGCGACCGAAACCGCGTGCCGCGAAGTGCGTGCCGAACACCTGGCAGGCGACGAAAGTGCCGCGCAGGTTCACCGCCATGGAGGCGTCGAAATCCTCCGGGCTGATGTCCATCAGCCCGGCAACCTTGGACATCCCGGCATTGTTCACCAGGATGTCGGTGCCGCCCCAGTGCTCGGCAATCACATCGCGAGCGCGTTCGAAATCGGCTTTCTCCCGCGCATCCAGCTTCAACCCGAGGGCCGTGCGGCCCTCCGGGTCGAGTTCATCGGCCAGGCGCTGCACCGCGTCCTCGTTGAGGTCGGCCAGCGCCACGCGCAGGCCGGCGGCGTGCAGGCGGCGCGCGATGACTTCGCCGAGCCCGCGTGCGGCGCCAGTTACCAAGGCAACTCGTTGCATGGTGCGGCCCTCAGAGCAGGAAGCCGAGCGCGTTGAGCGCGTCTTCGGCGTTGATCAGGCGGATCACCTTGCGCTCCAGGCGGACTTGCCCGTCGGTGAAGCGAATACGGTGGTTCAGGTCGGCAATGAACGGCGTCGCCACGCCACGCTTGTAGGCGTAGAGCACCTGCGCCGAATTCACCTCGACCACATCGCCCGCCGCTTCCACCAGGGTGAAACGCGAGACGGTGCGCACGGTCTTCGCCGCGTCCACCGCCGACGGCGAATGGCCGCCGGTGAGGCGTTCGATGCGCAGGGCGCGCATGCGCGCGTCGTCGAAGACGTAGTTCAGGCTGGCGGCGAAGTCGTCGCCCTCGGCGTCGATCGGCACCACGTAGATGCCGTCCTCGCTCCACAGCTGCGACCACTGTGCGTAGTCCTTGCGGTCGAGCAGCTCGGCCTCGCGCCAGACGAATTCGATGGCCTTGGCCAGCGGGCCGGAGAAGCCGTTCAGGGTGTCGTTGCTCATTGGCTCATCATCCTTTTCCACATCTGGTACGCCTCGCGCATGCCGCCTTCGTCGGTGGCGTGGGAGACCTTGTCGCCGTTCTCGGCGACCACTTCGCGGTTCAGGCCGCGGTTGACCAGGATCGGCGCGTCGACGCCGGCGTAGGAGCCACGCTGCACGCGGTCCCAGGCCTCGGCGTCGTCCGGGCTGCCAAAGCCGAACGGGCCCTGGAAGTGCTCGTGGATGCGCATGCGCTCGCGGTTGGCGATCTCCGGGCCGCCATCCATGCCGAGGGCGACGTGGCGAATCTCGGTCTCGGTGACGGAGATCGGCCGCAGCACGCGGAAGAACGACATGGACATGGCCACGTTGGGGAACAGGTTGAGGTTGAAGCCGGCGCCATGCAGCGAGCGGACGATACGGCGCACCTGGGCAGGCTCCATGGTTTTCGACAGCTCCTCGGTGACGTGGGCGAAGCGCTCCTGCAGCTGCTCGGTGCCGTCGTCGTGGTCGAGGTCGACGTGTTCGGGGACCATCACCATCACGCTGTGGCCGTTGCCCAGGGCGTGAGTCACCGCCTGCTCGTCGCTCATGAACGAGAGCATCTCTTCGGTCTCTTCATCCACCGAGGACATGAACGACTTGTGCACGATGGGGAAGTGGTAGCCGTCGGTGGTGTTTTCCAGCTGGATCTTCCAGTTGCCGCGGAAGGTGAACTTGTGTTCGCCCTGGGTCTTGATCGGGTAGCCGGCGCCCTGCTTCATGAACAGGTCCATCCAGTGCTTCGCCCCGCCGAGGAAGTCTTCCAGCGGCTCGATGTCGTCGTTGTAGGTGGCGAACACCATGCCGGCGTAGCTTTCCACGCGCAGGCTGGTCAGCGGCAGCTCGGACTTGTCGAGGATGTCCTCGTAGCCATCCGGGTACGGCAGCGCACGCAGCTTGCCGTCCAGCGCGTAGGACCAGCTGTGGTACGGGCAGGTGAAGCCGGTGGCGTTGCCCTTGTGCTTCTCGCAGACGGTGGCACCACGGTGGCGGCAGCGGTTTTCCAGGACGTTGATGTTGCCCTTCTTGTCGCGCACCACAATCACCGGTCGGCGGCCGACGCTGGTGGTCTTGAAGTCACCGGCGTTGCGCACTTCGCTTTCGTGGGCGACCCACACCCAGGTGCGGTAGAAGATCTTGTCCATCTCCGCTTCGAACAGCTGCGGGTCGTTGTACAGCGAGACATCGACGCGGTCGTCGCCGACCAGCTCTTCGACGCTGCGCGACCGGGCGATCAGCCGGTATTCGTGAGCGCTCATGCCCATCTCCTCATGCCGATTTCTTATGTTTTTGCGCAGGCCGCGTGGCGGCCAGGCTGTGTTCGAGTTGCGCACCGAAGGCGCATACGCGTTCGTCGTCGCCCTTGCGGCCGACGATCTGCAGGCCGACTTTCAGCCCGCCGCAATCCAGGTCCACCGGCACGGTCAGCGCCGGGTGTCCGCTGAGGTTGAAAGGCCGCACCAGGGGCGTCATGCCGGCCACCGATTTGCCGTTGCGCGCATCGCTGAGCAGCGGCGGCAGGTCGGGCATGGTCGGCAGCAAGAGCACTTCGAAGTCCTCCAGCGCGGCGTCGATCGCGCGGGTGAAGTGCTCGCGCACTTTCTCCGCCTCAGCGCGCTCAGCGTCGGTGGTGCGGCTGGCCAGCAGCAGGCGCTGCTCAACATCGGCGCCGATCAGGCCCTTGCCGGTCAGCGCCGCATAGGCGGCCCAGTTCTCGTGATTGATCACCACCAGCCCGGCCTGGAAGGCCGCCTCGAACTCGCCGAGGAACAGGTGGCTGCGGCGCCAGCCGGCACGGTCCGCGGCGGCACCCAGGCAGGCCTGGATGTGCGGCGCGGACGGCACTTCGAGGAAGGCCACATGGGCGCCGTCACCGGGCATTTGCACGTTGCCGAAGCCAGGGCAGATGACCTGCATGGCAGCGATCAGGTCGGCCATGTTGGCGGCGAACGGGCCAACGCAATCCAGGCTGCTCTGCGCCGGGTGCACGCCGTCGCGGCTGACGCGACCGAAGGTCGGCTTCAGCCCGGCGATACCGCAGCAAGCCGCCGGCACACGCACCGAACCACCGGTATCGGTGCCCAGCGCGATGTCCGCCAGGCCCGCCGCCACGGCGGACGCGGAGCCGCTGGAGGAACCGCCGGGTACGCGGTCCGGCGCCATCGGGTTGATCGGCGTGCCGGTCCAGTCATTGATGCCGGTGACGCCGAAGGCCAGTTCGTGAAGATTGGTCTTGCCGACGATCTGCCAGCCGGCGTTCAGCACGGCGTCGACCACGAACGCGTTGCGCGTGGCCGGCGCGGCGTCGGCCAGCGCGCGAGTGCCGCAACGGGTCGGGTAGCCGGCGATGTCGATGCTGTCCTTGACCGCGACGCGCTTGCCGTCGCCGCCGAGAATGAATTCGCTGACGAAAGTGCTCATGGACGGCCCTCCCCTGCACCACCCAGCGCGCGTTGCGAGAGGCGCTGCGTGCGGAAATGGCTGATCTGCCAGCGACCGTCGATCTCGCGGAAATCGATGTCCAGCCGCGTGCCGAACAGCTCGGTGTGGCCCTCGGCATAGGTCGAGAGCTGCTGCATGATCCATTGCCCGCGCGCGGTGCGGCCGTCGACGCGGATCGACTCGCTGGTAAGGAAATGCAGGTTCAGCGCGAAGTGCGGCGACGGCGGCAGGTAGCCGAAGACGAACGCAGCGATCGCCTCGCGGCCCTGGTGATGGCCGAAGGTCTGTGCCGTAGTTGCGCCGATGCCTTCCCACACTGCGTCCTCGCTGAACAGCTCGGCCAGCTCGGTGATCGCTACCGGCGCGCGCGGTACGTCGCAGAGGTCCATGTAGCGGGCCATCAACCGACGCACCTGGCTTTCCCCTTCGAGGACCTCCAGGCGGCGGTTCAGCTCGGCCATGCTCAGGCTGCTCATGGCTCAGGTCCGCGCGGCTTCGGGAATGGTCAGCGGGCGGCCGATGCGCGCCTCGACCTTGGCGTACTTCCACAGGCTGTACTCGCCCACCGGCGTGGTGCGGAACAGGTTGCAGGCGTCGATCACGGTCTGGTGGCAATCCACGTCGGCCATGATGTAGACGGTCCAGGGCGAGGTGGTGGACGGGCCGACCATCAGGCGGTCGTCATCCAGCACGCCGAGCACGTTCATGCCCGGCAGCGCGCCGAGGTCGCTCATCATCTGCGAGAAGCCTTTCCACACGGTGATGCCTTCACCGGTGGGCAGGTCGAAGAACGGCTGGGCGATGCCGATACAGAACAGTACGCGCAAGGGTTCGGTGGTCGGACGGGTCATGCTTCGAGTCCTTGTTCTTATGGGTTTGAATCAGATGTATCCGGGGAACGGCGGCACATCGAGCAGCACCGCACCGGCGCCGTCGTACATGCCATCGCTCAGGAAGGCGTGCTGGGTCACCACCATGGCGTCGCGCAGGTAGCGCTGCAGCGGGTGGTTCAGGTAGATCGCCGTGGTGCCGGCCAGGCTGTAGGCGCGGCGTACCACGTCGGCACCGGCGCGGGACACGTGCACGGCGGCCAGGCGCAGCTGGCTGACCTGCTCGGGGCTGACGGCGTTGCCGGCGAGGATGGAGTCCCAGACAGTCTCGGTGGCGTCGTAGAAGAAGCCGCGCGCGGCCTGCAGCTCAGCCTCGGCCTTGCCGATCTCGATGCGTACATAGGCGCGGTCGCCAAGCTTGGGCGCGCCGGTCACACCGCTGGAAGACGCCATGCGGGTGATCTCGTCCAGCGCTGCGCGGGCCAGGCCGAGGTTGACCACGGCCAGTACCTGGGCGGCGTAGGCGATGGTCGGGTAGCGGTACAGCGGTTCATCGATGTTCGATTCGCCGCCGCGAATGAATGTCCAGTCGTCCGCAACGAAGGCATTGTCCAGCTTCAGGTCGTGACTGCCGGTGCCCTTGAGGCCAACCACGTTCCAGTTCTCGACGATCTCCACGTCCCTGGCGCGCAGCAGCGCAGTGCGCGGCTTGCCGCCTGGGCCACCGATGCCGATGCCGACGCCGAGCACGTCGGCGCCCTTGCAGCCGCTGGCGAATTTCCAGGTGCCGCTGACGCGCCAGCCGCCTTCGACCTGGGTGGCCGGCTGGATCGGGAACAGGCCGCCGGCGAACACCAGGTCCGGGCCGTCGGCATAGAGTTCGGCGAGGGTGTGGCGCGGCAGCGCGGTGAGGTAGGTGCTGGCGCTGCCAAAGCTGGCCACCCAGCCGGCGGAGCCGTCGGCTTCGGCGATACGCTCGACCAGCTTCAGGAACTGCGCCGGCGGCAGTGCGTCGCCGCCGAAGCAGCGCGGAGTTGCGGCGCGATAGATGCCGACATCGCGGAAGCGTTCGATCATGTCGCGGGGAACGTGGGAGCGGGTGTCGAACTCATCGCGGCGCTGGCGCACTTCATCGAGCACGCGCTGGAATTCGAGGGCACGGCCGTCCGCATCGAGCGGTTCGGCGAGGGCGGCACGCAGCATGGCATTATCTCCGTTTGTTCTTATCGACCTGCTCCCGGTCTGCCTGCGCTTGCTCAGGCTGCGTTGGAGGCGCACTCGGAATGCTCATTTGCAAATGCAAACTGCGCTTCCTCGCGCGCCTCCACCTTGCCTGAACTGCGCTCGGCGAGACCTGGAACAGGTCGTGTAGGCCATCGGCCCGTTCGATGCGGGCCGGTCGTCGTTGGGGCCAGTGTATGAACCGCCCTGCCCGCCCAACTATTGGGGCGTGCAGCCCCGCGTCTAAAGGAATCCCCTAGTCGGCGCCGGGTTACTCCGCAGTCCCTTCGCGCTACGCTGCGCGGTATAAAGGCGCCACTGCTTACCCGTCCCTGCAATCGAGAGCGAGCTTCGATGTTCCAGCCCACGCCCGACGACTTCCTCGCCCTGCTCCAGGCCATGCCGCTGTGCGTGATCCTTCACGATGCGCAGACCAAGGAAATCCTCTGGGCCAACAACGCCGCACTGGCCGTGCTTGGTTTCACGCTGGAAGAGCTGGTGCCACTGAAGGCGCCGGACATGACCGCCAATGCCCCGCAGTACCGCCGCTCGGTCGGCCTGCGCTGGCTGGAAGGCGCGGCGCGCACCGGCCAGCGCACCATCGAGTGGTGCTACCGCTCCAAACAGGGCGTGGAAATCCTCTCCGAGGCCGTCGCCACCCGCGTGCGCCTGCAGGAGCGCGACGTGCTGATGGTGCAGTTCCGCGATATCTCCAGGGAGAAACAGGTCGAGCGCGACCTGCAGCGTTTCGAGAGCCGCCTGAAGGCCTTCATGCAGGACCTCGCCGAAGGCGTGGCGGTGCTCGACGCTGACGGCAACCTGCGCTTCCTCAGCGAATCCGCCCTGCCCCTGCTGGGCGGCAGCCAGGACGACTGGATGGCGCACAACTTCCTCGGCCGCTGCGACAGCGCCACGCGCCCGCGCCTGGAACACCACCTGGCGATGCAGCCGCCAAGCCGCGAGCCGTACTCCGTCAGCTACCAGTTGCAACGCCTGGACGGCGAATGGCGCTGGCACCACGCGACCTGCCGCTACATCGAGATCGAGGACGACCTGGTCGGCCACCTGCTGCTGTTCCGCGACGTCACCGAACAGGTCCGCGCCGCCCAGGCGCAGCGCCAGAGCGACCAGAAGCTGGAGTACCTGGCGCGCTACAACGCCATGGGAGAGATGGCCCTGGCCATCGCCCACGAACTCAGCCAGCCGCTGGCGGCCACGCGCAACTTCATCGAGGGCGCGCTGATCCGCCTGGACCGCGAACAGAAGGCCGAAGCCTCCGCCGCCTGGGGCCTGGACAGCGCCGTGCGGCAGATCGAGCACGCCTCGCTGATCATCAAGAGCGTGCGCGAATACGTGGTGAAACTGGAGCAGGCCGAGCAGCGCATCGACCTCAATGAACTGCTCGGCGAAACGCTCTACTTCATCAGCCTCAAGGCGCAACCGAGCAACGTGCGCGTGGAACTGGAGCGCTGCGACAAGCCCCTCTGGGTGAGCTGCGAGAAGGTGCTGGTCGGCCAGGTGATCCTCAACCTCGCCTTCAACGCCATCGAGGAGATGCTCAACCTCCCCGAGGAGCGCCGCCTGCTGCGCATCCGCACCTCTCGCGAGGGCGACAGCGCGCGGCTGTGCGTGCTCGACCAGGGCCGTGGCATCGATGCCGGGGCCAAGGAGCGGCTGTTCGATGGCTTCTTCACGTCCAAGGTGAGCGGCAACGGGATCGGCCTGGCACTGTGCCAGAGCATCGTCTCGCGGCATCGCGGGGACATCTGGGCGGAGAATGTCGAGCCCTGCGGGGCGATGTTCTGTTTCGGGTTGCCGTTGGCGGAGTGATCGGCCGCCTTCCTTGCCAGCGGATCGCGGCGTAGCCCGCTCCAACACGGGAAGATCGGCTTTTGGCACTCGAAGACTTCCAGAGAAACGCCCACACACTCCGAGTGCCCCGTTCAGGAGGCCTCGTTGAAGCGGAGTTTCAGGGGTCGAGTGGCATGGATGCCGCGAGAGCCGCGATGGGCCAGGGATGGCCCTTCGCGGCGTGCCCCTGAAACTTTGCTTCAACGAGGGCATTTTTCGCCCCAAGCGAAAAACCGGATGTCCGGGGCAAGCCTTTTGGTTACTTTTCGGCGTTTGGAAAAGTGACTCGCCCGAGGGGGCGAAACCCAATACATCCGAACACTCAAATGCGGTGCTAAACACCAGAACTTGAAGTATCGCGGACATTGCGCGCCACACAGGCCGGCTCCCGTAGCAGCAGACTTTGTACGCGATGTTCTTGCTTGCGGTTGGGTGTTAATGCGCCGCTTCGGCGTACGCGTGAACTTCTTGTTTCGCCCCCTCGGGCGAGTTTCTTTTGGCAAACGCCCCAAAAGGAACCAAAAGGTCTTGCCCCTGCATCCGGTTTTTCGCTTCGCGAAAAATACCCTCGGTTCTTCGGAGCTTCAGGGGCCCGCTGCGAAGGGCCATCCCTGGCCCATCGCAGCTCTCGCGACATCCATGTCGCTCAACCCCTGAAACTCCGATCACCTTCGGCCTCCTGAAAGGGGCACTCCGGAGCGCGCGGAGGTTTCTCTGGAAATCCTGATGAGCCAGAGCAAAAGCCGGGGCAGAACCGTAGGGCACATAGCCCGAAACGGGTTATCCGCCGATAGGCCCGCGGCGGATAACGCTGGCGCGTTATGCGCCCTACGAAAAGCTCCGCCGGGCCCTGTCAAAGAAAACGGCGCCCGAAGGCGCCGTCGTTGGCTCAGGGAAACCTCAGCCGTGGGACTTCTTGATAATCGCCTCGGCAATGTTCGCCGGCGCCTCGGCGTACTTGGTGAACTCCATCGAGTAGCTCGCGCGCCCCTGGGACATCGAGCGCACGTCGGTGGCGTAGCCGAACATCTCTCCCAGCGGCACCTCGGCGCGGATGACCTTGCCGGCCGGCGTATCTTCCATCCCCTGGATCAGCCCGCGCCGGCGGTTCAGGTCGCCCATCACGTCGCCCATGTAGTCCTCCGGCGTCACCACCTCGACCTTCATCACCGGCTCCAGCAGCACCGCGCCGCCCTTCTGCGAGAGCTGCTTGGTGGCCATGGAGGCGGCGATCTTGAATGCCATCTCGCTGGAGTCGACGTCGTGGTAGGAGCCGTCGAATACCGAGGCCTTCAGGCCGATCAGCGGGTAGCCGGCGAGCACGCCGTTCTGCATCTGTTCCTCGATGCCCTTCTGGATCGCCGGGATGAATTCGCGCGGGATCACGCCGCCGACCACCTCGTTGACGAACTCCAGCCCGTCCTTGCCCTCGTCGCCCGGCTCGAAGCGAATCCAGCAATGGCCGAACTGGCCACGGCCGCCGGACTGGCGGACGAACTTGCCTTCGATCTCGCACTTCCTGCGGATCGCCTCGCGGTAGGCCACCTGCGGCTTGCCGATGTTGGCCTCGACGTTGAACTCGCGGCGCATGCGGTCGACGATGATGTCCAGGTGCAGCTCGCCCATGCCGGAGATGATGGTCTGCCCGGTCTCCTCGTCGGTCTTGACGCGGAACGAGGGGTCTTCCTGGGCCAGTTTGGAGAGGGCGATGCCCATCTTCTCCTGGTCGGCCTTGGTCTTGGGTTCCACGGCCACGGAGATCACCGGGTCGGGGAAGTCCATGCGTTCGAGGATGATCGGCTTGTCGATGGAACACAGGGTGTCGCCGGTGGTGACATCCTTCATGCCGATCAGCGCGGCGATGTCGCCGGCGCGCACTTCCTTGATCTCCTCGCGCTGGTTGGCGTGCATCTGCACCATCCGGCCGACGCGTTCCTTCTTGGTCTTCACCGAGTTGAGCACGGCGTCGCCGCTGCTCAGCACGCCGGAATAGACGCGGGCGAAGGTCAGGGTGCCGACGAAGGGGTCGGTAGCGATCTTGAAGGCCAGCGCGGAGAACGGTTCGCTGTCGTCGGCGTGGCGCTCCAGGTGTTTTTCTTCATCGTCCGGGTCGGTGCCGTTGATCGCGGGGATTTCCGAGGGCGCCGGCAAGTAGTCGATGACGGCGTCGAGTACCAGCGGCACGCCCTTGTTCTTGAACGAGGAACCCAGTACCGCCGGGACGATCTCGTTGGCCAGGGTGCGCTGGCGCAGGCCGGCCTTGATTTCCGCGATGCTCAGTTCCTCGCCTTCGAGGTACTTGTTCATCAGCTCGTCGTTGGCTTCGGCAGCGGCCTCGATCATGTGCGCGCGCCACTCGTCCGCCAGCGCCTGCAGTTCTGCGGGGATCGGTTCCTCGGTGTAACTGGTGCCCTGGTCGGCATCGTTCCAGACAATGGCCTTCATCTTCACCAGGTCGATCTGCCCGGCGAAGTTTTCCTCCGAGCCGATGGCCAGCTGGATCGGCACCGGCGTGTGGCCCAGGCGCTGCTTGATCTGCGCGACCACGCGGAGGAAGTCGGCACCCTGGCGGTCCATCTTGTTGACGTAGGCCAGGCGCGGCACGTGGTACTTGTTGGCCTGGCGCCAGACCGTCTCGGACTGCGGCTCGACGCCGTCGGCGCCGCTGAACACCACCACCGCGCCATCGAGCACGCGCAGGGAGCGCTCCACCTCGATGGTGAAGTCGACGTGGCCGGGGGTGTCGATGATGTTGAAGCGGTACTTGTGGTCGTACTGTTTGGTGGAGCCCTGCCAGAACGCCGTGGTGGCCGCCGAGGTGATGGTGATGCCGCGTTCCTGTTCCTGCACCATCCAGTCCATGGTCGCCGCGCCGTCGTGCACCTCGCCCATCTTGTGGTTCACACCGGTGTAGAAAAGAATGCGCTCGGTCGTGGTGGTCTTGCCGGCGTCCACGTGGGCGACGATGCCGATATTGCGGTAAAGCTCGATGGGCGTATTGCGAGCCATGGTGTGCTCCGTTTCTGCTGGTTGACTGCCGGGCCTGCTGCTGCGGGTCCGTTGCCTGCGCGGGACGGCGGGAGGAAATGCGGCGTCAGAAATTTCTGAGCGCAACAGGCTCAAGGTAGCGCGTCTTCGTGGCAATTCCAGTATGGCGGGGGCGCTGGTGTCGCAGTCCGACCGGCTGCGTCGCTCCGGCATTGCGTTGCACGGCGGGAAAACCCTAAAATGATATACATTCTCAAATGAAAATCTGACGCACGCACCGTGGCTCTCGTCGAAACCCCTTCCCCACAGCACCTGCACACTCTCTATAACGAGCACAACGGCTGGCTCCAGCAGTGGCTGCGCGGAAAGCTGGGCAACGCCTGGGATGCCGCCGATCTTGCCCATGACACCTTCCTGCGCCTGTTGCGGCGGCCGCTGGAAGACCTCGGCGAACGCCCGCGCGCCCTTCTCACCCACATTGCCAAGGGCCTGCTGGTGGACCGCTGGCGGCGCCAGGAGATCGAGCGTGCCTACCTGGAAAGCGTCGCCGCGCTGCCCGAAGAGCTGGTGCCCGGCCCGGAAACCCGCGAGCTGATCATCGAGGCGCTGGAGCGCATCGACGCCGCCCTGAGCGAATTGCCGGTGCTGACCCGCGAGGCTTTCCTGCTGTCGCAACTGGATGGCCTGACCTACCCGGTGATCGCCGAGCGCCTGGGCGTTTCCCTGGCCAGCGTAAAGCGCTACATGCGTGCCGGTTTCGTCGCCTGCCTGAGCGTCGCCTGATGCGCGAGCAACCACTGGACCCCGGCATCCTCGGCGAAGCCGCCGACTGGCTGGTGCGCCTGAACGAACACCCGGCCAGCAGCGCCGACCTGCAGGCCATCGAGCAATGGCGCGCGCGCAGCGCCCAGCACGCCGAAGCCTGGCGCCGCGCCGAAGCGTTGCTGGGCCTGCGCCAGCTGCCGCCGGGCCTGGGCCGGCAAAGCCTGCAACGCACGGGCCTGAGTCGCCGGCAGATGCTCAACCGCCTGGGCGTGCTGATGGCCGTGGCGCCCGCTGCCTGGCTGGTAGCCCGGCAGATGCCGTGGGCGGAGTGGAATGCCGACCTGCGCACCGCCGTGGGCGAGCGCAAGCACCTGCGTCTGCCGGACGGCAGCCAGATCACGCTGAATACCGGCAGCGCGGTGAATGTCGCTTTCAACGCCCGCGAACGCCGCCTCAGCCTGGTGGAAGGCGAAATCCTCGTCGACGCCCTCCCCGATCCACGCCCCTTCCTCGTCGACAGCCGTCATGGCCTGTTGCGCACGCCGGCCGCGCGCTTCAGCCTGCGCGACCTGGGCGACGCCTGCCGGGTCGCGGTGCTGGACAAGGAAGTCAGCGTCGAATTGCCGGGAGCCGCGAGCCAGGTAGTCAACGCCGGCCAGCAACTGGTGTTCGGGGCGCAGGGCTTCCAGTCCCTGCAAAGCGCGGATGCCAACGCCAGCGCCTGGGAGAACGGCATGCTGCTGGCCCAGGGCATGCGCCTGGATGCTCTGCTGGAAGAACTTGGCCGCTATCGCAGCGGCTTCCTGCGCTGCGACCCGCGCCTGGCGAACCTGCGCGTCACCGGGGCGATCCCAGTCGGCGACAGCGACGCCGGGCTGGCACTGCTGGCGGACATGCTGCCGGTGAAGCTGCGTCGGCTGACGCGCTACTGGGTGACGGTGGAGCCGGCGTGAGCCGGGAGCAAAGTGTGCCTCCTGCTATTCCTGCGCCCACGGCGTCCCCCTCACCCCAGCCCTCTCCCTCAGGGAGAGGGAGCCGTGTGGTGCAGGACGAAACCCTCGGCGTCAGCCGGCACGATCTGCTCCCTCTCCCCCTGGGAGAGGATTGGGGTGAGGGCATGCCACCACTCCGAACTATCCATTGCCCTGTAGGAGCGAGCTTGCTCGCGAACAGATTCTCCGGCCGCGCTGGCGCTGGGCGGTTCGCGAGCAAGAGCTGGGCGCCCCCCTCGCTCCTACAGAACAGACAACCTGAAATTTTTTCGCCCACCCCTGACACCTTTTCCGATCTCGCCCGGTGAAGAGGAAGACAACCTCTATTCGCCGACAGGAACACTCCATGCTCCTCCGCTCCCGCCTCCGCCCCCACTCCCTTGCCCTGGCCGTCGGCCTGGCCCTGACTGGCGGCGTCGTGCTGCCCACCCTGGCGGCCGAAGCCAGCAGCCAGCAGCGCCAGTACGACATCGCCCCCGGCCAGCTGGGCGAGGTGCTGGCCCGCTTCGCTGCACAGGCCGGCGTGCCGCTGGCATTCGAGGCGCAGGCGCTGAACCGCCAGCAAAGCGCTGGATTGAAAGGCAACTACGCGCCGGAGCAGGGCCTTGAGCACCTGCTCGAAGGCAGCGGCTACCGCCTGGTGCGCAAGAGCAGCGGCTACGGCGTGGAAGCGGCGCCGGATGACAGCGGCGCCCTGGAGATGGACGCCACCACCGTCAGCGGCGCCGCGCAGCAACGCGGCGAGCTGCCGCCCGCCTACGCCGGTGGCCAGGTCGCCCGTGGCGCGCGGCTGGGCATGCTGGGTGACCAGGACATGCAGGACGTGCCCTTCAGCTTCACCAGCTACACCGCCAGGACCATTCAGGACCAGCAGGCACAGACCGTCGGCGATGTGCTGCTCAACGATGCCTCGGTGCGCCAGGGCAATGGCTACGGCAACTTCTCGCAGATCTTCGTCATCCGCGGCCTGCCGCTGAGTACCGACGACGTCTCGCTCAACGGCCTGTACGGCGTCACCCCGCGGCAGATCATCGGCACCGAATCGCTGGAGCGCGTCGAACTGTTCAAGGGTCCCAACGCCTTCATCAACGGCGTGACACCCAGCGGCAGCGGCATCGGCGGCGCGGTCAACCTGCAGACCAAGCGCGCCGAAGACAACCCCACCCGCAGCGTGACCCTGGGCTACGGCAGCGACAACCAGATCAGCGAGCACCTTGACCTCGGCCAGCGCTTCGGCGAGGACAACCGCTTCGGCGCGCGGGTCAACCTGGCCCAGCGCGAGGGCGAGACCGGCGTCGACGACGAGAACCAGCGCTACAAGCTGGCCACCGTCAACCTCGACTACCGCGGCGAGCGCCTGCGCCTGATGACTGACTTCGGCTACCAGAAGCAGCGCATCAACCAGGGACGCCCGGTGGTCTACGTCGGCACCGGCGTCAGCAGCATTCCCCACGCCCCGGACGCCGACCACAACTACGGCCAGTCCTGGAGCTATTCCCAGCTGGAAGACACCTTCGGCATGTTCCGCGCCGAGTACGACCTCAATGACAGCTGGACCGCCTACCTCTCCGGCGGCGCCAAGCACACCCGCGAGAATGGCGCCTACTCGGCCCTGACGCTCAGCGACAATAATGGCGCCGCAGGCGGCGGCATGATGGATGCCACCCACGACGAGGACAACAAGAGCGCCATGGCCGGCCTCAACGGCCACTTCGCCACCGGCCCGGTCAGCCACCAGATGAACCTCAGCGTCGCCGGCATCTGGGCCGAGCAGCGCAGCGCCTATACCATGACCACCAAGCGCTACCCCACCGACATCTATAACCCGGTGCAGACGCCCAAGCCCGCGCCAACCCTCACCGGCGGCGACTACAGCGACCCCGGCATCGTCGGCAAGACACTGAACAAGAGCCTGGCCGCCGCCGATACCCTTGGCTTCCTCGACGACCGTGTGCTGCTGACCGTGGGCGTACGCCGCCAGAGCATCGGCACCGATGGCTGGAACTACGTCGGCAAGCGCACCGCCACCTACGACGAATCCATCACCACGCCGGTCTACGGCCTGGTGGTGAAGCCCACCGAGTACCTGTCGCTCTACGCCAACCGCATCGAAGGCCTGGCCGCCGGCCCGACCGCGCCCAGCAGCGCAGCGAACTTCGGTGAAGTCTTCGCACCGAACCGCTCCAAGCAGGTGGAAGTGGGCGCCAAGCTGGACTTCGGCAGCTACGGCGGCAACCTCGCCTTCTACCGCATCGAGCAGCCCTTCAGCACCACCGACCCGGACTCGAAGATATTCAGCGTCGACGGCGAGCAGGAAAACCGCGGCATCGAGCTGAACGTCTTCGGCGAGCCGGTGGACGGCCTGCGCCTGCTGGCCGGCGGCACCTGGATCGACACCGAACTGAAGAACACCGCTGGCGGCAAGACCGACGGTAACCGCGCCGTCGGCGTGCCGACCTTCCAGTACAACCTGGGCGCCGACTGGGATGTGCCGGGTATCCAGGGTGCAGCCATCAACGGCCGCATGCTGCGCACCGGCGGCCAGTACCTGGACGCAGCCAACGACCTCAGCATCCCGGCCTGGACCCGCTTCGACCTCGGCGCCCGCTATGCCTTCAAGGTGGACGAGCGCGACGTGACCCTGCGCGCCAACCTGGAGAACGTCGCCAACAAGTCGTACTGGGCCTCCACCATCGGTGGCTACCTGACCCAGGGCGACCCGCGCACCCTGAAACTGTCGATGACCCTGGACTTCTGATTTCCCCTTCGCGACAGGGACGTCGCCCCTCTTCCACCGATGGCGCCGGCCTTCCTGGCGGCTCGCCGTCGGCCTGACAAACGCCGATCAGCTTTCAGAATCAGCGGGTTACGCTGGTTCTGGGGTTGCCGCAGAGCCTTCCGTCCGCCCCGTTACTGGATTGGAATACCCATTCGGGTCCATGCTTGATGCTCGCCCATTTGCCGGAGATCGCCCCCATGAGCGATGCCATTACCGTTGATTTCGTCTCCGACGTGGTCTGCCCCTGGTGTGCCATCGGCCTCAACGGCCTGCTCGAAGCCATGCGCCGGGTGGACAGCGAGTTGACCGTGGAGTTGCGCATCAAGCCCTTCGAACTCAACGCCGACATGCCCGCTGAAGGGGAAGACCTGGTGGAACACCTGCAGCGCAAGTACGGCAGCAGCGCCGAGGACATTGCCCGCAACCAGGAACACCTGCGCACCATGGGCGAGGAAGTCGGCGTGCACTTCGACCTGAAGAAGCGCGACCGCATCTACAACACCTTCGATGCCCATCGCCTGCTGCACTGGGCGGCGGAATCGCACCGCGACGTGGCGCTGAAACAGGCGCTGCTGCACGCCTACTTCGGCGAAGGGCGCAACCCGAGCGACCCGGAAGTGCTGCTGGAAGTGGCCGTCAGCGTCGGCCTGGACGCCGTGCGCACGCGGGAAATCCTCGACAGCGATGCCTACGCCGACGAGGTAGTGGCCGAGGAGGACTTCTACACCAGCCACGGTATCCGCGCCGTGCCGGCGGTAATCCTCAACGGCCGCCAGCTGATCTCCGGGGCGCAGAGTACCGACTACTACGAGCAGGCACTGCGCCAGGTGGCGCGGCAGGCACCGTTGCCGGAGTGAATTTCTGCTCTTATGAAAAGGCCCACTTCGCGTGGGCCTTTTCGTTACGGCGTCCCCGTCACCCCAAGCGGGTGCCATTGGGAACATTGAATTCCGGGACGATGAAGGCCGTGGGGCGCAGACCCTCGGAATAACCCAGATCGAGAATCAAGCCGTTGGAAACGATCCCGGCAATCTCCTTGGGCTGCAGATTGATCAGAAAAAGCGCCTGCTTGCCGACCAGACTGCTGAAGGACTCCCTCTCTTTCCTGATCGCCGACAAGATCTCGCGACTGAAACTGCCAAAATCGACCGTGAAACGTAGCAACTTCCGCGAACCCTCCACTTCACTAATCGCCAGAATCTGCCCAACCCTGATGTCGGCTTTTTCAAACGACACAAGGTCGATAACCTCCCTGACCGGCAATCCCATAGGTAACCTCTGCAATCAATCGAATGAGTGGAGACTAATGATTGCCGCGCCTTGCCTGGTCGTCATAGGGGAAAAGCCAATGCGTACTCGCGGGAAACGGCTATTGCAGAAGTACGACATCTCCACGAGCGCGAGAAATCTGCCCCCGGCAAGGAGCCGAATCCGCTGGAAGCCCTCTAAGCTGCAGATTCCAGCGACACGGCGTGAAGCGCCCGCTCAAAGAAAAACGGCGCCCGAAGGCGCCGTTTTTCATGAGGCATCAGCCGATCAGAGCGCCGACCAGCCGTCCATCTGACCACCGAGGTCGGCGGAGTGCTCGGACAGCAGTGCGGCATAGCCGCTGATGTGCTCGTGGCTGAGCTCCATCACCGGGTAGGCCAGGACCTGCCAGGGCAGCTTGTCGTTGCCGTCGTACTCGGAGTACGCCACCTTCTGCCCGTTCTGCAGCAGCATGATGGCGAAGTCCAGGGCGGACTGCTCGTCCGGGAAGATCACCGCGAACTCCACCTCATGCTCGAGGGAGAGGTCTTCGCCGTCTTCCTGCAGGGCCCACAGGGCATCGCCGATTTCGTCTTCCGGGAAAAGCTGCTTGTCGCGGCTCATGTCACTGCTCCAATTCGATTTACAAAATGCCCGTTTTGGGCACGCCCGCGCAGGATACCTGTCCTGCATGACAGATGCCGGAAAATCTCGCCGGCACCATCGCCTTTGGTGATGTTCACCATCACGGTGTTTCACTTCCGCCCTTGCCCGCCCGGCGCGACGATGCCTCCATCGGGCCTGCGCCCTCCCACACCGAGCCTGCGACCATGCACAGCACAGAGGCGGCTTACCGCATCACCTACATCACTCTGGACGAAGTGCAGTTGCACTTCGAGACCCAGATCGCCGTGCCCGACGACGAAGGCGGCCTGGCGCTGCACAACGCCGCCACCCTGCCCGAAGAACGCCGGGTGCTGCGCGAGCTGATCTGCGAAGGGCACGAACAGCAGGCCCTGGTTGCCTGATCTCGGGAAAGTTTAGACCCTGCCAAGCAAATGCCCCGCTCGTGCGGGGCATTTGTGTTACCAGCCGGGCATCACGCCTGTAGCTGATTGCCGATCGGCAGGGTGCGGATACGCTTGCCGGTCGCCGCAAACAGCGCATTGGCCAGTGCCGGCGCCAGCGGCGGCACCCCCGGTTCACCCACGCCGGTGGGCGGCTCGGCCGATGGCACGATGTGCACTTCCACTACCGGCATCTCGTTGATCCGCAATACCTGGAAGTCGTGGAAGTTGGACTGGTCGACCTTGCCGTCGGTCAGGGTGATGGCGCTGTGCAGCGCCGCCGACAGGGCGAAGCCGATGCCGCCCTCCATCTGCGCCTTGATCACGTCCGGGTTGATCGCCAAGCCGCAATCCACCGCGCAGACCACGCGGTCCACCTTGAAGCTCTTGTCCGCCTTGTAGGTCACCTCCACTACCTGGGCGACAAAGCTGCCGAACGACTCGTGCACGGCAATACCCCGGCCGCGCTGCTCGCCTTCCTTGCCCTTCTCCAGCGGCGCCAGCCAGTTGGCGCGCTGCGCCACCAGTTCCAGTGCACCGCGGTGACGCGGGTGTTCCGCCAGCAGCTTGCGGCGGAACTCGTAGGGGTCCTGCTTGGCGGCGACAGCTGCTTCGTCGACCAGTGTTTCAGTGGAGAACGCCGTGTGGGTATGGCCCACCGAGCGCCACCACTGGGTCGGAACCGTCACATTGTCTGCCAGCGCCTGCTCGACGCGCAGGTTGGGCACGGCGTAGGGAAGATCGGCGGCGCCTTCCACGGCGATCTTGTCGATGCCGTCCTTGACCATGAACTTCTCGAACGGCGTCCCGACGATAAAGGATTGCCCCACCAGCCGCTGCTCCCAGCCCACCAGGTTGCCCTGGGCATCCACCGCCAGTCGCGCGCGGTGCAGGAAGGCCGGGCGGTAATAGCCGGCGCGGGTGTCGTCCTCGCGGGTCCAGACCATCTTGATCGGCACCTTCACGCCCTGCTCGCGGGCAGCCTTGGCGATCGCCGCCGCTTCCAGCACGTAGTCCGAGTGCGGGTTGGCGCGGCGGCCGAAGCTGCCGCCGGCGTACAACTGGGTGATGCTCACTTGCTCGGGCTGCATGCCCAGCAACTGCGCCACCGACATCTGATCGCCGGTCTGCCACTGCTCGCCGTTCCAGATCTGACAGCCGTCCTCCTTGAGGAATACCACGCAGTTCAGCGGTTCCATGGCGGCATGGGCGAGATAGGGGAACTGATATTCCGCCTCGATCAGGTGCGCCGGCTTCTCCAGCGCCTTGGCGATATCGCCGTCGTTGCGCGCCACCAGGCCCGGCTTGCTGGCCATGTCGCGGTACTGGGCGAAGATTTCCTTGCTGCCCATCTTGAAGGCCTTGCTCTCGTCCCACTCGACCTGCAGCGCATCACGGCCCTGGCGCGCGGCCCAGGTATTCTTCGCCAGCACCGCGACACCGGCGAAACGCCGCTCGCTGCCGGGGAACTGCACGACGTCCACCACGCCGGGCACGGCCTTGGCCTTGCTCGCATCGACCTTCGCCGGCACACCGCCGAAGCGCGGCGGGTGGGCGACCACGGCCACCAGCATGTCCGGCAGGTGCACGTCCTGGGTGAACTGCGCAGTACCGTCGGTCTTCGACGGGCTGTCCTTGCGCGGCAGCTGCACCTGGCCGATCAGCTTGAAGTCCTTCGGATCCTTGAGCTTCACGTCCGCCGGCACCGGCTGTTTCGCCGCCGCCTCCGCGAGTTCGCCGAAGCCGGCCTTGCGTCCGGAAGCCGCGTGGCTGACGACGCCGTCGTGCACCTCGATCTGCTCCGCAGGCACCTTCCACTGCTCCGCCGCCGCGCCCACCAGCATGGCGCGGGCGCTGGCGCCGGCCTTGCGCATCTGCTCGAAGGAATTGGCCATGGCGTTGCTGCCGCCAGTGCCCTGCAGGTTGCCGAAGGCCAGGTTGGCGTAGCGCTTGGCATCGGCTGGGGCGCCTTCGACCTGCACGTGGCTCCAGTCGGCATCCAACTCCTCCGCCACCAGGGTGGCGAGGCCGGTGTAGCTGCCCTGGCCCATCTCCACATGTTTGGCGATCACAGTGACGGTGCCATCAGGGGCGATTCGCACGAAGGCATTCGGTTCGAAGTCGCTGGCTGCCTGGGCATCTCCCAGCTTGCCCAGCAGCGGTGCGAAATAGATGCCCAGGGCCAGGCCACCGGCGCCGCGCAGGAAGCTGCGGCGGCTGACGTTGAGGATGCTGCCAGCCTCGGCCGGCAGTTGGTCGATACGGGGTTCGAGCATGGTGTCGGTCCTCAGGCCAGGGTCTGGGCGGCGTCGTGGATGGCCGCGCGGATCCGCGCATAGGTGGCGCAGCGGCAGATGTTGCCGCTCATCGCTGCATCGATATCGGCATCGCTGGGCGCCTTGTTCGAAGCCAGCAGCGCAGTGGCCGACATGATCTGCCCGGACTGGCAGTAGCCGCACTGCACCACGTCGAGCTTGCGCCAGGCGTCCTGCACGGCCTTGCCGGCGGGTTGCTCGGCCACCGCCTCGATGGTGGTGATCTTCTTGCCGGCCACCGCCGCCAGCGGGGTGACGCAGGAGCGCGTCGGCTGGCCGTCGACATGCACGGTGCAGGCACCGCACAGCGCCATGCCGCAGCCGTACTTGGTGCCAGTCATGCCGGCGACATCGCGCAGGGCCCAGAGCAGCGGCATCTCGCCGGGGGCGTCGAGCTGGTGGTCCTTGCCGTTCAGGTTCACGGTAATCATCAGGGGTTTCACCTCTTCTGCGGGTGATGGAATGGGGCGAAGCACGCGGGCTTCGGCACGCAATGGATTCAGCCTAGGCGCAAGCGCCGGCCTGTGCCGCGACGATACGCGAGGAAGACGCCGAGCGGTTTGCCTGGTTCTCTGGAGGCTTGCCTGATTCTGCGCAGGATGGTCGCTCGGAGCGTCCTGCGTGATTGTCTGCAGGAGCGAGCTTGCTCGCGAACCCGCTTGACGCTGGTGTGGCCGGAAACTCTGTTCGCGAGCAAGCACGCTCCTACAGGGATACCGGGAATCCCGCGCGCACAAAAAAGCCACTCCGAAGAGTGGCTTTCTCGCCTCATGGATGCAGGATCACTCCGGCATCCTGATCACTACACGGCCGCCGCCCGGGCAGGTTTCCATGTAGGTGTTGGCGTCCAGGTACTGGGCGAAATCGAACACCCGGTCGATGCTCGGCTTGAGCAACTGGTCGGCGGTCATCTGGTTGATCGCGGTCAGCGCCCGTTGCACGGCTTCGTCGTTGCGGGTCAGGCCGATCTCCGGCTGCCCGGTGAAGTCCAGCACGCAGTGGCGGAAGAACTGCAGGTGCTTCTTGAAGGCCGCACAGGCCGGGAAGGCTGCATCGTTGCCGCCGTTGATGCCGTACAGGATCAGCTTGCCGCGCGGGGCTGCCACGTCACCCAGCAGTTTCATCTGCGGGCCGGCGCACTGGTCGAGGACGATCTCGACGCCTTCACCCTTGGTGAAGCGCTCGACTTCCAGTACCAGGTCCTGTTCCTCGGTATAGATGACCTTGTCCGCCCCCAGGCCCTTGAGGAACTCGCGGGTTTCCTCGTGGCTGGTGGTGGCGATTACCTGGGCGCCCAGAGCCTTGGCGAGCTGCACCGCCTGCGGGGCCAGGCAATGGCCGGCCTCGGTGATCAGCACGCGCTGGCCGGGCTTGATCTGGGCAAGCTCCACCAGGGCGAAATAGGAGTACATCAGGCCGGTGTAGTGCACCGCCGCCTCGACCGGGGTCAGGACATCCGGATAGCGGGTCAGCGACGTGCGCGGCAGGATGACGTGGTCACCCCAGGCCGGATACAGGTTCGGCGAGTTCGCCGGGAAGCTGGCCACCGCCACGCCAGGCTCGAGGTCTTCCACACCCTCGCCCACGGCTTCGACGATGCCGGAGAGTTCATAGCCGATGCCCGCCGGCAACTTGGCCTGATCCGGGGCGAGGTTCTGCCGCCAGAGCACGTCGCGCCAACTGACGCCCAGTGCCTGGGTACGGATCAGTACTTCACCCGGCCCCGGTTGCGGGGTCGGCATTTCCTCGATCTTCAGGACCGAGGCGTCACCGAACTGGTGGAAACGGATCATGCGGGACATCACATACCTCGCCTTTGTAGTGCTTCATAGCCACGGACTCTATCCGGGCTTTCCGGGTGACGCCACCGTTCGCCATTGATAATGGACATAAACGGCGATGATTCGGCACGCGGTGAAATGCTTGTCCGGCGCGGCCCGGAGGCTCTGCGGCGGGTCTGCGCGACCGTGCGTGGAGGTCGGTACCTTACAAACTCTGACCACGCATCCGGGGCGTGATTCTCTTTAAAAAAGTAGAAATTGATCAAGGACTTATCTGACAGACTTGACTCAGGACACGGTCGGCCTCACTTTTCCCCCATCGCCAGGGAGTCCCCATGAACCGCAACGACCTTCGCAAGGTTGACCTCAACCTGTTGATCGTTTTCGAGACGCTGATGCATGAACGCAGCGTGACCCGCGCCGCCGAGAAGCTGTTTCTCGGCCAGCCGGCGATCAGTGCAGCCCTGGCGCGCCTGCGCGGCCTGTTCGACGATCCGCTGTTCGTCCGCACCGGACGCAGCATGGAACCCACCGCGCGGGCCCAGGAAATCTTCGGCCACCTCTCGCCGGCGCTGGACTCCATCTCCACGGCTTTGAGCCGCGCCGCCGACTTCGACCCGGCCACCAGCAAGGCGGTGTTCCGCATCGGCCTGTCCGACGACGTGGAGTTCGGCCTGCTGCCGCCGCTGCTGCGCCGCCTGCGCTCGGAAGCACCGGGCATCACCCTGGTGGTGCGCCGCGCCAACTACCTGTTGATGCCGCAATTGCTGTCGTCCGGGGAAATCTCCGTGGGCGTGAGCTACACCGACGAGCTGCCGGCCAATGCCAAGCGCAAGACCCTGCGCCGCAGCACCTGGAAGATCCTGCGGGCCGATTCGATTCCCGGTGCGCTGACCCTCGATGATTACTGCGCGCGCCCGCACGCGCTGGTGTCCTATGCGGGCGACCTGGACGGCTTCGTCGACCAGACGCTGGCCGAGATGGAGCGCAAGCGCCAGGTGGTGCTGGCCGTGCCGCAGTTCGTCGGCCTCGCCCAGTTGCTGGCCGGCACCGACATCATCGCCACCGTGCCCGAATACGTGGCCCTGGCCCTGACCGCCGCCGGCGGCCTGCGCGCCGAAGACCCGCCCTTCCCCACCCGCCTGGCCGAGCTGTCGATGGTCTGGCGCGGCGCCCAGGACCAGGACCCGGCCGAGCGCTGGCTGCGTTCGCGGATCACCATGTTCGTGGGTGATCCGGACAGTCTCTGACGCACCCCCCTCCCATTCCCCACCTGTAGGGCGGATAACCCGGAACGGGTTATCCGCCATGGCGGATAACGCCGAGGGCGTTATGCGCCCTACGCACTGAGTTCCATAGCGTGTACCCCTGCAAGAGCGAGCCACTTCGCCGACGCATCGGAGTGGGATCCTTCCCTCACCCCAGCCCTCTCCCTGAGGGAGAGGGAGCCGACCGTGCCGGCTGAAACTGCAGCGTTCCCCTGCTCCGAACGGTCCCCTCTCCCGCTGGGAGAGGGTTAAGGTGAGGGGGTACCGAGCGCCCATCCTGAACGTGTCGGCGAGTGCATATGCCGTACTCACTTCTTCAATCTATTGGTGCGCGCTCTTCTATCTATCTATTCATACGAATAGTGCAAAGGCTTTTATCACTCCACGTGATAATCAAAATTCTCTCGTTCGATTAGTTCCCAACCCCCCGCGCACGCAGACTCCGCTCCATTAGAAATCCATAAACCAATTAGAACGCCGGAGTCTTTTCCATGGAGCGAAATCTGAACACCTTGCGTATTCCGTTGGCGTTGGCCGCCGTGCTGGTTCTCAGCGCCTGCGGCAAGGGCCAGGAGGCGGCACAGAACATGGCCGCCCCCAAGGTCAGCGTGGCGGACGTCATCGAACAGCCAATCAACGAATGGGACGAATTCACCGGCCGCCTGGAGGCTCCGGAATCCGTCGAACTGCGTCCGCGCGTCTCCGGCTACATCGACCGCGTCGCCTTCCGTGAAGGCGCCCTGGTGAAGAAAGGCGACCTGCTGTTCCAGATTGACCCGCGGCCGTTCCAGGCCGAGGTCCATCGCCTGGAAGCCCAGCTGCAACAAGCCCGTGCCAACCAGACCCGTACCGTCAATGAAGATGCTCGTGGTGTGCGCCTGCGTGCCACCAACGCCATCTCCGCTGAATTGGCCGACGCCCGCACCGCCGCCGCCACCGAGGCGAAAGCCGTGGTCGCCGCGACCCAGGCGGAACTGGACAACGCCCGGCTGAACCTGTCGTTCACCCAGATCACCGCGCCCATCGACGGCCGCGTCTCGCGCGCCGAAGTGACCGCCGGCAACCTGGTGAACAGCGGCCAGAGCCTGCTGACTACCCTGGTGTCCACCGACAAGGTCTACGCCTACTTCGACGCCGACGAGCGCGTCTACCTGAAGTACGTCGACCTCGCCCGCAAGGGCGGCCCGGATGCGCGCGGCACTAGCCCGGTGTACCTGGGCCTGACCGGCGAGGATGGCTTCCCCCACCAGGGTCGCCTGGACTTCCTCGACAACCAGGTCAACCCGAAGACCGGCACCATCCGCGGTCGCGCGGTGTTCGACAACGACGCCAACCAGTTCACCCCCGGCCTGTATGCCCGCATCAAGCTGGTCGGCAGCGGCACCTACCCCGCCGCGCTGATCAAGGACGAAGCGGTCGGCACCGACCTGGGCAAGAAGTTCGTACTGGTGGTCGACAAGGACAGCAAGGCGCAGTACCGCGGCATCGAACTGGGCCCGAAACTGGAAGGCCTGCGCATCGTCCGCAGCGGTTTGGTGAAGGGTGACCGCATCGTGGTCAACGGCCTGCAACGGGTTCGCCCCGGCGCCCAGGTCGACGCCCAGGGTGTCGAGATGGCCAGCCAGTCAACCCTCGCCAACCTCGAAAACCAGCGTCGTGCGCTGGAGAGCTTCGAGGCGCCAAAGGTGGCCGAGAAATCCGCCAAGCCGGGCGCGCCGCGCGGCTGAGCACTCTCTGACCGAACCACCCCCTGTCTTAAACGATTGATGTACCAGGCCCTGTCCCACCAGGGCCTTGGGTGACCTTTGTCCCGGGTTTGGCGAACCGCAGCGTTCGCGACAGGAACCAGCCATGAACTTTTCGCAATTCTTCATCCAGCGGCCGATCTTCGCCGCCGTGCTCTCGCTGATCATCCTGATCGGCGGGGCCATCTCGCTGTTCCAGCTACCGATCAGCGAATACCCCGAAGTGGTGCCGCCCACCGTGGTGGTGCGCGCCAACTTCCCCGGCGCCAACCCCAAGGTGATCGGCGAGACCGTCGCCGCGCCGCTGGAACAGGCCATCACCGGCGTCGAGAACATGCTCTACATGTCCTCGCAGTCCACCGCCGACGGCAAGATGACCCTGACCATCACCTTCGCCCTGGGTACCGACCTGGACAATGCGCAGGTGCAGGTGCAGAACCGCGTGACCCGTACGCAGCCCAAGCTGCCCGAGGAAGTCACACGCATCGGCATCACCGTCGACAAGGCTTCGCCCGACCTGACCATGGTCGTGCACCTGACCTCGCCGGATAACCGCTACGACATGCTCTACCTGTCCAACTACGCCATCCTCAACATCAAGGACGAGCTGGCGCGCCTGGACGGTGTGGGTGACGTGCAGTTGTTCGGCATGGGTGACTACTCGCTGCGCGTGTGGCTCGACCCGAACAAGGTCGCCTCGCGCAACCTGACCGCCACCGACGTGGTCGCGGCGATCCGCGAGCAGAACCGCCAGGTGGCCGCCGGCTCCCTCGGTGCCCCGCCGGCGCCGAGCGACACCAGCTTCCAGCTGTCGATCAACACCCAGGGTCGCCTGGTCACCGAAGAAGAGTTCGAGAACATCGTCATCCGCAGCGGCCCCGACGGCGAGATCACCCGCCTGAAGGACATCGCCCGCGTCGAGCTCGGCTCCAGCCAGTACGCCCTGCGTTCGCTGCTGGACAACCAGCCGGCGGTCGCCATCCCGATCTTCCAGCGCCCTGGTTCCAATGCCATCGCCATCTCCAACCTGGTGCGCGAGAAGATGGCCGAGCTGAAGAAGGATTTCCCGCAGGGCGTGGACTACTCCATCGTCTATGACCCGACCATCTTCGTCCGCGGCTCCATCGAAGCGGTGGTGCACACCCTGTTCGAAGCGCTGATCCTGGTGGTGCTGGTGGTCGTGCTGTTCCTGCAGACCTGGCGCGCCTCGATCATCCCGTTGGCCGCCGTACCGGTCTCGCTGATCGGCACCTTCGCGGTGATGCACGCCTTCGGCTTCTCGCTCAACGCGCTGTCGCTGTTCGGCCTGGTATTGGCCATCGGCATCGTGGTGGACGACGCCATCGTGGTGGTGGAGAACGTCGAGCGGAACATCGGGCTGGGGCTCACTCCCGTCGAGGCGACCAAGCGCGCCATGAAGGAAGTGACCGGGCCGATCATCGCCACGGCGCTGGTGCTGTGCGCCGTGTTCATCCCGACCGCGTTCATCTCCGGCCTCACCGGGCAGTTCTACCGGCAGTTCGCGCTGACCATCGCGATCTCCACGGTGATCTCCGCATTCAACTCGCTGACCCTGTCGCCGGCGCTGTCCGCTGTGCTGCTCAAAGGGCACCACGAGCCGAAGGACCGCTTCTCGGTGATCCTCGACAAGCTGCTGGGCAGTTGGCTGTTCCGTCCGTTCAACCGCTTCTTCGACCGCGCCAGCCATGGCTACGTCGGCACCGTTACCCGCGTGCTGCGCGGCAGCTCCATCGCGCTGCTGCTGTATGCAGGCCTGATCGGCCTGACCTACCTGGGCTTCTCCAGCACCCCGACCGGCTTCGTGCCGCAACAGGACAAGCAGTACCTGGTGGCCTTCGCACAACTGCCTGACGCCGCCACGCTGGACCGCACCGAAGCGGTGATCAAGCGCATGTCGGAAATTGCCGGTAAGCACCCGGGCATCGAGCACACCGTGTCGTTCCCCGGCCTGTCGATCAACGGCTTCACCAACAGCCCCAACAGCGGCATCGTCTTCACCCCGCTGAAGGACTTCAGCGAGCGTAAGGGCCCGGGCATGTCGGCCAACGAGATCGCCGCCGAGCTGAACAAGCAGTTCGCGGATATCCAGGACGCCTACATCGCGATCTTCCCGCCGCCGCCGGTACAGGGGCTGGGCACCATCGGTGGCTTCCGCCTGCAGATCGAGGACCGCGGCAACGCCGGTTACGAGGAGCTCTACGCACAGACCCAGAACATCCTCAACAAGGCCCGCGCGCTGCCGGAACTGAACCCCATGTCGGTGTTCACCAGCTACCAGGTGAACGTGCCGCAGGTGGACGCTGCCATCGACCGCGAGAAGGCCAAGACCCACGGCGTGGCAATCAGCGACATCTTCGACACCCTGCAGGTCTACCTGGGCTCGCTGTATGCGAACGACTTCAACCGCTTCGGCCGCACCTACCAGGTGAACGTCCAGGGCGAGCAGCAGTTCCGTCTCGAACCCGAGCAGATCGGCCAGCTGAAGGTGCGCAACAACCAGGGTGAAATGGTCCCGCTGGCGACCTTCATCAAGATCAGCGACACCGCAGGTCCCGACCGCGTGATGCACTACAACGGCTTCATCACCGCCGAGATCAACGGCGCCGCCGCACCGGGCTACAGCTCCGGCCAGGCCGAGGCAGCCATCGAGCGCCTGCTCAAGCAGGAGCTGCCCAATGGCATGACCTACGAGTGGACCGAGCTGACCTACCAGCAGATCCTCGCCGGCAACTCCGCGATCTACGTGTTCCCGCTCTGCGTGCTGCTCGCCTTCCTCGTGCTGGCCGCGCTGTACGAAAGCTGGGGCCTGCCGCTGGCGGTGATCCTGATCGTGCCGATGACCCTGCTGTCGGCCATCGCGGGCGTGATCCTGTCCGGTGGCGACAACAACATCTTCACCCAGATCGGCCTGATCGTACTGGTGGGCCTGGCGTGCAAGAACGCGATCCTGATCGTCGAGTTCGCCAAGGACAAACAGGACGAAGGCATGGACCGCCTGAGTGCCGTGCTGGAGGCCTGCCGCCTGCGTCTGCGACCGATCCTGATGACCTCCATCGCCTTCATCATGGGCGTGGTGCCCCTGGTGCTGTCGTCCGGCGCCGGCGCCGAAATGCGCCATGCCATGGGTGTCGCGGTGTTCTCCGGGATGCTCGGCGTGACCTTCTTCGGCCTGCTGCTGACCCCGGTCTTCTATGTGCTGATCCGCCGCTTCATGGAAGCCCGTGAAGCGAAGAAGCAGGCGCGTGCTGCCCTGAGCCACACGAACCATAACGAGGCCCATCAGGCATGAGCGTCATGACCATCAATGCTGTGAGCAAGAGTGCCGTGAAACTGTTCGTCCCCTCCCTGCTCGCGCTGGCCCTCAGCGCGTGCATGGTCGGCCCCGACTACCAGAAGCCGGACACCGCGCCGGCCCAACTGGACGCCAACGCGCAGGCCAGGGACTACGACCGCAGCCGTTACGAAGACGCCTGGTGGAAGCAGTTCGACGACCCCGTGCTGACCCAGCTGGTCGACCAGTCCCTCAAGGAAAACCGCGAGCTGCGCGTGGCCTATGCCCGCGTGCTGGCTTCGCGGGCGATCCGCGACGACGTCGCCAATGACCGTTTCCCCACGGTCACCAGCCGCGCCGAAGGCCAGGTCGGCAAGGGCCAGGTGCCCGGCCAGACCGAGGACCGGGTTAACCAGGAGCGCTACGACCTGGGTCTGGACATGATCTGGGAAGTCGACCTGTTCGGCCGCGTGCGCCGCCAGCTGGAGTCCAGCGACGCGCTGAGCGCAGCCACCGTGGCCGACCTGCAGCAGTTGCAGGTCAGCCTGATCGCCGAACTGGCCGATGCCTATGGGCAGCTGCGCGGTGCGCAACTGCGCGAAAGCATCGCCAGGAGCAACCTGGAGAACCAGCGCGAATCCCGCGACCTGACCATCCAGCTGCGTGACGCCGGTGTCGGCAGCGAGCTGGACGTGCAGCGCGCCGAAGCGCGCCTGGCCTCCACCGAAGCCAGCGTGCCGCAACTGCAGGCCGAGGAAGTGCGCCAGCGCAACCGTATCGCCACCCTCCTCGGCCAGCGCCCGGACGCGCTCTCCGTGGACCTGTCGCCGAAGAAACTCCCGGCCATCGCCAAGGCGTTGCCGATCGGCGATCCGAGCGAGCTGCTGCGTCGCAGGCCGGACGTGGCCTCCGCCGAACGCCGCCTGGCTGCGGCCACCGCGGATGTGGGCGTGGCCACCGCCGACCTGTTCCCGAAAGTCAGCCTCGGCGGCTTCCTCGGCTACACCGCCGGCCGTGGCTCGCAGATCGGTTCGTCCGCCGCCAGCGCCTGGGGCGTCGCCCCGAGCATTACCTGGGCGGCCTTCGACCTGGGCAGCGTGCGGGCCCGCCTGCGCGCCTCCAAGGCCGACGCCGATGGCGCCCTGGCGACCTACGAGCAGCAGGTCCTGCTGGCCCTGGAAGAGTCGTCGAACGCCTTCAGCGACTACGGCAAGCGCCAGCAGCGCCTGGTGTCGCTGGTGCGCCAGTCCGAAGCCAGCCGCAATGCCGCACAGCAAGCCGGCCTGCAGTACCGCGAAGGCACCGTGGACTTCCTCAACCTGCTGGACGCCGAGCGCGAGCAACTCGCCGCCGAGGACGCCCAGGCCCTGGCGGAAGTCGACGTGTATCGCGGCATCGTGGCTATCTACAAGGCCCTCGGCGGCGGCTGGCAGCCGACACCGGCGGCCTGATCGGTCCTCCCCGGTCGAGAATTTCTCGACCGTTCTGGCCCTGCGGTCTGACGCTCCGGACCGCGGGGCTTTTTTATGGCCGTGTTTCCGAGGCGCTTCCTAGCTATTGGCATGCAAGTTCCGAAATCTGTCAGATACTCAGATGCCGATCAGTATTTTCTGATAGCAATAGAAAATAAGCTGAAGCCTGTTCGAATTCAGAATCCACTGACACCAGGTATAAGGAATACCGCTCAGTGTCCGACGCCGATGAAACCAGAATCCCAGCCCCTCGCCGCGGTAACGAGTTGCACGACCTCCTACGAGGCGTGCGGCGCGGCGATGTCTTTCACCCTGCGCTGAAAAGATGGCTCGTGCACCTGCGGCTGGCCGAGTTCCGCGGCCTGCAACTGGTGCTGACGAAGCAGGGGCAGCGTCTGGCGCAGAGCTGAGCCTTGGGCTGGGCGGTTTGTGCCGTTATGATCCGGCGCGACTTGCCAGGGATCAAAAGAGTTCGCCCTCGCCCTGGCCTAGAATTTCTATATCGGAATTTTCAGACAAGGATTCGCCATGGACGCCACCGCTCATTTCATCCCCCTGGACCCCACGTCCCTCTTCGTCACCCTCGGCATCCTCGTCTTCGGCATGTTCATGCTGGGGATCGGCTTCACCATCCGCCATCGTCCGGTCGGTGTGTTCCTCATGTGGATCGGCGTGCTGAGCATGCTGTCGATCATCACCTACCGGATCTACATCGCGACGTCGGTCTAGCCATCCCACCCGCCTGAAAACGATCGCGGACTCTGTCCGCGATTGGCCTCCGGCCACTCCGAATCCCCGCTACCGCTGCATCGCGCGCGCGTATCCCTTGGGCGAGAAGCGCAACGTCACGCCCAGCATCAGCACCACCGACACCGCCAGCAGGATCCACGAAGCCTGGAAGCTCCCGGTGCTGTCACGCAGCCAGCCGGTGACGTAGGGCACGATGCCGGTGACGATGAAGCCGATGCCCTGCACGAAGGCCGCCAGCCGACCGGCTGCGCCGGCATCGGCGAGATGATCCAGGGTCAGCGTCAGGCTCAGGGCGAAACAGGCGCCCAGGCCGTAGCCGATCATCGCCACCCAGATACCCGGCTGGTGCAGCGGCGCCGAGATCAGCCCGATGAAGCCAGCCAGTTGAATCAGCAGGCACAGGCACAGCCAGCCGCGACGGTCCGGCGAACGGCGGATCAGCAAGGGGACGGTCAGCGCAGCGATTACCTGGAAGATGGTCATCAGGCCGATCAGTTGCCCGCTGGCCTGAGCCGTCCAGCCCAGTTGGCGGTAATACACCGGCAACCAGGCCACCATGCTGGTGTAGCCGCCGTTGATCAAGCCGAAGTACAGCGCCAGCAGCCAGGCGCGACGGCTGCCGAAATAGTGCTGCGCCTTCTGCCGGGGCGGTGCCGCCACCGGCGCCTCCCGCGGGCGGGCCACGGCCCAGAGCAGCAGGCCGACAATGGCCAGCAGCAGCCAGGCGCCGAGACCGTCCTGCCAGCGATGGAAGTGCTCCGAAACCACCGGTGCCAGGACTGCGGCGCTCCCGCCGCCAGCCATCAGCGAAGCCGAGTAGAGCCCCATCGCCGAGGGCACCTTGTGCGGGAACCAGCGCTTGATCACCCCCGGCACGAACGCCTGGATCACCGCCACGCCGCAGCCCGCCAGCACCGCACTGGCAATCAGCGCGATGCCGCTGTCCAGCAGCAACCGCCAGAAGCACGCCGCGCCAATGGCCAGCAGGCCGAACACCATGCCTCGGCTCTCGCCGAGGCGCGGGCCGACCCAGGGCAGGCCCAGCGCAAACAGGCCCATGCACAGCACGGGCAGCACGGTCAGCATCGACAGGCCCTGGAAGCCCAGGCCGGTGGCATCGTGGATATCCGCGAGCAACGGGCCGATGGACGTAAGGATCGGCCGCAGGTTGATGCCCAGCGCGACGATCACCAGCAGGCCGATCCAGCCGGCGTGGCTGCTGCTCTCCTCGACCGGCATGGCCATGCCCCGGCTCACGAGCGCTGCTCCTGCCAGTGCTGGTACAAGCCCTCTTCGCCATTGGGGCGCAACGGGCGCAGCGGCACCGCCTGCCATTGCGGCGGCTGGGTCATCTGCTGGTACACGGCGGAAGTCGACAGCCCGAACGGCTCGCCGTCGTCATTGGAATAGGCGAAATAGGCGCCCTCCACGCCGCACAGGTGCATGGCCGCCAGACACATCGGGCATGGGTGGCCGCTGGCGTAGATCACGCAGCCGTCCAGGCGCGACATGCCCAGCACGGCCGAAGCGCGGCGGATCGCCAGCAGCTCGGCGTGGGCGGTAGGGTCGAAATCCAGGTGGATGGAATTGGCGGCGCGGGCGATCACCCGGCCATCCTTGACCAGTACGGCGCCGAACGGGCGGCCGCCGGCCTCGATGTTGTCGCGGGCCAGTTGCAGGGCCTCGCGCATGAAGACTTCGTGTGACATGGCAGTTTCCAGCAAATCAATCGGTTCAATGCGCGCCGGCGACTTCCAGCATCCTGGCGATGGTGGTCTGGTTGCGCTGGCGGGCGTGTTGCAGCGGCGTGATGCCGTCGTTGTCGGCCAGGTTCAGGTTCGCCCCGGCTTCTATGAGTTGTTTCACGATGGCCTGATGACGCGGGCCGCCGTCGCTGAGCAGGATGGCTTCGAGCAGCCCGGTCCAGCCCAGCTTGTTGACATGGTCCGGATCGACACCGGCCTTGAGCAGCGTCGCCACTACGTCCACATGGCCGCGCTCGCAGGCCGGGATCAGCGCCGTGCCGCCATAGCGGTTGGTACTGCGCAGATCGGCGCCATGGGCCAGTGTCAGCTGGAGGATTTCCAGGCGCCCGGCAGCGCCGGCCAGCAGGTAGGCGCTGTCGTGGATGCGGTTCTGCTGGTTGACGTCGGCACCGGCGGCGACCAGCTGGCGCGCCACGGCAACTCGGTTGTGCGCGGTGGCCAGGAGCAGCGGCGTGTTGCCCTGTCCGTCGGTGACGTCCACCGGTACGCCACGCTTGAGCAACGTCGCCACATCGTGTTCGCGGCCATCGCTGGCGGCGCTGAGCAGCGCGTCGGCAGCGGCGCGGCTGCGCACGTCCTCGGTCTGGATGGTTGGCATGTCCATGGGCGCTCCCCCGTGATGGCTGTCGTGCCTCGAATCACTCTCGATCAATGAGCAGTCGCAGTATGACAAAGGGATGTTCTATGCTGAAATTAAATAGAAACATGAGTTTCAGTGGGAATCGCAATGCTTGACCCCAATCTGCTGCGCAGCTTCGTGATGGTGGTGGACGCCGGCAACTTCACCCGCGCTGCCGAACTGCTGCACCTGACCCAGTCCACCGTCAGCCAGCAGATCCTGCGCCTGGAGCAGAGCCTGGACTGCCGCCTGCTGGACCGTAGCCAGCGCCAGGTACTGCCGACGGAACAGGGTGAACGGCTGCTGGGCTATGCGCGGCGCATCCTCGAGCTGGGCTCGGAGGCCCGCGAGGCGCTGAGCAGCGAGCACAGTGAAGGCGTGCTGCGCCTGGGGATGCCGGAAGACTTCGCCGGCGAGCGGATGATGCCGCTGCTGGCGGCCTTCAGCGCCGAGCGCCCGCGGCTGCGCCTGGAGGTCTCCAGCGGTCTCAGCCAGGAGCTGCTGCGCCAGTACCGCAGCGGCGAGCTGGACCTGGCGCTGGTCAAGCAATGGGGCGCCGATGCCGATTGCCTGGCGCACTGGCCCGAACCGCTGGCCTGGCAGGACAGCGCCGCCACTCCGGCCGCCGCCCGTGATCCGCTGCCACTGGTGGTCTTCCCGCTGGGCGCGCTGTACCGCCAGGAGATGATCCACGCCCTGGAAGCCAGCGGCCGGCGTTGGCGCATCAGCTACAGCAGCGCGAGCCTGGCCAGCCTGTCAGCGGCCGTGGCGGCCGGCATGGGCGTCAGCCTGCTGCCCCTGCGCGGGCGCCACGAAGGCCACCGCGTATTGACCGCCGAAGAGGGGTTTGCGCCCATCGAGGGGCTGGAGCTGGCGCTCTACGCACGCCCGGAACTGGGCAGCGCCGGGCGCCGCCTGTGCGAACAACTGCGTGAGCTGTGTACGCAGTTGGCAGCGTTGCCAGCGGAGTACTGAGCCGCTCAGGCCGGAGCGCCGAGACGCTCGAGGAATTGCTCGGCCGGCACCGGCTTGCCGAGCAGGAAGCCCTGCAACGAATCGCATCCCAGGCGGGTGAGGAAGTTCTGCTGGCCGGAGGTTTCCACCCCTTCGGCGACGATGCGCAAATCCAGCGCCTGGCCCAGGGCGACGATGGCCGAGACGATGGCGGCGTCGTCGCTGTCCTGCTCCAGGTCGCGGACGAAACCGCGATCGATCTTCAACTCGTTGGCCGGCAGGCGCTTGAGGTACAGCAGGCTGGAGTAGCCGGTACCGAAGTCGTCGATGGACAGGTCCACGCCCATCTCCGACAGCTTGCCCAGTATTTCCAGGCTGGAATCGGCGTCGCGCATCGCCGTGGTCTCGGTGATTTCCAGGGTCAGGCAGCGCGCCGGCAAGTGGTGGCGCTGCAGCGCATCGGCCACCGACTGCACCAGCGCCGCATGGCAGAACTGCAGGGCCGAGAGGTTCACCGCCACCCGCCAGCTTTCGTGGCCCTGCAGGTACCACTCGCGCATCTGCCGGCAGGCCTCGTCGAGCACCCAGTCGCCGATGGGGATGATCAGCCCGGTGCGCTCGGCCAGGGCGATGAAGGTATCGGGCATCAGCAGCCCGCGTTGCGGATGCTGCCAGCGCAGCAGCGCCTCGGCACCGATGG
The DNA here is from genome assembly GCF_001672555.2 of Pseudomonas sp. AU11447. Classification (NCBI taxonomy): domain Bacteria; kingdom Pseudomonadati; phylum Pseudomonadota; class Gammaproteobacteria; order Pseudomonadales; family Pseudomonadaceae; genus Pseudomonas; species Pseudomonas sp. AU11447. The sequence continues at coordinate 160,962 of NZ_LZDG02000028.1, read as the reverse complement.
GTTCGCCGCTGGCGGCGAACTTGGGCTGGTAATGCAGGATGAACTCGCGACGGTCCAGGGCCGCGCGCAGGTCGTGCAATAGCTGCAGATGGTTGCGCGCATTGGTGTTCATCGATTGCTCGAAGAAGCTGTAGCCGTTCTTGCCGTTGCCCTTGGCGTGATACATCGCCGCGTCGGCGTTGCGCAGCAGTTCCTGCTGGCTGCCGCCGTCGCCCGGATAGAGCGCAATGCCGATGCTCGCGGCGATGCGCAGCTCCTGCCCGGCCACCTGGAACGGCTGGGCCAGCAGGTTGACCTGCTGGCTGGCGACGGTCACCGCGTCTTCGGCCTCGGCCAGTTCCACCAGCACCACGAACTCGTCGCCGCCGATGCGCGCCACGGTATCGTCGCTGCGCAGGTTGCCGCACAGGCGCAGCGCCACATCCTTGAGCAGCAGGTCGCCGACATGGTGGCCGAACGCATCATTGACCGGCTTGAAGCCATCGAGGTCGAGGAACATCAGCGCGAAGTAGCCGCCGTTGCGCTGGACCTTGCCGATCATCTGTTCGACGCGGTCTTCCAGCAGGATGCGGTTGGGCAGCCGGGTGAGGTTGTCGTGCAGGGCGAGCTGGGTCAGTTCCTGGTTGGCCTGGGCCAGCGACGAGGTGAGCTGCGCCGTGCGCGATTCCAGGCGCGCATCCAGCACTGAGGTGAGCAACGCAATGCCGATGATCGCCAGGGTCACGATGATGATCAGCAATGCCAGCCAGTCACTGTTCAGCCCGCTGGGGGCTGCGCCGCAGAAGCTGCCTTCGGGGAAGCGCGCCGCAGCCATGCCGGTGTAGTGCATGCCGACGATCGCCAGGCCCATCACCAGCGCTGCGCCACCGCGAGCCAGACGCACATAGGGGGTGTTCTGCCGCAGCTTGAAGGCGATCCACAATGCGGCGCCGGACGCCGCCACGGCGATCGCCAGGGAAAGCCCGAACAGTGCCGGGGCGTAGTCGATGCCCGGCTGCATCAGCATCGCGTACATGCCCAGGTAGTGCATGCAGCTGATCCCGGCGCCCATGGCCAGCGCCCCGCAGACCAGTTGCCAGAGCGGCAGGCGGTCCTGGCTGACCAGCGCCAGGGCGAAGCCTGAGCTGAGCACCGCGATGGCCAGCGACAGCAGGGTCAGGGTGAGGTCGTAACCCAGCGGGATCGGCAGGCTGAAAGCGAGCATGCCGATGAAGTGCATCGACCAGACGCCGATGCCCATCGCCACTCCGCCACCGCCGATCCACAGCAGCACGGGCCAGCCGCGAGTCGTCGCGATGCGCCCGGCCAGGTCCAGGGCGGTGTAGGACGCCAGCATGGCGACGCACAGCGAGATCAGGACGAGGGCGGGATCGTAACTACCGGTAAGCATGGGGGCTCTCTAATGGACTCAAGCGCTGATGGCCGCACGCGGTCCATGCGCGCAAAAGTCCGGGATTCTAGCGAAAACCCCCAGGGCTCAACTACTGGCCAGTGGCCCTGCTCGTCGCCAACCGGGCAACATCGTTCTGCTTCAGGCAGCCCTGGGCCAGCCAGGGGCAGGCCCGCGCCCAGAGGAAGCCCTGCTCGCGGTTTCCCTGCGGGTCGTAGTAGGCCAGCTGCAGCCGATCCGCGCTGAAGGCCAACCGTGCGAAACCGTGCTGTTCGACCGCGAACAGGGTGCCATCGGCCGGCACACCGGGCCTGATGCCGTCGAGCGTCTGGCCGCCGCCACCGGAGACCAGCCAGGCGGGCTCGCCAGGGCGGACTATCACCTCCTGGTTGTGCTCGTGGCCGGACAGGTAGAGGTCCACCCCACTGCGCTGCATCGCCGGTAGCAACTGCTGCAACAATGCGTCGTCATCGCCGTGCTTGCCGCCACTGCTGCGGATCGCGTGGTGTGCCACCACCATCTTCCACAGCGGTGCGGGCCCCGGCCGGGCGAAGGCCGCCTGCAGGAAATCTGCCTGGCGCTGGCGGCCGGCGGCGTCGGCATTGGTATCCAGGAACGCGACCCGTAACAGCGGGCGCCCCTCTGCCTCGCCGAAATCGCGCGTATAGAAGGGAGCGGGCATCTGCCAGCGGCCGGAGCCCGCGCGCTGGCGGGCGTAGTCCAGTTCGACGGCGGCGGAGGCCGGGTAGTCGTGATTGCCCAGTACCGCGTAGAACGGCACATGGCTGAGCCAGTGGCCGTGGTAGACGCGTTCGAACTTGAGTTGCCAGGTCGGGTCGTCGACACCGCTCAACGCCTTGCCGTAGAAGTTGTCGCCCAGCAGCAGGACCATGTTCACCCCGCCTTCACTCTCCGCCACACGCTCCATGCCCTCGGCCACGCGCCATTGCTGCAGGTCGCCACTGCCCTGGTCGCCCAGAGCGAGCATGGTCACCTGTGCAGGGTTCTGGCCCGGCAGGGGCGTATAGGGCGGCGGTGGAACCAGCACCATGAAGCCGGCCAGGCAGCCGACCACGACGATCAGCACCAACAAAGCCAGCAATAGATAACGCCGGCGCAAACGAGGGGCCGGGGTAACGCGGGAACCAGGCAGGCGAGCGGACATGGCGACCCCCCAGGGGAGTACCGGGTGAAGGGCGCAGTGAAACACCGAGAAGGTTAATTTCGCGTTAACGAAATGTCGCCTATACATGCAGGCTCAAACCCCCTGCCCGGGATCCGCCATGTACCAGCGCCGCCATCTACTCCTCCTGCTCGTGCTGGGCGGCCTGCTGTTTTTCTGCGCGCTGGGCAACCACCAGCTGCAGGGCTCCACCGAACCCAGGGTGGCGGGCATCGCGATGGAAATGCACCTGGATCAGGACTGGGTGACGCCGCGCCTGAACGGCCAGCCGTTCCTGGAAAAGCCGCCACTGAGCCTGTGGCTGGACGTTGCCGCCATCCAACTGTTCGGTCCGACCACCTTGTCCGTGCGGCTGGCCTCGGCATTTGCCGGGCTGTTCTGCGTGCTGTTGCTCTACGGCGCACTCCGGCGCATCGGCCGGCCCGCGACGCTCGCGCTGCTCGCCGCGCTGATGCTGATGACCCTGGCGAGTTTCTGGGCCAATGCACGCCAGGTGGGCGAAGACGCCCTGCTCACGCTGGGCGTAACCCTGGCGCTGTTGTCCTTCCTGCAGGCCTGGCTCAGGCCACCGGGGCGCACCGGGCACTGGCTGGCGTTCGCCGCGGGGATCGCCCTCTCCACCCTGAGCAAGGGCGTACTGGGCCTGGCGCTGCCGGGGGTGGTGATCTTCGCCTGCCTGCTGTGGGACAGCCTGGCGCGGCGCCGCCTGGAAATTTCCACCTGGCTGCGACCGCTGCTGTGGACACTGCCGGGCCTGCTTCCGCTGCTGGCCTGGCTGTTGTTCCTCTATCACGATGGCGGGTCTGCGGCCCTGCAGGAAATCCTCTGGACCAACAGCGTCGGCCGCTTCAGCGGCTCGTTCAGCGAAGCCGGGCATTTCGAACCCTTCTACTACTACCTGGTGCGTCTGCCGCAGGCCTTTCTGCCGTGGAACATCCTGCTCTACCTCGGGCTCTGGCACCTGCGCAAACGCCTGGCGCGGGACCGCTACCTGCTATTCTTCTGCCTGTGGCTGGCGGCACAGTTCGCCCTGCTCAGCTTCGCCTCCAGCAAGCGCATGGTCTACCTGATGGCGCTGGCCCCGGCAGCGGCGGTGATCGCCGCCGAGTTCGGTCACCTCCTGCTAACGCGCTGGCATGCCCGGGCCTCGCAGTGGATGCGCCGTGCCGCCGTGTCCCTGGCGTTGCTGGTACCCGCCTGCTACCTGGGGTACGCGATATGGGTCGAACCCCGCGCCGATCTGAAGGAATCCTTCCTGCCGCTGACCGAGCAGATTCACCAGTACCAGATGCTCGGGCGCCAAGTGGCGCTGTACCAGCCCAGCGAGCGCCTGGCCGGCGCCGGCGTGTTCTACAGCCGCAGCCTGCTGCCGGCCCTGCAGACCAGCGAGGAACTGACGACCTTCCTCGGCCAACCCGACCAACACATCGCCCTGCTGGAAAGCCAAACCGTGCCACAGGCGCCGCTGAGCGTGCTGCAGCACTTCCGAGTGGGCGAACGCGACTACTACTTCGTCGGCCAGCAGTCCTCGAGATGATTGACCCAGGGCCGGCCGTTCCGGCCGGGACCGGCTAACCTTGCTGCATCGCCGCCGTCCGCACAGGAGCCGCTTCCCTTGGCGAAGCAACCCTCGATCCTGACCTTGCCGTTCCGCCGCCTGGCCAATCCCTACACCCGCTATCGCTACGCCGCCTGGATCCATTGCGTGCGCGTCGGCCTCGCCCTGCTCGCCTCGATGCTGCTGACCAGCGCGCTGAAACTGCCACATGGACTCTGGGCCTCGGTGACAGTGCTGGTGGTGATGGGCGGGCTGGTGCACCAGGGGACGATCCGCGGCAAGTCCTACGAACGGGTGCTCGGCACCCTGGCTGGTGCGGCACTGGGTCTGTGCGTTATCGCGGTTTACGACCGCACGCGCTCGCTCACCCTCACCTACCTGGTGATGTCGGTGCTGGGCGCGGCTTCGGCCTTCTACGCGATCCGCCGTCCCGGCTACGTCGCGCTGCTGGCGGGGATCACCATGTGCATTGTCGCCGGCCCCGGCGAGACCGGCTTTACCGAAGGGTTGTGGCGCTCGGCCAACGTGTTGATCGGTGTCGCGGTGGCCCTGGTCTTCTCGCAGATCTACCCGTTGCGGGCGGTCTACGTCTGGCGCTACCTGCTCTCGGACAACCTGCGCGCCTGCGCGCAGATGTACGGACAGTTATCGTCCAACCACGACTTTACCGCCGAGCATTTCGCCCGCCAGCTGGAAGAGCTGGACCATCGACTCGTGGCTTCGCGTGCCCACCTGGGGCCAGTATCTCGGGAGACCGGCATGCCACTGCGCGAGCTGGAGATCCTCCAGCGCATCCATCGCGCCATCATGGGCACCCTGGAATCGCTGATCGCCTCGCGGCAGTTCGCGGCCCAGGCCGGGGAGATAGAACCGGTACCTGCCAGCCTCGACACGCACCGGCAGATCATCGGACGCCTGTTGCTGCAATCGGCCCACGCCCTGAAGTTCAGCCGCACCAGCAAGCTGGTCCAGGCCTGCCAGGGCCTGGACAACCTGCCGGCGCGGCCGCACAACCTGACCGACTCCTTCGAGAAGCAGGGCTTCTACTGGCTGACCCTGCGCCTCTACGAACAGGTGGAGATGCTCTCGGAAAAACTCGCCAGCACCTCCGAACACTGGAACATCCAGAGCCGCGACCGGGCCTGAGCCTGGCCGCGCTGCGGTGACCAGGAGCCCATCAGGCGCCGAAGCCGCCGTCGATGGTCAGGCTGGCGCCGGTGATGTAGCCGGCTTCCGGGCCCGCCAGGTAGGCAACGAAGGCCGCGACTTCTTCTGCACGGCCATAACGGCCGACCGCCATCAGGTCCATCAGGGATGCCGCGAAGTCGCTGTCGGCCGGGTTCATGTCGGTGTCCACCGGGCCGGGCTGCACATTGTTCACGGTGATGCCGCGCGGGCCGAGGTCACGGGCCAGGCCCTTGGTCAGGCCGACGATAGCCGACTTGCTCATGGCATAGACGGCGCCGCCGCCAAAGGGCATGCGGTCGGCGTTGGTGCTGCCGATGGTGATGATGCGCCCGCCCTGCCCCATGTGCCGCGCGGCGGCCTGGGTGGCGACGAAAACGCTGCGCACGTTCACCGCCAGGGTGCGGTCGAGGTCTTCCAGGCTGAACTCTTCGACCGGGGCGATGGCCAGTACGCCGGCGTTGTTCACCAGGATGTCGATACCGCCAAAGCGCTGGGCGGCGGTGTCGATGGCCTGCTGCACGGACGCGGCATCCGCGCTGTCGGCTTGCAGCGCCAGAGCACGTCCGCCGGCGGCTTCGATGCTGGCGGCGAGGTCTTCGGCCTTCTGCGCCGAGCTGATGTAGGTGAAGGCCACGGCAGCGCCTTCACGAGCCAGGCGCTGCACGGTGGCGGCGCCAATGCCGCGGGAGCCGCCCTGTACGAAAGCGACTTTGCCGGCGAGGGTTTGAGTGGTGGTCATTTCGTGTCTCCAGGAATCAGTGGGGGAGTAAGTTCGACAGGGCCAGTTTCGCGCTCGCACTCCTGACCCGGTAGCCAGTAATCGCTATATTCAGTCGATACCAAACGTCCGGAATACCACCCATGGAAAGCCTGATCAGTATCGAATGCTTCGTCCGCAGCGCCGAGGCCGGCAGCTTTGCCGCCGCCGCGCGACGCCTGGGGCTCACGCCGGCGGCGGTGAGCAAGAACGTGGCGCGGCTGGAGAACAACCTGGGCGTCCGGCTGTTCCAGCGTAGTACCCGCAGCCTGACCCTGACCGAATCCGGCGAGCGTTTTCTCGAGGAAGCCAGCGGCGGCCTGGCCAGCCTGCAAAGCGCCATCGCCAACCTGGCCAGCGCCGATGGCCAGCCCAGCGGGGCGCTGAAAGTCAGCATGGGACTGGTGTTCGGCCGCGACTACATCCTGCCGCTGCTGGGGGACTTCCTCGGCCGCTACCCGGCGATACGTCCGGACTGGCACTTCGACAACCGCCAGGTCGACCTCATCGCCGAAGGCTTCGACGCAGCCATCGGCGGCGGCTTCGAGCTGCCGCCCGGCGTGGTGGCGCGCAAGCTGTGCCCGGCACACCTGGTGCTGCTGGCCGCGCCCGCCTACCTCGACGGACGCCCGGCGATCCGTTACCCCTCGGACCTGCCCAGCCATGACGGCATCCGCATCCGCTCGCCGCAGACCGGCCGCGTGCGCCCCTGGCCACTGACCAACCGCCAGCAGGCCCAGGCACCGATTTCATTGAAGGAGCGCATGACCTTCAGCGACCCGGAAGCCGCCTGCGTGGCCGCCTTGATGGGCCTGGGAGTCACCCTGGTAAGCATGCAGCACGCGGTGCCGTACCTCGATAGCGGCCGTTTGGTGCGCGTGCTGCCGGACTGGTACGTGGACGCTGGCAACACCGCGCTCTACTACGCCGCCCAGAAGTTGCTGCCGGCGAAGACTCGGGTATTCGTCGACTACGTGATCGAGCATTTTCGCAGCCAGGGCCTGGAGCGGAAGTTCAGCGCCATCTGACCGACGACACGGACGATCGGGCTTTTCCTGACTAGCGTCAGAAATGAAATGAATTCGCGGGGTAAACGCTTGTCGATTGTTAGCAAGCTAACGTAATTTCGAATTTCTTCGATTCGACATTCGAGATGCAAGGAGAACCTGCATGAAAAAGTACGCTCTGCTCCTGGCCATGGTGTTTTCCGTCCCGGCATTCGCCGATAGCGCGCTGTGCGACGGCAACCTGCAGCAACTCAACGACTTCCTCAAGACCGCCAGCACCAACGCCACCGGCGTCAAGGTGAACGTGGTCCACGAGTACATTGCCAAGGCCGAGGAAGCGAAGAAGGCTGGCAATTACGAGGAATGCGTCAACCAGACCACCCAGGCATTGCGGGTGATCCACAAGCCGGCCAACCGCTGATCGCGGCCGGAAACGAAAAGCCCCGCCTAGGCGGGGCTTTTTCATGGGTACAACCCATTGGAATGCAATCAGCCGCAGGAGACCTGCTTCACCACCTGGTTGTCATCAACGTCGATGTTCAGGCGCTGCGAGTTGTATTCCATGGTCACCGGCTGGTGCGGGGTGAGCACACGGGCGACGCTGGCGCCCGCGTCACGGCGGGCTTCCTCGGTCAGGGTCGGGGTGACGACCTTGCCGACGATCGACTGCACCGCCTTGGCGTTGCAGGTGCCGGTCAGGGCCGGCGGATTGTCCGCCGCCGGCTGCGCGGCATCGGACGAAGCATCCTTGGAGCTGCAGCCGGCCAGCGCGGCTGCCGCCAGAAGCGCCAGCAGAGCGCGGTTCAAGGATCTGGGGTTCGAGGGCATGAATGGTCTCCCTGTTCTGTTCTAAGCGCGAAAAACCGCCACCTTACCAGCCGTGAGGCCGAGGCGGCGCGTGGATGTATTGCAAGCTGCTGCACGCAAAGCCCGTCGCAGAGCCACGCAGTGCCATTTACACAACCTTTACACCAGAGCCGTTACAAAACTCTCGGGGCAGATGTCTCATAGATACCGGGATCCTCGCCGGGTTCCTCAGGAGGTGCATCATGCTTCACCGTCTCCCCCAGATCGCCCTGCTCTGCGCTGGCCTCGCCCTCGCTGGTCAGGCCGCGGCCAACAGCAACACTGATGCCGCCGCCATCGGCGCCGTGGTCGGTGCCGTTGTCGGGGGTGCAGTGGTTGCCGGCTCGCAACCCGCGCCAGCGCCCTATTACGCTCCGCCGCCCCCGGTGGCCTACTACCCGCCGCAGCCGGTGTACTACCAACCGGCGCCGGTCTACCAACCCGTCTACCAGCCGGTCTACCGCCCGGTGGTGGTGGTTCCGGGCCCGCGTTACTACGGGCCGCCCCGCTACTATGGTCCGCCACGCTATTACGGCCCTGGCTACTACGGCCCGCCGGGACACTACCGTCACTGGTAATGGCTATTACAGACAAAAGACCCCGCCTCCTGGCGGGGTCTTTCATTCAGGCCGGCAGGCGAATGCTGCCGGCCAGTTCCTCGAACAACGTCACTACCGCCCGCAAGGCGCGACAGTCCGGCCGGGTCAGCAGCCAGAGATGGATACTGCAGCCGGGCAGTTCCGGCTCCAGCACCTGCAAACCGTCGTCCGGGCGCAGCAGGAACGCCGGCAGCGCCGCCAACCCCAGGCCCGCGCGGCACAGGTCCAGCACCGACAGCATGCTGTTGCAGCGGTAGGCCGGCAGCACCGAGGGGTAAGCCTGGCGGCGCCAGGCGACGCTGGAGTGGTCGGGTAGAAAGTCATCCGGGGCGATCCAGCTCATTTCCTGCCAGGGACGTTCGCCCTGCTCGGCCAGGTAATCGCGATGGGCGCAGAGGACGTAATGCACCTCACCCAGCTTGCGTCCCACCAGATGCTCCGGCGGCGCATTGGTCAAACGCAGGGCGATGTCGGCATCGCGGCGACTGAGGTTGGCGAAGGCGTTGGAGGTGGTCAGCTCCAGGTTAAGTGCCGGGTAGCGCTTCATGAAGCGCGCCAGGGCAGGCAGGAGCAGGCCCTGCAGCACGGTGTCGGAGCAGGTCAGGCGCACGGTGCCACTGAGCACGTCATGCCCCTGCTCCAGCCCCAGGCGTGCCGCTTCCAGCGCCTGCTCGGCCAGTTCCGCCTGGGTCGCCAGTTGCTGTGCGGTGGCGGTCGCCAGGTAGCCGTTGCGGCCCTTCTCGAACAACGCGGTACCCAACGCCTTCTCCAGCCTGCGCACGGCACGGAATACGGTGGAAACGTCTACCTCGAGCAATTCCGAGGCACGGGCAAGGCTGCCCCCGCGCACCAGCGCCAGCACCAGGGCGAGATCGGCGTATTCCAGACGGTATTGCATCGACGCACTCCAAGGTTGCGCAACCGCCCATTTTCGATTGCGCCTGCGCAACTATAAATTGCCTCCCATGGGCCCGCCAATGGGCCACGACGCCGGGGGGAACAACAGATGGGAAAACGTCGCAAAACACTGCGGATCGGCCTGATCGGCGACCGCAACAGCCGCGTCACTGCCCACTGGGCGATACCCCTGGCCTTGCAGCAATCGCTGCTGCCGCACTCGGGCACCTTGCGCGTGGACTGGCTGGATACCCCGCGCCTCGCCGAAGGCCTGGAACTGGAAGCGTACTCGGGCTTCTGGTGCATCCCCGGCAGCCCCTACCTGAATACCGAAGGTGCCTTGCGTGCGATCCGCTTTGCCCGCGAACGCGAGGTGCCTTTCCTCGGCACCTGCGGTGGCTTCCAGCACGCCCTGCTGGAGCGCGCTCGCCATGTACTGGGCTGGAGCGACGCGGCCCATGGCGAACTGGAGCCGGAGGCAGCGCAACAGGTAGTGCATGCATTGCCCTGCTCCCTGCTGGAAGTCAGCGAGACCATTCGTCTCACGCCCGGTTCGAACCTGGCGGCCATCTATGGGCTGCCGGAGATTCGTGAAGGTTACCGCTGCAGCTACGGCGTGAACCCCGAGTTCCAGGACGCCCTGTTCGGCGGCTCGCTACGCGCCTGCGCCCACGGCGAGGACGACAGCATCCGCGCGCTGGAAGCCGCCGACCATCCGTTTTTCGTCGCCACCCTGTTCCAACCCGAGCGCAAGGCCCTGGCCGGCATCGCCGTACCGTTGGCCGAGGCGCTCCTGTCCGCCGCGTTCCGCCATCAATCCAGCCGAATCGGGAGTCCCGCATGATCGCCAGCACACCGCAACCGCCGTACTACGCCGTAACCTTCACTTCCTACCGTACCGAGTTGGACGAAGGCTACGGCGCCACCGCCGAGCGCATGCTCGAACTGGCGGCGCAGCAGGACGGTTTCCTCGGCGTAGAGTCCGCACGGGGTGCCGATGGCCTGGGCATCACTGTGTCCTACTGGCGCGACGAAGCCGCCATCCGCAGCTGGAAGCAGCAGGGTGAGCACCGCATGGCGCAGCAGGCCGGCCGCCGCGACTGGTACAGCGCCTTCCGCGTGCGCATCAGCCGGGTCGAGCGCGAGTACGGTTTCGAACGCTGAGCGACCCGTTCTGGCCCAGACACGACATGCCGGGTTCGATGCCCCGCACACATCGTCTAGGCTGGTCCCCATTCAGCAAAGGGGGACCGACGCATGCACCGACAAGCCAGTGAACTGCAGGCCGCCTACCTGGGCGAAGTCCGCGGCGAAAACTTCTTCCTCGGCCTGGCCGAGCAACTGCCGGAGGGGGCATCCTCGATGCTCCTGCTGGCGCGACTGGAGCGCCAGACCGGCCTGCGCATGGCGCGCCTGCTGCAGCGCCACGGCCTGCCGCTGGGCGATACCGCCCACGCCGCCGCCCAGGGCCGGCAACGCGCCGCCGACTGGCTCGGGCTCGACTGGACGCAGACCCTGGAGAAACTCGAAGTGCTGGTGGAGCCTTACGTCCAGCGCTATGACAGCCTGGCCGATGATGGCGACGACGATGACCGCGACATCCTCGATGAGCTCGCCGAGCACGAACATGCCCTGCTGGAATTCACCCGCCTCGCCCGCGAAGGCCAGATAAGCGCGGCCAAGGCCACCATCACCCGCCTGCTGGCCGTACCGGCCTGAGCCCGACAAGGAGCACGTCCATGGCCCTATCGCCCTTCCACCTGGCCATCCCCGTCTACGACCTGGCGCTGGCACGGCGCTTCTATGGCGAAGTACTGCGCCTCGGCGAAGGTCGCAGTAGTGCGCAGTGGGTGGATTTCGACTTTTTCGGCCACCAGTTGGTGATCCACCAGCACCCACGCACCGCCAGCCAGGCAGCCGCGCACACCAATGCCGTGGACGGCCACGATGTGCCAGTGCCGCACTTCGGCGTGGTGCTGGACTGGGAGGACTGGGAGCGCCTGGCGCAACGCCTGCGCGAGCACGGCACGCAGTTCGTCATCGAGCCCCACGTGCGCTTCCAGGGGCAGGTGGGCGAACAGGCGACGTTCTTCTTCTTCGACCCTTGCGGCAATGCCCTGGAGTTCAAGTCGTTCAAGGATATCGGCCAGCTGTTCGCTTCTTGACCGCTGGTCAGGCATGGAAATCGCCTTCATGCCATGTGGAAATCTCCTACATAGCACCTGACAGCCAGTTCCTAGGATAACGCCCGTCTCCACTGCATCACCCTGAGGTGACCCGACGTGCGCCCCATCCGCTGGCTTCCGTTTTACCTGTTCTGCACCCTGGGTGCGTCCATCGCCCTGGCAGATGAGTACGACGCCCCGGACTGGCGTCGCTACGAAAACGCCGCCATCGACCGGAGCTTCTCGCCCGCGGGCCACGCTTCGCGCGACGACGAGCAGCGCGGCGTGGTCCATCGCCTGCAGCGCAGCGGGGAATTCTCACAGATGCACCAACGAAGCGCCGCGGCCCTGGCCTCCCGTGCGCACGACAGGGGCAGCCGGCAATTCAGCCCGGTAGACACCTCGCGCATCGTCGAGCGCGCCCACGAACTGATCGGCACGCCCTACCGCTGGGGGGGTGAAAGCGAGGAAAACGGCTTCGACTGCAGCGGTCTGCTCGTCTATCTCTACCGCAGCATCGCCAACCGCAAGCTGCCGCGCACCACCCACTCAATGATTGCCCAGCGCCAGAACGAAGTCAGCCGCGACGAACTGCAACCCGGCGACGCGGTGTTCTTCAACCACAACGGCGGCGGCAGCGCCAGCCACGTGGGCCTGTACATCGGCGACGACCGTTTCATCCACGCGCCGCGAACCGGCAAGACCATCCGCATCGACTCACTGGACAACAGCTACTGGAGCCGCAGCTACACCACTGCGCGACGCTTCAGCGGGTAACGCGTGGCACTGCAGAACCGAGTCACTCAGGATCACCTAATCAGAAAAACCTTACGGCACTTTGCAGTATCCCCACGTTCATCCATTCAGGGAGATTCCTAAGATAGCGCCCCGTTTCGCTTACCAGTCATCTGACGTGCCCCATCATGCGCCCCCTGATTCTCCTGAGCACAGCGCTGCTGTTCGCCCTCTCCTCTCCGCTGGCCTCGGCCCGCGACGCCAAGAGCACGCCACCCCATAAAGCCAGTGCGAAGCTCGTTCACGCCGCGCACAGCAATTTGCCCAATCGCAATGTCGTTCGCCTGCACACGGGAGCCAAACGGCTACCCAGCGCCAGCCCGTACAAGGCCAGGGTGAGCACCAATTCCCGTGTGGTCACGCGTGCCCGCGAACTGATCGGCATGCCCTACCGCTGGGGCGGCACCAGCGTGGCCAGCGGCTTCGACTGCAGCGGCCTGCTGGTCTACCTGTTCCGTACCGAGGCGGACATGCAACTGCCGCGAACCACCGGTGAAATGATCGAGAGTGGCAGCAAGCGGGTCAGCCGTGGCGAGCTCAAACCCGGCGATGCGGTGTTCTTCAACCGCAACGGGCGGGGCGATGTCAACCACGTCGGGTTGTACATCGGCAACAACCTGTTCATCCACGCCCCGAGCACTGGCGAGCGAATCCGCATGGACTCACTGAACAACGACTACTGGGAACGCAGCTTCACCACCGCCCGCCGCTTCAACGGTTGACATTCAATTTCCACCACAGGACCTCCACAACAATGCCCAGCCTGCTGGTCGAAATAGTGCGCTACACCGAAGAGTGCTTTCCGGGATGGGCGGAATGTCGTCTGATCGACGCGTGCGGGCGCGACTGGCGCTTTCTCAAACCACGGGCGCGCCTGCGTACGCCCGCCCAGGATGATCGTCTCCCGGCCATGGGCCAGATCGACTGCGAAGTGCTGGAGCGCCTGGATGGCACGGCCCTGGTCAGCACCGCCCAACCTCGTGGAATCAAGTCGCTGGATGGGGAAAACCGCTTCCGGATCCCCCTCAGCGCACTGATCGAAGACTGACGCGGGCTCAGTCCCGCGTCGCCTGCCCTTCCTCGGCGATCTTCGCCGCATCCCAACCGCCGCCGAGCGCGGCGATCAGCTGCACGCTGGCGGTCAGACGGCTGCCGGTCAGGGTCAGCAGCGTCCTTTCGTTGGACAGCGCGCTGGTCTGGGTGGTGACCACGTTGCTGTAGTCGATGGTTCCGGCCTTGTACTGGTTGGTGGTCAGGCGCAGCGCCTCGCGGGCGGAGTCCAGCGCTTCCTGCTGCACGCCACTCTCCTCTTCCAGCACCTTGAGCTGGACCATGTAGTCCTCGACCTCGCGGAAGCTGTCCAGCACGGTCTGACGGTAGTTGGCCACCGTCTGGTCGTAGCTCGCCTCGGCCTGCTCGACCTGGGAGGCGATCAGCCCGCCGTCGAACAGCGTCATGGCGAACTGCGGGCCAATGGACCAGTAGCGGTTGGGCGTCTCGATCCAGTTCTGGAAACTGCCGCTGCGATAGCCGCCAGCGGCGGTGAGGGTCAGGTCGGGGAACCAGGCAGCCTTGGCCACGCCGATCTTGGCGTTGGCGGAGATCACCTGGCGCTCGGCCGAGGCCACGTCCGGGCGGCGCTGCAGTATCTCCGACGGCAGCAGCGCCGGCACATTCGGCAGGCTCGGCACCGCATCCACGGCAGCCAGGCTGAACTGCGCCGGCGGCACGCCGACCAGCACGGCAATGGCGTGCTCCAGTTGCGCACGTTGGTATTTCAGGTCGATGGCCTGGGCCTCGGTGCTTTTCAGCTGGGTGCGCGCCTGGGCGACGTCGGCCTTGGTGACGATGCCGGCGTTGTACTGGTTCTCGGTGAGCTTGAGCGAGCGCTGGTAAGCCGTGACCGTGTCGTTGAGCAGCTTGATCTGCTGGTCCATCACGCGCAGTTGCAGGTAGTTCTGGGTCAGCTGCGACTGCAGCGAAAGTCGCGAATTGGCCAGGTCCGCCGCACTGGCGTCCATGCTTGCATTGTCTGCCTCCAACTGGCGACGCAACTTGCCCCACAGGTCCAGCTCCCAGCTCACGCCGAGGCTTGCCGAGTAGCTGTTGCTGATAGAACTGCTGCCGCCGCCACTGCTGACGGTGGAACCGTCCGGCAGCCGCACGCTGCCGCCGCTGCCGGTGCCTTGCCCGGAACGGGTCTTGCCGACGTCTGCGCTGATGGTGGGGAAGAATGATGAGCGCGCTCCCTTGGCCAGCGCCTGGGCCTGGCGGTAGGACGCGACCGACTGCGCCAGGGTCTGGTTGGCGGCGACCAGGCGGGTCTGCAGGTCATTCAACGTGGCATCACCGTACAGCTCCCACCAGGCGCCGTGGTTGAAGCCGTCCTGCGGCTTCGCCAGCTGCCAGCCCTCGCCCTCCTTGAAGCTGGCGGGCACCGTCAGCTCGGGGCGCTGGTAGTCCGGGCCGATGGCGCAACCGGCCAGGGCCACGGCCAGCGCCAGGGCCGCCATCGGAGAAAGAAGGGAACGGGAGCGGATCATACGGGTGTCTCCAGGGCGCCATCGGTGCGCACGCCGCGCTTCTTGTTGACCCAATGGCGCAGGCGGTCGAGGTAGAGGTAGACGACGGGGGTGGTGTAGAGGGTCAGCAACTGACTGCCGATCAGGCCGCCAACGATAGTCATGCCCAGCGGGCGGCGAAGCGCGGCATCGCCGCCGATGCCGAAGATCAGCGGCAGCGCGCCGAGGATGGCTGCCAGGGTGGTCATCATGATCGGCCGGAAGCGCTTCATCGCCGCTTCCAGGATCGCGTCCCGCGGCGACAGGCCGAGGCTGCGCTCGGCGTCGAGGGCGAAGTCGATCATCATGATGGCGTTCTTCTTCACGATGCCGATCAGCAGGATCACCCCGATCAGCGCGATCAGCGACAGCTCGGTGCGGAACAGCATCAGCGTGAGCAGCGCGCCGACGCCTGCCGAGGGCAGCGTCGAGAGGATGGTCAGCGGATGAACATAGCTCTCGTAGAGGATGCCCAGCACGATGTACACCGACACCAGCGCCAGCAGGATCAGCCAGGGCATGTCGTTCTGCGTGTCCTGCACCGCGCCGGCGTTGCCTTCGAAGGTGGCCTGGATTTCCATCGGCAGGTGGATGGGTTCCACCGCCGCCAGGATCGCGTCGCGGGCCGGACCGATCTGCGCGCCCTGGGCCAGGTTGAACGAGAAGGTCGTCGCGGCGAACTGGCCCTGGTGGTTGACCTCCAGCGGCGCACGGCTCGGCTCGATGTGGGTGAAGGCCGACAACGGAATGCGCTCGCCCTCGCTGTTGATCACGTAGACCTGGCGCAGCTCCTCGGGCGTCTCCTGGTACGGCTGGGCGACTTCCATCACCACGTGGTACTGGTTCAGCGGGTTGAAGATGGTCGAAACCTGGCGCTGGCCATAGGAGTTGTTCAGTACCGCATCCACCTCGGCGACGTTCACCCCCAGGCTTGCCGCGCGGTCGCGGTCGATCACCAGGCGGCTCTGCACGCCCTTGTCCTGGGCGTCGCTGCTCACGTCGACGATCTGCGGCACCTTGTTCATCGCTGCCTCGACCTTCGGCGCCCACTCGCGTAGCAGGTTCAGGTCATCGCTGCGCAGGGTGAAGTCGTACTGCGCGTTGCCCTGGCGGCCGCCGATGCGCACGTCCTGGCCGGCGACCAGGAACAGGTTGGCGCCAGGCACCTGCGCCAGCTTCTTGCGCAGCCGGTTGACGATGGTTTCGGCGGAGTCGCGCTCGGTGATGTCCTTGAGTGTGACGAAGAACGAGCCGGTGTTGCTCGACTGCCATTTGCCGCCGCCGACGAAGCCCACCACGTTCTCCACGCCCGGGTCCTCGGAGAGGATCTTGCGGAACTGCGCCATCTTCTTGTCCAGCGCCTGGAACGAGATGCTCTGGTCGGCCACCGCGAAGCCGCGCAGGCGCCCGGAATCCTGCTGCGGCAGGAAGCCCTTGGGCACCACCACGAACAGGTAGAGGTTCAGCGCGATGCAGCCGAGCATGATCACCACCATCAGCCGCGAATGCTCCAGCGCCCAGCTCAGGCTGGCGCGGTAGCGCTGCATGAAGGCGACGAAGAATCGGTTGCTCTGGCGCTCCACCGAGGCCTTCTTCGGCCCTCGCTCGACAGGCTTGAGCAGACGCGCACAGAGCATCGGCGTCAGCGTCAGGGAGACCACCAGCGACACCAGGATTGCAGCCGCCAGCGTCACCGAAAACTCGCGGAACAGCCGCCCGGTGATGCCGCCCATGAGCAGCAGCGGGATGAACACCGCCACCAGCGACAGGGTCATCGACAGCACGGTGAAGCTCACTTCCCGTGCGCCGCGGATGGCGGCCTGGATCGGCGGGTCGCCCTCCTCGATGCGCCGGGCGATGTTCTCCACCACGACGATGGCGTCGTCCACCACGAAGCCGGTGGCGATGATCAGCGCCATCAGCGACAGGTTGTTCAGCGAGAAGCCGCACAGGTACATGACCGCGAAGGTCCCCACCAGCGACACCGGTACCGCGAGGCTGGGGATCAGCGTGGCGCGGCCGTTGCGCAGGAACAGGTAGACCACCAGGATCACCAGCACCACGGAGATGATCAGGGTCAGTTCGGCCTCTTCCAGCGAGGAGCGGATCGACGGGCTGCGGTCGTCCATCACCGACAGTTTCACCTGCGGGCCGAGCACATCCTGGATGATCGGCAACTGCTCGTGGATGGCATCGGTGGCTTCGATGATGTTCGCGCCGGGCTGCCGGGTAATGATCAGCAGCACCGCCGGCAGGTCGTCGGAGAAGCCGGCGTTGCGGATGTCCTCCACCGAATCGGTGACCTTGGCGACGTCCTTCAGGCGCACCGCCGCGCCGGTTTCGGCGTTGTAGTGGACGATCAGCGGGGCGTACTCGCTGGCCTTGCGCAGCTGGTCGTTGGAATCCACCTGCCAATGGCGCTCGCCGAACTCCAGCGAGCCCTTGGGCCCGTCGGCGTTGGTGTTGTTGATCGCGTTGCGCACGGTATCCAGCGAGATGCCGTAGTGGCTGAGCTGGTCCGGATTCACATCGACGCGCACTGCCGGCAGCGATGAGCCGCCGATGCTCACCTGGCCCACACCCTTCACCTGCGCGAGCTTGGGCGAGACGATGGTCGAGGCCAGGTCGTACATCTCGCCGCGAGTGTAGGTGTCCGAGGTCAGCGTGAGGATCATGATCGGCATGTCCGACGGGTTCGCCTTGCGGTACGTCGGGTTGTTCGGCATGCCGGTGGGCAGCAGGCTCATCGCCGCGTTGATTGCCGACTGCACCTCGCGCGCCGCGCCGTCGATGTCCTTGGACAGGTCGAACTGCACGATGATGGTGGTGTTGCCCAGGGAGCTGCTGGAGGTCATGTCGGTAACCCCGGCGATGCGTCCCAGGGAGCGCTCCAGCGGCGTCGCCACGGTGGAAGCCATGGTCTCCGGGCTGGCGCCCGGCAAGGTGGCCTGCACCATGATGGTCGGGAAGTCGACGTTGGGCAGCGGCGCTACCGGCAGCAGGCTGAACGACAGCGCGCCGGCCAGCATCAGCGCCAGGGTCAGCAGGCAGGTGGCGACCGGGCGCAGGATGAACAGGCGCGAGAGGCCGCCCATCAGGTGCGCTCCGCCGGGTCGATGCTGTTCACGTCGAGGCCGTGACGGCCACGCCAGGCTGCCCAGCGCGCGGCGAGGCGGTCGAAGTACAGGTAGATCACCGGCGTGGTGAACAGTGTCAGCAGTTGGCTGACCAGCAGGCCGCCGACCATGGTGATGCCCAGCGGCTGGCGCAGTTCGGCGCCAGCGCCGCCGGCGAGCATCAGCGGCAGTGCGCCGAGCAGCGCGGCCATGGTGGTCATCAGGATCGGCCGGAAGCGCAGCAGGCACGCCTGGTAGATCGCTTCATGGGGCGGCTTGCCCTCGTTGCGTTCGGCGTCCAGGGCGAAGTCGATCATCATGATCGCGTTCTTCTTGACGATGCCGATCAGCAGGATGATGCCAATGATCGCGACGATGCCGATGTCCTGGCCCGACAGCATCAGCGCCAGCAGCGCGCCCACGCCCGCCGAGGGCAGCGTGGAAAGGATGGTCACCGGGTGGATGAAGCTCTCGTAGAGGATGCCCAGCACGATGTACATGGTGACGATGGACGCCAGCACCAGCAGCAGGGTGTTGGACAGCGAGGCCTCGAACGCCTGCGCTGCGCCACGGAAGCTGCCCTGCAGGCTGACGGGCATTTCCATCTGCGCCTCGACGTCGCGGATCGCCTGCACCGCCTCACCCAGGGCGACGCCCTTAGCCAGGTTGAAGGAGATGGTCGCCGCCGGGAACTGGGCGATGTGGTTGACCGCCAGCAGGGTGTGGCGCTCCTCCACCTTGGCCAGGCTCGACAGGCGCACCTGGGTGCCGTCGCTGGATGGCACGTAGAGGTTCTCCAGCGACTGCGGGCCGATCTGGAACTCCGGCGCCACTTCCAGCACTACGCGGTACTGCGTGGCCTGGGTGAAGATGGTGGAGATCAGCCGCTGGCCGAAGGCGTTGTACAGCACGCTGTCGATGTTCGACAGGCTCACGCCCAGGCGCGAGGCGGTGTCGCGATCGATGTTGATATAGGCCTGCAGTCCCTTGTCCTGCCAGTCGGTGGCCACGTCGGCCAGCTCCGGCAATTGCTGCAGGCGATCCACCAGGCGTGGCACCCAGTCGGCGAGGACGTCCGGGTCGGCATCCTGCAGGGTGAACTGGTACTGCGTCCGGGCGATGCGGTCCTCAATGGTCAGGTCCTGCACCGGCTGCATGTACAGCTTGATGCCGGTGATCTGGTCCAGTTCCGGCTGCAGGCGGTGGATCACCTCGCTGGCGGTCACGTCGCGGTCGGCGTGGGGCTTGAGGTTGATCAGCAGGCGCCCGGTGTTGAGCGTGGCGTTGGTGCCGTCGACGCCGATGAAGGACGACAGGCTTTCCACCGCCGGGTCCTGCAGCACGATCTTCGCCAGCTCCTGCTGGCGGCCCGCCATGGCCTGGAAGGAAATCGACTGCGGCGCTTCGGCGATGCCCTGGATCACACCGGTGTCCTGGATCGGGAAGAAGCCCTTGGGCATGAAGATATACAGCAGCGCGGTGAGTACCACGGTGGCAATGGCTACCAGCAGGGTCAGCGGCTGGTGACGCAGCACCACACGCAGGGCCGCCGCGTAGCGCTCGATCAGGTTGTCGATGAAGCGCCCGGCGGCGCGGGCGAAGCGCCCTTCCTTCTCCGGCTCGACGTGGCGCAGCAGCTTGGCGCTGAGCATCGGCGTCAGGGTCAGGGAAACGAAGCCCGATATGAGAATCGCCACCGCCAGGGTGATGGCGAATTCGCGGAACAGTCGGCCGGCCACATCGCCCATGAACAGCAGCGGGATCAGCACGGCGATCAGCGAGAAGGTCAGCGAGATGATGGTGAAGCCGATCTGCTTCGAGCCCTTGAGCGCGGCTTCCAGCGGCGGGTCGCCCTGCTCCAGGTAGCGGGCGATGTTCTCCACCATGACGATGGCGTCGTCCACCACGAAGCCGGTGGCGATGGTCAGTGCCATCAGCGTCAGGTTGTTGATCGAGAAGCCGGCCAGGTACATCACGCCGAAGGTGCCGATCAGCGACAGCGGCACGGCGAAGCTGGGGATCAGCGTCGCGGAGATATTGCGCAGGAACAGGAAGGTGACCATCACCACCAGGCAGACGGCGAGGAACAGCTCGAACTGCACGTCCGCCACCGAAGCACGGATGGTCGTGGTGCGGTCGGTCAGCACCGACACTTCGAGGCTGCCGGGCAGGGTTGCCTGCAGTTGCGGGAGCATCTTCTTGATGCTGTCCACCACCTCGATGACGTTGGCGCCCGGCTGGCGCTGGATGTTCAGCACCACGGCCGGCGAGGTATTGGCCCAGGCAGCCAGGCGCACGTTCTCGGCGTCGTCCTCCACGCTCGCCACGTCACGCACGCGCAGTGGCGAGCCGTTCTTGTAGGCGATGATCAGGTCGCGGTAGGCGTCGGCGGACTTGAGCTGGTCGTTGGCGTCCAGGGTCGATGAGCGAGTCGGGCCGTCGAAGCTGCCCTTGGGGCCGTTTAGGTTGTTGTTGGTGACGGTGGTCTGCAGGTCCTGCAGGCTCAGGCCGGCTGCCGCCAACGCGCCGGGGTTGGCGCGGATGCGCACCGCGGGGCGCTGGCCGCCGCTGATGCTGACCAGGCCGACGCCGGAAATCTGCGAAATCTTCTGCGCAAGGCGCGTGTCCACGAGGTCCTGGATCTGCGGCAGAGGCATGTCCGGGGACATCACCGCCAGCGTCAGGATCGGCGCATCCGCCGGGTTCACCTTGCTGTACACCGGCTGGTTCGGCAGGTCCTTGGGCAGCAGGCTCTGCGCGGTGTTGATCGCCGCCTGGACTTCCTGCTCGGCCACATCCAGGTTGATCTGCAGGCTGAACTGCAGGGTGATCACCGAAGCACCGCCGGAGCTGGTGGAGGACATCTCGTTGAGGCCGGGAATCTGCCCCAGCTGGTTCTCCAGCGGCGCGGTCACCGAGGAGGTCATGATGTCCGGGCTGGCGCCGGGATACAGAGTCACCACCTGGATGGTCGGGTAATCCACCTCCGGCAGCGCCGAGATCGGCAGGAACCGGTAGGCGATGATCCCCGACAGCAGGATCGCCACCATCAGGAGCGTGGTGGCGACCGGCCGC
The DNA here is from genome assembly GCF_001672555.2 of Pseudomonas sp. AU11447. Taxonomy (NCBI): domain Bacteria; kingdom Pseudomonadati; phylum Pseudomonadota; class Gammaproteobacteria; order Pseudomonadales; family Pseudomonadaceae; genus Pseudomonas; species Pseudomonas sp. AU11447. Next base: position 139,825 of record NZ_LZDG02000028.1, on the reverse strand, counting down.
AGGATGAACAGGCGGGACGGGTTCATTCGCTCTTACCGCTGTCCTGGACCGGAGCATCCGAGCCGAACGGCTTGGCGGTGGACTTGTCGGCTTCCTCTCCCGCAGCGGCGCGGGCCTTCTCGGCAGAGGCGGCGATGGTCATGCGGGTACCTTCGCGCAGGCGGTCGGTGCCTTCGACGACGACGCGGTCACCTTCTTTAAGACCCTCGGTAACCACCACGCGCTCGCTCTCGCTGGTGCCGAGGGTGACCAGTTGGCGCTTGGCCTTGTTCTCCTCGCCCACCAGGTACACGTAGGTGCCGTCGTTGCCGCGCTGCACGGCGTTGGCCGGGATGGTCAGCACGCCCGGCAGGGTCTCGGCGAGCAGGCGCACGTTGACGAACTGGTTGGGGAACAGCTTGTGGTCGTCGTTCTCAAAACCGGCCTTGAGCTTGACCGTGCCGGTGGTGGTGTCGATCTGGTTGTCCAGGGTCTTCAGTACACCGGTAGCGAGGGTCTGGTTCTGGTTGCGGTCCAGCGCTTCCACCGGCACCGGCTTGCCGCTGTAGAGTTCGCGGGCGACGGTGCCCAGTTGCTGCTGGGGCAGGCTGAAGACCACGGAGATCGGCTTGACCTGGGTGATGACCACCAGCGGCGTGGTGTCGCCGGAAGTGACCAGGTTACCCACGTCCACCTGGCGCAGGCCGACGCGGCCGGCGATGGGCGCGCGCACCTGAGTGAATTCGAGGTTGAGCTTGGCGTCGGCGACCTGGCCCTGGTTGGTCTTCAGGGTGCCCTCGTACTGGCGCACCTGGGCTTCCTGGGTGTCCAGGGTCTGCCTGGCGATGGAGTCCTCGGCGTACAGGCCCTTGTAGCGGGCGAGGTCGATCTGCGCGTTCTTCAGTTGCGCCTGGTTCTGCAGCAGGGTGCCCTGGGCCTGGTCCAGCGCGGCCTGGAACGGACGCGGGTCGATCACCGCGAGCACATCGCCGGCCTTCACTTCCTGGCCTTCCTGGAACGGCACCTTGACCAGTTGGCCGCTGACCCGCGCGCGCACGTTGACGGTGTTGTAGGCAGTCACCGTGCCCAATGCATGGTAGTGAACCGGCAGGTCGCCCTTGACCACCGGCGCGACGCTGACGGTCACCGCCGTACCGCCCTGCCCCGTGGCCATCTGCCCCGGCCCCGGCCGGCCGCCGCGCCCGCCCTGGGCCGCCGGTGCGCCAGTGGAGGTCGAGTGCAGCCACATGATCAGCCCCACCACGGCGGCGAACAGCAGTGCCGTGATAAGCCAGGGGCGCAGTTTGCGGAGTTTGGAGGGCGATCCGTTGCTTGCAGTCATGGGGCTCTGTCTTGTTGAAAAGAGGGCTTCACGCAAAAAGTGAGAATAGCGAGGCTGAACGATAAGCACAGCCGCGTCACAGGCAAAGTCTCTTTACCCGCTATTTACCTTTGATTTACTGGGAGTTACGAAAGTCCGGGGCATTGCGACCCGGATTGGCCGGAAGGGTTCCCGACCTGACGGACCGACCCTGGCGGGTCGGCCCGGCTTTCTTACGAAAGCAGCAGCGTCATCAGGCCAGGGCGGCGATGGCAGCGGCGTAGTTCGGCTCGTCGGCGATCTCGCCTACCAGCTCGCTGTGCAGCACCTTGTTCTGCTCGTCCAGCACTACCACGGCGCGGGCAGCCAGGCCGGCCAGCGGGCCGTCGGCGATGGCTACGCCGTAGTTGGCGAGGAACTCGCGGCCACGCAGGGTGGACAGGTTCACCACGTTCTCCAGGCCTTCGGCGCCGCAGAAGCGCGCCTGGGCGAACGGCAGGTCAGCGGAGATGCACAGCACCACGGTATTGGCCAGCTTGCTCGCCTCGGCGTTGAACTTGCGCACGGAGGTGGCGCAGGTCGGGGTGTCGACGCTGGGGAAGATGTTCAGCACCTTGCGCTTGCCGGCGTAGGTTTCCAGGGTGACGTCGGACAGGTTGCCGGCGACCAGCGACAGGGCCGGAGCCTGCTCGCCTTTCTGCGGCAGCTTGCCGTCGACGGATACCGGGTTGCCCTTGAGGGTGACTTGAGCCATTGCTTGGGTCCTTCTGTGAGGGATGGCGGCGCTGGCGGGTTGCCAGCGCCGCAGGAGGATTCGGGGCCGGAGCAGATGCTAGCACGACTTGCCCGAGCGCAATGCTCGGACATGCATCCGGCCAACCCTCCCCTCAGGCCCGGCTCAAGCGGCAGCCGCTACAGGAGCGCCGGCAGCAGCACCCACGAATGCCTGGTCCTGGAACCCACGCGGCAGGCGCTGGGTGCCAGGCATCGCGGCCAGGCGTTTCTCCCAGAAGCTGCGCCAGTCGTTGTGCACGGCTTCTGCGCGAGCCTTGCGCTGGGCACGGCGCGCGGCGTTGCGTGCATCGCGGCGGGCCTCCTTGTAAACGTCGGTGTTACGGCAGCTCCGGCATTTCACCCGGTTCAGCTCGGTGGTGGATTCCAGGTGCTTGCCCGCATGCCCGCAAGCCAGGTGGCCTTTGACCTTGTAATGAGTGACCATCGCAGATTCTCCCTGTCCGGCGAGCGCACCCTCGCCGCTTGGCGGTGCCGCAGTCGGGCGAACGGTGCGTGCCGGTTGACTGTGGCGCTCAGGGAGTTGGACGGGCCGCTACGCACTGAGGTTCGAAATATCTGCCAGATGCGACCGTCAGTGGGTCGCTACCATCCGCGCGCCGAACAGCAGGTAGCAGCAGCCGGCAAAGCGATCCAGCGCCCGGCGGAAGCGGCGGTAGACGCCCGCCATGCGCTCGCTGGCAAAGACCAGCACCACGCAGCAGTACCAGCTGAACGACAGCGTCACCATCAGCGCGATAGCCATGCCCAGCAATGCAGCCGAGGGCGCAGCCGGCATGGCGGTGGCGAACAGGGTCGCCACGAACAGCGCGGTCTTGGGATTGGTCAGGTTGCCCAGCAGGCCGAGACGGAACGCCGAGAAGGCACTGCGTTCACGGCTGACTTCAGCGAGGCTCTCTCCACTCTCGGCCAGCGTCCTGCGCTTGAGCAGCTTGATGCCGAGATAGATCAGGTAGGCGCCACCGGCCAGCTTGAAGCCCATGTACAGCGCGGGCGCGGCGCTGAACAGCGACTTGATTCCCAGGCCGCCGGCAAGCCCCCAGATCACCGTGCCGCAGGCAACTCCCAGGGCGGCGATGAGTCCATGGCGGCGCGAATGCACGGCGGCGATGCGCGCCGTGGTGAAGAAGTTCGGCCCCGGCGTGACCACCGCCACGGCCCACAACAGGGCCACGGAAAGCAGCGGAGCGAAGGTGCTGGCAGCGGTCATGGGCATTCTCGTCGACAGGATGGCAAGTGCGCATTCTAGCGCCCTCGCACGCTGCTCACTCCGGCAGATGACAGACGCAACACAGCTTGTTGCCATCCAGGTCGCGCACATAGGCACCGTAATAGGTCGGCGAATAATGCAGACGCAGGCCCGGCGGCCCTTCATCGATGCCGCCCAGTTGCATGGCACGAGCATGGAAACTGTCCACCTGATGCCGCGTACGCGCCTCGAAGGCCACCAGGCTGCCATTGCCGGCACTCGCCGCCTGGCCGTCGATGGGCTCGTAGACGCAGAACACCACGTCGCTGTCCGGATGGGCGTAGATCGCCCGCTCCGGCGCATGGCGGTGCGCCTTGAGGGCGATCCCCAGCGGCTCGAGCAGCTTGCTGTAGAAAGCAATGGCCCGCGGCAGGTCGTTGGTGCCGACGGTGATATGGCTGAACATGTCGCGCGCCCTCTTCTTCCGTGCCGGCCTCAATTACCTGCGTGGGCGCGCTCGATGGCGGCCATGTCCAGCTTCTTCATGCCCATCACCGCCTGCAGCGTGCGGCTGGCCTTGGCCTTGTCCGGGTCGGCGACCATGTCGCCGACGTGGCGCGGGCAGATCTGCCAGGACACCCCATAGCGATCCTTCAGCCAGCCGCAGATCTGTGCTTCCACCGGGCCGCCGGCGCCGAGCTTGTCCCAGAAGTGGTCGATCTCCTTCTGGCTGTCGCACATCACCTGCAGCGACAGCGCCTCGGTGAAGTTGAACGCCGGCCCGCCGTTCAGGGCAATGAAGGTCTGGCCGTCGAGTTCGAACTCCACCGTCAGTACCGAGCCGGGCACGCCGCCGTGGCGGTCCTTCTCGGCTTCGGGGTAGTAGGCGGTCTGGACGATCCGCGAGTTGGGGAATATCCCGGTGTAGAACTTGGCCGCTTCCTCGGCCTTGCCGTCGAACCACAGGCAGGGGGTGACGCGTTGCAGGCTGGACATGGTGACTCTCCTGATTCTCGCGCGGTCGGCGTGACCGGCATGCAGCTTGGTCGCCTGGGCGACGACGGAATCGACAAGTCTAGGCGGACTTTCGCGCCTTACCGGACGACCGGTCGAGCGGCATACCAGTCTGGCGGATCAGGAGTTCTGGAAGTGGAAAAGGCACCCGAAGGTGCCTCTTGCGTAGGATCGGTAGGATGGGTGGAGCGCAGCGATACCCATCGATGCCAATGCACGGACAGCATGGGTATCGCTACGCTCCACCCATCCTACAAACGTCGCTCGGCCATACTCCTGGCAGGGGCGTGGAACCGAGCGGTATCCGCTGAATACCCCGCCGGATCAGCGCGCCACTGCCCTGGCCCGAGCCTGGTGCAGCTTCTTGTAGCTCTCGATCAGGCGCAGGTGCTTGTCCAGGCCTTCGAGCTTCATGCTGGTCGGTGTCAGGCCGTAGAAACGCACGCTGCCGTCCAGCGAACCCAGCACCGCGTCCATGCGCTCGTTGCCGAACATGCGGCGGAAGTTGGCCTCGAAGTCGGCCATCTCCAGTTCCTCGTCCAGCTGAACTTCCAGCGCCGCATTGAGCGCCTGGTAGAACAGCCCGCGCTCGACGGTGTTGTCGTTGTACTGGAGGAACATCTCCACCAGTTCCTTGGCGTTCTCGAAGCGCTTCACCGCGAGGTTGATCAGCAGCTTGAGCTCAAGGATGGTCAGTTGGCCCCAGACCGTGTTGTCGTCGAACTCGATGCCGATCAGCGTGGTGATGTCGGTGTAGTCGTCCACCTCGCAGCTCTCCAGGCGCTTGAGCAGCGACTTGAGGCGGACGACGTTGAGGCTGTGCAGGTTGAGGATGTCGGCGCGGAACGCCAGGGCCTTGTTGGTGTTGTCCCAGATCAGGTCTTCCACCGGGTAGATTTCCGAGTAGCCCGGCACCAGGATGCGGCACGCGGTGGCGCCCAGGTGTTCGTACACGGCCATGTAGACCTCCTTGCCCTGCTCTTCGAGGATGCCGAACAGGGTCTGTGCTTCCTGCACATTGGAATCGTCGCCGTGGCCGGAGAAGTCCCACTCGACGAACTCGAAATCGGCCTTGGCGCTGAAGAAGCGCCACGACACCACACCACTGGAGTCGATAAAGTGCTCGACGAAGTTGTTCGGCTCGGTCACTGCCTGGCTTTCGAAAGTCGGCCGCGGCAGGTCATTCAGGCCCTCGAAGCTGCGGCCCTGGAGCAGCTCGGTGAGGCTGCGCTCCAGCGCCACTTCCAGGCTGGGGTGCGCGCCGAAGGAGGCGAACACGCCACCGGTGCGCGGGTTCATCAGGGTCACGCACATCACCGGGAACTCGCCGCCCAGGGAGGCGTCCTTGACCAGCACCGGGAAGCCCTGCTCCTCCAGGCCCTTGATACCGGCGAGGATGCCGGGGTACTTGGCCAGCACCTCCTGCGGCACGTCTGGCAGCGCCAGCTCACCTTCGAGGATCTCGCGCTTCACCGCGCGCTCGAAGATCTCCGACAGGCACTGCACCTGCGCCTCGGCCAGGGTATTGCCGGCGCTCATGCCGTTGGAGAGGTAGAGGTTCTCGATGAGGTTGGACGGGAAGTACACCGTCTCGCCGTCGGACTGGCGCACGAACGGCAGCGAGCAGATGCCGCGCTCGGTGTTGCCCGAGTTGGTGTCGTACAGGTGCGAGCCGCGCAGTTCGCCGTCCGGGTTGTAGACCTCCAGGCAGTACTCGTCGAGGATTTCGTCCGGCAGCGCGTCCTTGGGGCCGGGTTTGAACCAGCGCTCGTCGGGGTAATGCACGAACGGCGCGTTGGCGATCTCCTCGCCCCAGAACTGGTCGTTGTAGAAGAAGTTGCAGTTCAGCCGCTCGATGAACTCGCCCAGCGCCGAGGCCAGCGCACTTTCCTTGGTGGCGCCCTTGCCGTTGGTGAAGCACATCGGCGACTGCGCATCGCGGATGTGCAGCGACCAGACGTTGGGCACGATGTTGCGCCAGGAGGCGATCTCGATCTTCATGCCCAGGCCGGCGAGGATTTCCGACATGTTGGCGATGGTCTGTTCCAGCGGCAGGTCCTTGCCCTGGATATAAGTGCTGGCGCCGGCGTCGGTGCTCGGCATCAGCAGCGCCTGGGCGTCGGCGTCGAGGTTTTCCACTTCCTCGATGACGAAGTCCGGGCCGGTCTGCACCACCTTCTTCACCGTGCAGCGGTCGATGGAGCGCAGGATGCCCTGACGGTCCTTCTCGGAGATGTCCGCCGGCAGTTCCACCTGGATCTTGAATATCTGCTTGTAGCGGTTTTCCGGGTCGACGATGTTGTTCTGCGAAAGGCGGATATTGTCCGTGGGAATGTCGCGGGTCTGGCAGTAGAGCTTGACGAAGTAAGCCGCGCACAGCGCCGAGGAAGCCAGGAAGTAGTCGAACGGACCGGGGGCCGAACCGTCGCCCTTGTAGCGGATGGGCTGGTCGGCAATCACCGTGAAGTCGTCGAACTTGGCTTCGAGTCGGAGGTTGTCGAGAAAATTGACCTTGATTTCCATGCGGGCATTACCACGAAAAAGTAGAAAGCGAACTGGCCGGCATTATCCGGACAAAAGCGCCGCGGGGATATCCCGACGTGGTCGGCGCCGGTCGGGAAACCTGGCCCGGCCGGTGATGTGCAGTCGACGCGCGGTCGACTGCCGGCAGCCGGCGCACCCGTGCTTCGGGTAAGATGCGCCGCCTCAAGCGCCCGCTACCCCGTACAGAAGGAAACCATCGTGCTCACATCCCAGGTCATCATCATCGGCGCCGGCGCCGCGGGACTGATGTGCGCCATGAGCGCCGCCGCGCGCGGTCGCCAGGTTCTGCTGATCGACCACGCCAACAAGGCCGGCAAGAAGATCCTGATGTCCGGTGGCGGGCGCTGCAACTTCACTAACATGTACTGCGAGCCGGTCAACTTCCTCTCCCAGAATCCGCACTTCTGCAAGTCCGCACTGGCGCGTTTCACCCAGTGGGACTTCATCGCCCTGGTGGCCAAGCACGGCGTGCCCTACCACGAGAAGAAGCTCGGCCAGCTGTTCTGCGATAACAAGTCCAGCGACATCCTCGGCCTGCTGCTGGACGAATGCGACCAGGCCGGCGTCGACCTGCGCCTGGACACCTCGGTCACCGAGATCGCCCGCCTCGACGAAGGCGGCTACCAGCTGCAGACTAGCCTCGGCCTCGCTCGCTGCGAATCCCTGGTGATCGCCACCGGCGGCCTGTCCATCCCGACCCTCGGCGCCACCGGCTTCGGCTACCAGATCGCCCGCCAGTTCGGCCACAACGTGCTGCCGACCCGCGCCGGCCTGGTGCCCTTCACCCTCACCGACCCGCAGCTCAAGGCGCTGTGCACGGAGTTGTCCGGCACCTCGGTGGAGGACTGCCGCGTCAGCTGCAACGGCCAGAGCTTCGTCGAGAACATCCTGTTCACCCACCGCGGTCTCAGCGGCCCGGCGATCCTGCAGATTTCCTCCTACTGGCAGCCCGGCGACACCATCAGCATCGACCTGCTGCCGCGTATCGACCTGCCCGTCTGGCTCGCCGAGCAGCAGCGCGAGCGCCCCAACAGCGAGCTGAAGACACTGTTGGGCGAGTTGTTCACCAAGAAGATGGCCGGCCTGCTGGCCGAACAGTGGTTCGTCTCCAAGCCCATGAAGCAGTACACGCCCGGCGAGCTCAAGGCGATTGCCGAGCGCCTGGGCGACTGGCAACTGGTGCCCGCCGGCACCGAGGGCTACCGCACGGCGGAAGTCACCCTGGGCGGCGTGGATACCCGCGAGGTGTCGTCCAAGACCCTGGAGTCGCTGAAATCACCCGGCCTGTACTTCGTCGGCGAAGTGCTGGACGTCACCGGCCACCTGGGCGGCTTCAACTTCCAGTGGGCCTGGGCCTCGGGCTACGCGGCGGCGCAGTTCGTCTAGGGCTGGCAGCGCATTCGACGACCGAGCGGCACGCCCGGTCGTTCCGCATCAAGTCCAGCGGCGCTACGCCCCTAGACTCGGAAGCCAGGCCCGGCCAGCCCGGCACGGGCATCGCTCCCGGAGCCGCCATGCCAACGCTTGCCAGCCGCACCCTCGACACCGGTCTGGAACGCCAGGGCCGCATCGACCTCGCCTGCGCTTTCCGCTGGACCGCGCGCCTGAACCTGCACGAGGCCATCGCCAATCACTTCAGCCTGGCGTTGTCCGCCGATGGCCGCGACTTCCTTATCAACCCCTACGGCCGGCACTTCTCGCAGGTGCGCGCCAGCGACCTGTTGCGCCTGCACGCCGACGACCCCGATGCGCTGAATCGTCCGGACGCGCCGGATATCACCGCCTGGGCGCTGCATGGCGCACTGCACCGCAATAACCCGCAGGCACGCTGCATCCTGCATGTGCATTCGAAATACGCCACCGCCCTCGCCTGCCTGGCCGACTCACGGCTGCCGCCGATCGAGCAGAACAGCATGCGCTTCTTCGAGCGGGTGGCCATCGACCAGGGCTTCGACGGCATGGGCCTGGGCGATGAGGCCGAGCGCGTCAGCCGCCTGCTGGGCGACAAGCCGATCCTCCTGATGGGCAACCACGGCGTGCTGGTGGCCGCACCCAGCGTGGCCCAGGCCTTCGATGACCTGTACTACTTCGAGCGCGCCTGCGAGGTCTACCTCACCGCCCTGGGCACCGGCCGCCCGCTGCGCATCGCCAGCGACGAGGTAGCGCGCAAGACCATGCGCCAGTGGCTGGAGTATCCGGGCTTCGCCGAGCGGCATTTCGCGGCGCTGCGGGAGATGCTGATGGAGAGCGAGCCGGCCTTCGCCGATTGAAGTACGACCGAGCCCCGAGGCTCCGTCGGGATAATCCTGCGCACCTCGGCCCGCTCCCCCCGACCTGGCTACGCACCCCGCTCCGAAGGGAGAGGGAGCTACACAACTGTTTCAACCTGCACCGAACGATCCCCTCTCCCCCTGGGAGAGAGTTAGGGTGAGGGCCGGCCCAAGCGCAGAGGCATCTCGTAGGAGCGGACTCCATCCGCGATGGTATCCGGCGCGATGTGGAACCGATCGCGGACGGAGTCAGCTTGTGTCTTCGCAGCTAGATAAGATCAGAGGTGAGAGCGACGGGAGGCAAGCTGCAGGTCCGCAGTGTTGGCAAGCAGGAGTAAGCCCCAAAGCTGCCTCCCACCGTCCTCCGACCGAGGCCGAATAGTTGAACGAGTCAGAACTCGTACCACAAACGTATGCAGACGGAGTGCTCTTACCCTTCAGTGCACGAGGGTCTCATCATGACGTGTTGGGTTTGTATTGATGTGGCCAAGGACTCGTTGGCAATTTGACTGAGGCCACAAGGGGAAAGCTTCAGCGTTAGCAATGATGACGAGGGCTATCAGCAACTGCTCAGGCGTTTCGCTGAGTAGAAACCTGAGCGCATCGTGCTATAGACAACTGGCGGTTATGAGCGTGCCGTCCTGCACACTTTGTCCCGCGCCGGCCATGCCGTATCTAACGTGAATCCCACGCGAACCAGGGCCTTTGCCACAGCCATGGGCAAACTGGCCAAGACCGGTCCGATCGATGCCGCAGCACGGGCCCATCTGGCGCAACCCCTGCAGGAAGCTCCCAGCACCGTGTGCCTTCGCCGCAGCATGAACGGCTGCGCTCATTGGTGCGGGGTCGGGAGCAATTGGTCAGTCAGCGCGACGATGAGCATCGACGCTTGCCGCAGGCCAGCGTCGCCCTGGTCCGCCAATGCCTGAGCGACGCCATCCAGGAGCTGAACAACAGGATTCGCTGCTTTGACAGGTACATTGCCAAAGCGATGGTTGTCGTGCATGGCGAGCAGGCAGAGCAACTGAGCCAGATCAAGGGCGTGGGCCCGGTGACTGTCGCCGGCCTGCTGAGCCGGGGCAGCTCAATCGTCGCCAGATTGCTGCTCTGGTTAGCTTGGCGCCATACAACAGCGACAGCGGGCAGAAGTCAGGGCAACGCCGTATCCGGGGGGGGCATAGCATGATTCGACGCATCCTGCACATGACAACCTGGTTGGTCATTCGCTACCAGCAGGATATTGCTCTTCGATATCAGGGCTTCCGCGACAAGGTCGCGCTGGTGGCTTGCATGCGCGTGCTGACCGTGCGGCTAAACGCCATGGCCAGAGACGGTACCTGCTGGCGAAGAGAGACCTTGTGAAAGACAGTTGCTCCTACGCGTCCGGTTATTTCCGCGCGTCCATAGTCCGGTCGTGCTACCAGATAGTCCGCAAGTGCTCGCTCCACTCTTGACAGAAAAACGGCCCGCCGCGTATTCCGCGACAGGCCGTTTGCCCATGGCAACGCCGATCAGAACTGGTAGCTGGCCTTCAGGCTGCCACTGGCACCGTGGCTGCCGCTGCCGCCCAGCGCGCCGACTTCGGCGCCGACGCTGAACTCGCCCTGGCTGACAGTGAGGCTGAACGCACCGCTGAACTGGTCGCGGTTGTCGAAGGCGGCGCGCTGGGAGACGTCGAAGCCCAGCAGCTGGCCATCGCTGTCGACCTTGTAGTCGCCCAGCGCATGGTCGTAGCCGACCTCCAGGCCCGGCACCATCTGCCAGCCACTGCCCAGGGCCACCGGGGCGAATGAGGCCTTGAGGTTGGCGTAGGCGCTGCGGCGGTTCTCGCTGATATCGTCGACGTCCAGCGCCAGCTCGCTGCCCTTTTCCTGGAAGCCATCCAGGTCCAGGTGGCTGTAGCGCAGGCCGATGCTCGGCTCCAGGGTCACGGTGGACACCGCCGTGCGGTAGCCCAGCGCAACGCTGGCGCCGCTCAGGTTGCCGCTGGTGTCGCCCTTGGCTTTGCCCAGGCCGCCACCGATATCGCGCTTGCTGTCGTAGTCGAGCCAGCCATAGCTGAGGTCGGCGTCGACGAACAGGCCCTGTTCCAGGCCATCGAGGGCGAAGCGCGCACCGCCACGGACGAAGGTCAGGTCGGTGTCGACATCGCCGCCGGCCCCCCCGACGCTGCCCTTGCTGTAGCCGAAGCCCACATTGCCGCTGAGCTGCTCGGAAAAGCGCTGGGTGACGCCGACCATCAGGCCCTGGGTGTGTTCGTTGCTGCTTTCGGCGTTGGAGGTCGCGGAGTTGCCCTGGTAGCCGGCCAGCGCCGTGGTCCACAGGCGGGTCTGCCCGGTCTTCAGGTCGACGCCACTGGCGTAGGGCGCGGCAGCGCGGTCGATCAGCGCATCCTGGCGCAGCAGGTAGCTGGCTGCGTCGGCGTGCACCTGGCCGCCGACGGTGGACTCGACACCACCGAGCGTGCCGGCATCGATGGCCGACTGCAGGTAGTAGTTGTACGCGGTGTAGGCGCCGGAGAGGCCGCTGTTCTGCAGTTGGGTCAGCAGCTGCGCGCCCGCGGCGGCGTTGCCCGAGAGGCCGAGAGTGCCCGGCAGGCTGTTGTAGTAGACCATCTTGCCGCGCAGCACGTAGATGGTTTCCTGGGACAGGCCGAGGCCCTCCTTGAGGTAGTTGTCCATGCTGCCGTACTGGGCGGTGACTTCGTCCAGGCCCGCCTGCAGGTAGCTGGCCTGCACGCCGATCAGCGGCTCGTAGATGGCCGCCATGCTGGCCGGCATCATCGCCAGGGTCGCCTTGATGCGGGCGGCGGTGTAGTCGTTGGTGGCCAGGTAGTTTTCCATGATGGTCTGGCTGTCCACCCCGGCGATGCTCAGCAGCACGGCGGCGGTCCAGCCGGTGCGGTCCTTGCCGGCGGTGCAGTGGAACAGCGCGGCGCCATCGGCACCGGCCAGTTCGTTGAAGAGCACGGTGAACTGGCTGCGCATGCCGGCGTCGCTGACGAAGGCGCGGTTGGTTTCCTCCATCATGGCCACGGCCTGGGCCGCGCTGGTGAAGGAGACATTGGTGATGTTGGCGCCCGAGGTGGTGCTGCCGATGATGTCGATGTTCTGGTAAACCGCCCCGGCCGGCAGGGTGTCCGGCGTGGCAGCCGCCTCGACGGGCGTGCGCAGGTCGTAGACGTTGCTGATGCCCAGGCTGTTCAGTACCGCCAGGTCGGTGCCCTTGGGAGTCAACGCGTTGGAGCGATAGAACACGCCAGAGCGCATCACCCCGTCGTTGGCAGTGGTGTAGGCAGTGGTGGTACCGGCGATGTCGCGGAAGTTGTCGATGCCGGTCAGCCGTGGGGTGTCCAGTGTGTAGGTCTCGGCCGCGTTGGCGCAGGCGATGGACAGACTGAGCAGGGACAGGGAAAGCAGAGCACGATGAAACACGATGTAGCCTCTTTGAGCTTTGTTGGCGGGGCTACTATCGGCAGGGTTTTCGACCGCGAATATGACAATCCTGCAGCAAAGGGAAATGCCGGCGCGATCTGTCCGCGGGTTGCGTTTTCTGTCCGTGATCGACGCTTTTCTCTAATCCTCGCGCCGCTCGGACGACTCACGGTCGCGCTCGTAACGATGGCGCAGGGGGAATGCCGGGAGCCAGGCCTCGCGGCGGCAGGTCCACAGCTCATAGGTGGGCTGGAAGCGGTCCGGCTCATCCAGCGCGCCGAGGCTCACCTCCACTTCGTCGCCGCTGCGGCCGAACACCGAGGAGCCGCAGCGCGGGCAGAAGCAGCGTCCCTGATACTCCTGCGTGTCGCCTTCGATACGAACGGCGCTCTCGGGGAAAATTGCCGATGAGTGAAACAGCGCGCCATGGTGCTTGCGGCAGTCCAGGCAATGGCAGATGCCAACCCGGTAAGGCCGGCCGAAGGCTTCGATGCGCACGCTGCCGCACAGGCAGCCGCCGGTGATCTTGTCCATGCTGCTGCTCCTCTGGAGACCGGGTTGACCCTGTCACCCTAGCAGCCCGGACTGCGCCGTTCAGGCCTCCAGACCAACGCACTCCAGCAGCGATGCGTGCCATTGCGGGTTGTCCAGCAGCACCGGCAACAACCCGCTGTGCCCGGCCCCCGGCACCACCAGCAGCTCGCGCCGGCTGGCGCGGGTGGCGGCGGCGTGCAGGCGCTCGGGGATTTCCAGGGGGATCACGCTGTCCTGCTCGCCGGCGATCACCAGCAGGCGGCCACGGAAGCGCCCGAGGATGTCCCAGGCGTCGCTGTCCACCCAGCTGCGCGGTCGACGGATGATCGCCGAGAAGTCCGGCCCGAACGGCACCTCGTGTGCTTCGGGGGTGTAGATGCCGGGGACGATGAGGATCAGCGCCTGCACGTCCAGTTCTTCGCTCAGGCGCAGGGCGTTGTAGGCGCCCATGCTGATGCCGGCCAGCGCCGTGGGACGTACCCCGGCGCTGGCCATGACCGAGCGAGCCTGGTGGCTGCGACGTTGCAGGGAGGATTCGGCGAAGACCCCGCCGGTCTGGCCGTGGCCGACGCAGTCCAGCGCCGTCGAACCTACGCCGCGTTGCCACAACGACTGACGCAGGCCATCCCACACCGAACGGTTGCTGGCACCGCCACCGTGAATGCCGAACAGGTGCAGCGGCGAGTCGCCGCTCAGCGTATCGGCGTGGAGTTCGCGCCCCTGGAAGGGCACACGCAAAGGGACGGGTGACGACATGCAGCAGACCTGGCGGAATGGACCTCGGGAAGGGCTGCGAGCATAGCCGATCCGGCGCACGACGGGCCGATTTGGCCGTTTCGCGATATTCGTCGTCCGGATCGCGTGAGACAGCTGCCAGCCGCGCGCCTAGCATAGGCCACCCAATTCGAAGAACCCGGCGCCCTGCCCTGGCGCCCTACCTTGCTGCCCCGGAGTCCCATGTCTACCACTGCTTCCCCCCTGGCCACGCCGACCGTGGCCAGCCAGGCCAGCCCACTGGTGATGCGCGTGATCGGCGCCTGCGCCCTCGCCCACCTGACCAACGACCTGATCCAGGCCGTGCTGCCGTCGATCTATCCGGTGCTCAAGGCCAACTATGGCCTGAGCTTCACCCAGGTCGGCCTGATCACCCTGACCTTCCAGCTGACCGCCTCGCTGCTGCAGCCCTGGGTCGGCTACCACACCGACCGCCACCCCAAACCCTGGCTGGCGCCGCTGGGCAGCGTCTGCACGCTGATCGGCATCCTCATGCTGGCCTTCGTCGGCAGCTTCCACGCCATCCTGCTGGCGTCGGCGCTGGTGGGCATCGGTTCCTCGACCTTCCACCCGGAAACCTCGCGCATCGCGCGGCTGGCCTCCGGCGGGCGCTACGGGCTGGCGCAGTCCACCTTCCAGGTCGGCGGCAATGCCGGCAGCGCCTTCGGTCCCTTGCTGGCGGCGGCCATCATCATCCCGTACGGCCAGGGCCACGTGGCCTACTTCGGCCTGTTCGCGGTGTTCCTCGTCGGCGTGCTCTGGGGCCTGAGCCGCTGGTACCGCAACCACCTCAGCCTGTTCAAGCTCAAGGCCGGCGGCGTGGCCACCCATGGCCTGTCCAAGGGCCGCGTGACCGCCTCGCTGGTGGTGCTGGCGCTGCTGGTGTTCTCCAAGTACTTCTACATGGCCAGCTTCACCAGCTACTACACCTTCTACCTGATCGAGAAGTTCGACCTCTCGGTGGCCAGCTCGCAGCTCTACCTGTTCGGCTTCCTCGGCGCGGTGGCCGCCGGTACCTTCTTCGGCGGCCCGGTGGGCGACCGAATCGGCCGCAAGGCGGTGATCTGGTTCTCCATCCTCGGCGTTGCGCCCTTCACCCTGGCGCTGCCCTACGTCGACCTGTTCTGGACCAGCGTGCTGAGCCTGGTGATCGGCTTCATCCTCGCCTCGGCCTTCTCTGCCATCGTGGTCTACGCCCAGGAACTGGTACCGGGCAACGTCGGCATGATCGCCGGGGTGTTCTTCGGCCTGATGTTCGGCTTCGGCGGCATCGGCGCGGCGTTCCTCGGTCACCTGGCCGACATCCACGGTATCGAGTACGTCTACACGCTGTGCTCGTTCCTGCCGCTGATGGGCTGCATCACCATCCTGCTGCCGTCGACAAAACCGGCCGCGAAAAAGGCCTGACCAACCGCTGCCGCCGGCCCCGGGCCGGCGGCGGACCCTTCGCCCGGCCGTTCGTGCCCGGGCAAATGTAATGGATTGTTGTAAAGCGCCCGGCGCTTCGGCGGCGATACATTTGCGCTGCCTGGGCACCGGGCCATCACTGTTAGCCTTTCCGCAATGCAAATAACTCGCATTTGCCGGAGAGCTTTCCGTCCATGTCGCCCCGCTTGAACCTCACTCCCGTTACCCGTTCCGACGCACCTCTCACCCTCGCCCCCATCGTCGGCCTCGCCACCTTCATGGCGATCCCGCTGAGTGCCTGGGCAGATCAGCCGCCCACTGCCGACGACCAGGACGCCCTGGCCCTGCCCGACAGCACCGTGCAGGCCACCCAGGAGTCGCCCTACAAGGTCGACCACGCCAGCTCGGCGAAATACAGCGAACCGCTGCGCGATACCCCGCAGAGCGTGACCGTGCTCTCCGAGACGCTGCTCAAGGAGCAGAACGCCCAGAGCCTGAAGGACGCCCTGCGCAACGTGCCGGGCATCACCTTCAACTCCGGCGAAGGCGGCGGTGGTGTGGGTGACAGCCTGACCATCCGTGGCTTCAATGCCGACGGCAACATCTACCGCGACGGCGTGCGCGACCCCGCCAAGTACTCGCGCGACGACTTCTTCAACACCGAGGGCGTGGAGGTCTTCAAGGGCTCCAGCACTGCGGCCTGGGGCGTCGGCGCCGTCGGCGGCGCGGTCAACCTGGTGACCAAGACCCCGCAGCTGGATGACTTCAACCTGCTCAGCGGCGGCGTCGGCACGGCCAACTTCAAGCGCGGCACGCTGGACGTGAACCACCGCATCGACGGCCTCGGCGAAGGCGCGGCGTTCCGTGTCAACGTGATGGGCGCCAACACCGGCACCGATGGCCGCGACTGGGTCGGCGACGAGCGCTACGGTTTCGCCCCGTCCCTGGCGCTGGGCCTGGGTACCGACACCCGCGTCACCCTGGCCTACGAATACCTGCATGACAACGCCACGCCCGACTACGGCATCCCCACGGTCAACGGCAGCAACGGCAGCTCGCCGCACCGCGCCGGCGGCGCCAGCTGGAGCAGCTACTGGGGCTGGCGCAATCTCGACTACGAGAACAACGAATCGCACCGCGTGAACCTGAAGTTCGCCCATGACTTCAACGATGCCCTGAGCCTGGACAGCCGCTTCACCTGGTTCCACCTGGACCATGACTTCTTCGTCACCACCCCCGGCGGCGACCCGAACGCCGGCGCGCCGGGCATCCAGGCCGGCAAGGGCATCTACCGGCGCAACATCAATACGCCGCTGCGCGAGCAGACCAACGACACCTACAGCAACCAGACCAACCTGACCTGGCGCGTCGACACCTTCGACATCGGCCACACCCTGGTCGGCGGCGTCGACCTGAGCAAGCAGACGCTGGATTCGAAGACCGGCGCCCTGAGCGCCGCCAGCCGCACCGCCATGGGCAACCTGCCGGTGGCCAGCAACGACTGGTCGAAGTACCCCTATGCGCTGGATACCTACACCTCGGCCAAGCAGTCGGTGGAACAGATCGACAAGGCCTTCTACCTGCTCGACACCCTGAAGTTCGACGAGCACTGGCAGTTGCACCTGGCCGCGCGCCAGGACCACTTCAATACCCGCGTGCTGGACAGCGAAACCCGCGCCAGCCAGAGTGCCGCCTGGGTCGACAAGGGCAGCTCCTCGCAGAACGAGAAGCTCACCAGCGTGCACACCGCGCTCACCTACAAGCCGGTGGAGAACGGCAGCCTCTACGTCAGCTACGCCAACGCCAAGCAGCCTTCCGGCGTGCTCGCCGTGGCGCAGACCGGCAGCATCGCCTCGACCAAGGGCGACCGCGGCAAGACCTATGAAGTGGGCAGCAAATGGGAACTGCTCGACGGCCAGCTGGCGCTCAATGGCGATGTGTTCGAGACCAAGCGCCAGCTGACCTACATCGATGACGAGGAGCTTTCCGCCTACACCGGCGGCGAGGAGCGGGTGCGCGGCATCGAACTGTCGGCCAGCGGCAACATCACCCGAAACTGGTCGGTGTACGCCGCCTACGTGCACCAGAACAGCAAGCTGATCAAGCCCTACAACGGCTCGGACAAGGGCGTGCAACTGGCCAACACTCCGCAGAATGCCTTGAGCCTGTGGAGCACCTGGCTACTGCCGGACGACCTGGCGCTGAGCTACGGCGTGCGCTACGTGGACGATGTGAAGATCTATCCGGGCCTGGGCTCCACCCTGACCCGCGCCGGCCAGACCACCGTGCCCGGCTACGTGGTGCATGACGCCATGCTCAGCTGGCAGGCGACCCAGGACGTGCAGCTGCGCCTGAACGTCAACAACCTGTTCGACAAGCACTACTGGAGCCAATACAACGGCCGCGGCTACGGCGTGCCGGGCGCAAGCCGCGGCGCGGTACTGAGTGCGGATTATTCGTTCTAACCAACCGGCCGCTCCGATCGGCTCTTCGTAGGAGCGAGCTTGCTCGCGAACCGGCACGGCACGCTGCCTAGTGGTTCGCGAGCAAGCTCGCTCCTACAGGCGCCATATGATTCCGAGCGGTGACGCGATACGTTTAACCGCGAACCTGTCCACCCACAGGACTCCCTCCCCGGAAACCCGGCGGACAGGTTCGCGCCCCAATCCCCGCTGCAATATTTCCCTTTGCGATGTTTCCCTTGTAGGAGCGAGCTTGCTCGCGAACCGGCATGGCACGGTGCCAAGTGGTTCGCGAGCAAGCTCGCTCCTACAGGCGCTGCATGATTCCGAGCGGTGGCACGACACGTTCAACCGCGAACCTGTCCACCAACAGGACTCCCTCCCCGGAAACCCGGCGGACAGGCTCGCGACCCAATCCCTGCTCCTACAAAGAGACCCTATCGCTCAGGCACCGCGGTCAAACAGCAGCGTCGCTTCCAGCCCACCGCCCTCGCGGTTGAGCAATTGCAGCCGGCCATGGTGCGCCGCCGCGATGGTCTGGGCGATGCTCAAGCCCAGTCCGTAGCCGCCCGTGGAGCGATTGCGCGACGGCTCCAGCCGGTAGAAGGGTTCGGTTACCCGCGCCAATTGCTCCGGGGGAATTCCCGGCCCGCGATCCAGCACGC
The DNA here is from genome assembly GCF_001672555.2 of Pseudomonas sp. AU11447. Taxonomy (NCBI): domain Bacteria; kingdom Pseudomonadati; phylum Pseudomonadota; class Gammaproteobacteria; order Pseudomonadales; family Pseudomonadaceae; genus Pseudomonas; species Pseudomonas sp. AU11447. Next base: position 121,440 of record NZ_LZDG02000028.1, on the reverse strand, counting down.
GGATACGCAGCGCCTGCGCACTGTCCTCGACCTGCACCTCGGCGCCACCGGCGTAGCGCACGGCGTTTTCCAGCAGATTCAACAAGGCCCGTTGCAGGCTCAGCGGATACCCCGGAAGCGGTTGCAGCGCACGCCCGGCAACCGAAACCGTCGCGCCCTGCTCCTCGAAATCCGCCTGCAGGCTCTGCAGCAGCGCGTTCACATCGAGGTTCTGCCGCGCCTCGTCGAGGTCGCTGCCGCTGATGAAATCCAGGGTCGCGGTGACCATGCCTTCCATGTCGTCGAGGTCCTTGCGCAGCTTCTGCCGTGCAGTGTCGTCGTCGAGCATCTCGGTGCGCAGGCGCAGGCGGGTGATGGGCGAACGCAGGTCATGAGACACGGCGGCGAGGAAGCGCATGCGCTCGCCAAGGTTATGGATCAGCCGCTGCTGCATGGCATTGAAGGCGCGGGCGGCCCGGCGCACTTCCAGCGGGCCCTCTTCGGCCAGCGGTGGGCGCTGGATGTCCTTGCCCAGGGCTTCGGCGGCGCGGGCCAGCTTGTCCAGCGGGCCGATGGCCAGCCGCACCGCCAGCAACGCCAGCAGCACGACGACGAGGATGCGCAGTAGGTACAGGCGCAGCAGGTAATCCAGCGCCACATCGAGGGTCGACTGGCTGCTCCAGCCCTGCCCTTCGACCATCGAGATGCGCAGCCAGCGGCCTTCGCCCAGTGGCGCCGCCAGCAACAGATGCGCCTTCGTTCCATTGCCGGTGAACAATCCGCTCAGCCCACTGCGCTCGCCGGCACCATCGCGCAACTCCACGCTCAACAAGCGCAAGCCCTGGGCATCGCCGCCCTGGTCGTGCACGGCACGGCGCAACAGCCGTTCTGCCGCCGGGTCGGAGGAGCCGTCCGGGTCCTCCGGCGCATCGACCAGGCGCGCTTCGAATCCCGGCCTGTCGAGTGCACTCAGCGCCTGCGGAAAATCCGCCGGCTGGCGCTGGTGCAGGTGCTGCAGGTCGGTCAGCCGCGCCGCCGCCAGGCGCAGCGGAATCTCCAGCGCCTGGGTGTGGCGCACGTCGTACCAGATGCTGCCGGTGAGCACCTGGGCGGCGATCATCCCACCCACCAGGATCACCACCAGCCGCCCGAACAGCGTGCGCGGCCACAGGCGCATCAGGCGCTGACCACGTCTTCGGCGGTGAGCATGTAGCCCTGGTTGCGTACCGTGCGGATCAGCTTCGGCGCCTTCGGATCGTCTTCCAGGTGCTGGCGCAGGCGGCTGACGCAGACGTCGATGGCGCGGTCGAACGGCAGGCGTTCCTTGTCGAACACCTGGCGCAGCAGGAAGTCGCGGCCCAGCGGGCGATTGGGATGTTGCAGCAGCAGGCGCAACAGGCGGAAATCGGAGCCGGCCAGGGCGATGCTCAGCCCGGCGGGCGAACGCAGATGGCGGGCGCGGGTATCCAGCTCCCAGCCGGCGAAGCGCAGCGTCGCCGCCTCATCCACCTGGGCGCGCTGCGGGAAGCTCTGTACCCGGCGCAGCACCACCTTGATCCGCGCCAGCAATTCGCGCGGGTCGAAGGGCTTGGGCAGGTAGTCGTCGGCGCCCATCTCCAGGCCGATGATGCGGTCGATCAGCGTGCCCCGCGCGGTGAGCATGATCACCGGCACGTCGCTGCGTGCGCGCAGGTCGCGGCACAGGGTCAGGCCGTCCTCGCCGGGCAGCATCAGGTCGAGCACCACCAGGTCCACCGGCTGTACCTCCAGCTGGCGCTGCATTTCGCGGCCATCGGCGGCGACGGACACCTGGTAGCCCATGCCCTTGAGGTAGTCGGCCAGCAACTGGCGGATCTCGGGGTCGTCGTCGACGACGAGGATGTGGTCTGGCCTGGACATCGGAAAACTCGCGGCGGGGCGCTATCGATACGGGCTGGCGACACGGGTTGCACGGCGCAAATGTAATGGATTGTTGTGGCGCGGGATTTCACGCCGATCCGATACATTGCCGCCCGGCTCGCCCGCGGCGGCAGCGGTAGAGTGGATTGCAAATGCGATTAATTCTACTTCATGCTCAGGTCGTTCCGCATGCCCTTCCTGTCGTCCCGCTCCCGTCTGCTCCGCTCCCTCGCCACTCTCGCCCTGCTCTGCCTGGGCTGGCTCGGCCTCGCCGTGCCCGCCGAAGCGCTGACCGTCACCGACGTGCTGGGGCGCAAGGTCGAAGTCAGTGGCAATGCCCAGCGCGTCGTGCTGGGTGAAGGCCGCCTGTTCTTCGCCCTCGCCCTGCTCGACCGCGACAATCCCTTCCAGCGCGTGGTCGGCTGGCAGAACGACGTGCGCCTGCTCGACCCGCACACCTTCGACGTCTACGCCCAGCGCTTCCCCCAGGTGAAGCAGATCCCGCTGATCGGCCAGGCCTCTGAGCAGAGCGTCAGCGCCGAGCAGATCCTCGCGCTGAAGCCGGACCTCGCCGTGTTCAGCATCGCCGGCGAAGGCCCGACCCAGCACAGCCCGATCGCCGATATCCTCGCCGCCGCCGGCGTCCCGGTGGTATTCGTCGACTTCCGCGTGCACCCCATCGAGGGCGTGCGCACCAGCCTTACCGCGCTGGGCGCGGCGCTCGGTCGCCAGGCCGAGGCTGACCAGTACCTGAAGTTCTACGATGCCCACCTCAAGTACATCCGCGATGGCGTGGCCGGGCTGGATGAGGCGCACAAACCGACGGTGTTCCTCGAACTGCTGGCCGGCGTCTGGCAGGCACCGGGGCACACCACCGGCAAGAGCGGCCTGGGCAGCGTGATCGACGCCGTTGGTGGTCGCAACATCGCCGCCGGCGTGGTACCCGGCGCGCTGGGCGACATCAGCGTGGAATACGCACTGTCGGCGAAACCGGACCTGTACATCGCCACCGGCAACCGCCAGCCGGGGCTGATCCTCGGCGCCGGTGTCAGCCAGCAACAGGCCCGCGAAAGCCTGGGCAAGGTCCTGCAGCGCCCCGAGTTCGCCAGCCTGGACGCCATCCGCAACGGCAAGGCCCACGGCCTCTGGCACGACTTCTACAACTCGCCGTTCAACATCCTCGCCATCGAGGCCATGGCGCGCTGGGTTCATCCCGAACGCTTCGCCGGCCTCGACCCGGCGCAGACCCAGGCGCAGATCAACCAGGACTTCCTGCGCATCGGCCTGGACGGCACCTACTGGGTCGATGCTGGCAAGCCTGAATGAACGTCGCCGTGGACACTATCGACCTGCAGCTGGCACGCCGTGAGCGCCAGCTGCAACTGCGCCGCCGGGGAGCGGTGCTGGTCGTCCTGCTCGCCCTGCTGCTGGGCTCCGTGGCCTGGGACCTGCTCAGCGGGCCGTCCGGGTTGACGCCTTCCGCCCTGCTCCACGGCCTGCTTCACCCGGCTGATCTGGAGCCGAGCCAGCGGGTGATCATCTGGAACGTGCGCCTGCCCTACGCGGTGATGGCGCTGCTGGTGGGTGGCGCGCTGGCACTGGCCGGCGCGGAGATGCAGACCATCCTCGACAACCCACTGGCCAGCCCCTTCACCCTCGGTGTGTCGTCCTCCGCCGCGCTGGGTGCTTCGCTGGCAATCTTCTTTCACCTGGGCAACGCCTGGCTGTCGGCCAACACGGCCGTCTCATTGGCCGCCTTCGTTTTCGCCTGCCTGTCGCTGGTCGTGCTGCAAGCGCTCTCGCGCCTGCGTGGCGGCGGCGTGGAAAGCCTGGTGCTGTTCGGCATCGCCCTGGTATTCAGCTGCAATGCGGCGGTCGCCCTGCTGCAGATGATGGCCAGCGAAGACGTGCTGCAACAGCTGGTGTTCTGGACACTTGGCAGCCTCGCCCGTGCTGACTGGCACAAGGCCGGCGCGCTGGCCCTGGTGCTTGCCCTGTGCCTGCCCTTCTCCCAGGCCGCCGCGTCAAAGCTCACGGTGCTGCGCATGGGCGAGGACCGCGCCCGCAGCCTGGGCGTGGACGTGCGCCGCCTGCGCCGTTTCGCCCTGCTGCGCATCTGCCTGCTGTCGGCCTGTGCGGTGGCTTTCGTTGGCACCATCGGTTTCATCGGCCTGGTCGGCCCGCACATCGCACGGCTGCTGATCGGCGAGGACCAGCGCTTCTACCTGCCGGCCAGTGCCCTGGTCGGTGCACTGCTGCTGTCGCTGTCGTCGGTGGCGAGCAAGCTGCTGATGCCGGGGCTGATCGTGCCGGTGGGCATCGTCACCGCACTGGTCGGGGTACCGGTATTCGTCGTGCTGGTCTGCCGCGGAGGACGCCACGCATGAGCCTGCTCGCCCGGAATCTGACGGTCGCCTACCGCCGCCATGCGGTGGTCCACGAGGTGACCTTGCCGGAACTGAAACGCGGCACCCTCACCGCGCTGATCGGCCCCAACGGCGCGGGCAAGTCGACCCTGCTGCGCGGTCTCGCGGGCCTGGAGCGAGTACGCGGTGAGCTGAGTCTCGACGGCCAATCCCTGACATCGCTGTCGGTCGGCGAACGCAGCCGGCGAATCGCCTACATGCCGCAGCACCTGCCCGGCGGCATCGCCCTGAGCGTACTCGATGCACTGCTGGCGAGCCTGCGGGTCAACCCGTTCGACACCGAACTGCGCCGCGCCGATCCACTGGCCGCTGCCCTCGAAGCGCTGCGCCGGGTCGGCATCCTGCACCTGCGCGACCAGCGCCTGGACCGTCTCTCCGGCGGCCAGCGGCAGATGGTCAGCCTGGCCCAGTTGCTGGCGCAACGCCCGCAGGTATTGCTGCTGGACGAACCCACCAGCGCACTGGACCTGAACTACCAGCTGCGGGTCATGCAATGCGTGCAGGAGGAAGTGCGCCGCCACGGCCTGATCGCCATCGCCGTGCTGCACGACATCGGCCTCGCCGCTCGCTACGCCGACCAACTGGCGGTGCTGCACCAGGGCCGGCTGGTCGCCGCTGGCGGCGCAGAAAGCATCCTCACTCCGCAACTCTTCGGGGACGTCTACGGCGTACAGGCACGAGTGGAGCGCTGTTCACGCCAGACGCTGCAGATCATCATCGACGAAGTGGCCTGCTGAGCCCTCAGCTCTCGCGGCGCTCCGGTTGCGTAGCGTGCACGAACACCGTGTAGGTGTCAGCCGGGTGCGCCACGCCGGCCTGGCCCAGTGCGCGGGCGATGGAGCCGCGGTGGTAGGTCGCGTGGTTGAGGATGTGGAAGAACATCTCCTCGCGGGTCAGGCTGCCGCTACGGCCGTCGGTGAAGCGGAAGTGAATGACTTCGCGCCCCTGCTCCGGGGTCAGCGCGGCGAGCTGCTCGACGTACCACTGGCCGGAGGTCAGCAGGCGCTCGCGCAGCTCGTCGTAACCGGGCACCACCTGGGTATTGGTGGCCGGATGCGGGTCCGTTTCGCCCTTCAGCCGTGCGCGGAACAGGTCCTCGACGATGGCCATGTGGTTGAGTTGCTGGAGCGCGAAGGCATGCTCCTCGGGGAAGCGCCCGGCGTCGATCTGGGCGATGGAGTCCAGTGCCCGAAGGTCCGACCAGCACTTGTAGGCGAAGGCCTGGGTCAGCATCGCGATTCCTCGTCAGTGGCGAAGGCGGCACTGTAGCGCATCCGGGGCTTGGGTTGTGTCGGCCCAGCTGCCAGACTGGCGATAGCCCCAAGGACGATTCGCTGCCATGAAAACCCCCGATATAGAAGCCATCCGCGCCTTCCTGCTGGTCGCCGACCTGAAGAGCTTCACCCGCGCCGCCGAGGTCGCCGGCACCACCCAGGCGGCGATCAGCCTGAAGATCAAGCGCCTGGAGGAATCCCTCGGCCGCGCGCTGCTGGAGCGCACACCGCGCCGCGTCACCCTGTCCGCCCAGGGCTCGGTGTTCATTGCCAGCGCACGCCGCCTGCTGCAGAGCTACGACGACACCTTGCGCTGCTTCGACGCGCCGCGCCGTACCCTGCGCATCGGCGTAAGCCATCACATCCTCGGGGCGGACCTGAGCCACTGGCTCCAGCGTCTGGCGCAAGCCGATCCGGAGGTGATCGTCGCCTTCAGCCTGGGCACTTCGCGGCAGATGCTGGAGAGCTACGAGGAAGGCGCGCTGGATATCGCACTGATCCTGCGCCACGACAACCGCCGCCAGGACGGCGAGGTAATCGGCAGCGAACGCTTCGGCTGGATGGCCGCCGAGTCGTTCGAACTGGACGATGGCGCACCGCTGCCACTGGCGATCCAGCCGGCGCCCTGCGGCATGCGCAGCATGGTCAGCAGCGCGCTGCAGGGGCAGAACCGCAACTGGAGCGAAGCCTTTGTCGGCTCGGGAATTCTGGCTATCGGTGCGGCGGTATCGGCTGGTATCGGCATTGGCGCCATGGTCGAGCGCATGGCGCCGGCGGGCTGCGTCGATGTACGCGAACGCTTCGGCCTGCCTGAATTGCCACCCCGCGACGTGGTGCTCTATTGCGCCCATCGCGACGCCCAGACGCGCGCGCTGATCGGCGCACTGAGCCAGGCCATCACTGCCTGAACCTTAGTGCAGGAGCACGCCCAGCCGCGCCAGGAACAGCGCCAGGGCGACGATCAGCGAGCCGCAGAGAGCGACGGCAGCGAAATGGATGAAGGCGAAGTCACGAGCTTGCAGCGGTTCCTGGTCCATGAACGGCACTTCCTGAACGACGGTTGGGAGCCGCCAGTATCGAAAGTGCCGCCCACGGCAAACAGCGCACGCCGGCTATTTCAGCGATAAGCGAAACGCCTCAGTAGCCCGCCTGGCGATCCACGGTGTGCAGCAATTCGCTGCCTTGCAGATCCCGCAGGATGTTCTTCGCCACGACCGCCGCACCGCCTTCCACCTGCATGGTGCTGGCGATGTGCGGAGTGACCCACACCCGCGCGTGCGACCACAGCGGATGCCCTTCGGGCAGCGGCTCCTGCTGGAATACGTCGAGAATCGCCGCGCCGATCTGCCCCGCGTCCAGTGCCGCGACCAGGTCGGCCTCCACCACATGTTCGCCCCGGCCGACGTTGATCAGTCCGGCGCCCCTGGGCAGTTGCGCCAGCGTCTCGCGGTTGAGTATGCCGCGGGTGCTGTCGGTCAGCGGCAGCAGGTTGACCAGGATGTCGCACTGGGACAGGAAGCTTGCGAGCTCCTCGGGACCGGTGTAGGTCTTCACTCCGTCGATGCTCCGCTCCGAGCGGTTCCAGCCAAGCAGCTGGAATTTCAGGTGGCGCAGTTGCGCAAGGCATGCCTGGCCCAACTGGCCGAGGCCCATCACGCCGACCCGGCTGGTCGAGGCCGGGAGGATGCTCAGCGGCTCCCACACCTGCGCCGCCTGCGCGGCGCGGTAGGCCGGCATCTCGCGATGCAGCGCCAGCGCGGACATCACCACGAACTCGGCCATGATGTCCGCCAGGGACTCGTCGACCATGCGCACCAGCGCCACCGATTCGGGAATCTTCGACAGGTCGAACTGGTCCACCCCGGCGCCGGCCGCGAACAGCACGCGCAGGCTGGTGTAACGCTCGATATCGGCGACCGCCTTCCAGGTCAGCAGGTAGGTGACACGCGCCGGGTCGACCGCCTCGAAGCCTTCGACGAACTCCAGGTCCGGCACCTGGGCGGCCAATAGGGCCCGCCATTTTTCCGCGTGTTCGGGTTCGGCGTTGTAAAGAAAGATCACGTCCTGTTCCTCGCTCTTGTTCTCTGCACGTCCGGCCAGTTAACCAGCCGACCTGCGCGAGGAACACCATCGACAAGGCACTGCGGGCACGCAGACTGACTCGTCGGGCGCCTGCGTTACTTGGCGGAGCGCACGCAACCGAAGCGCATTTCCTTCGACGGCGAATGGCCGAAGAACGAGGTGTAGCACTTGCTGAAATGGCTGGGCGAAACGAAACCGCAGGCCAACGCCACCTCCACCAGCGACAGGTCCGAATGCTGCAGCAGGCGGCGGCTTTCCGTGATGCGCAGCTCCAGGTAATAGCGCACCGGCGAGGTGCCCAGCTGCTCCTGGAACAACCGCTCCAGCTGACGCTTGGAGCGCCCCACGCACTCGGAGAGCTGGTCCGTGCTGAGCGGCTCCTCGATGTTCGCGCTCATCAGGTTGAGCACGTCGCGCAACGGCTGGGTCATCTTCTCGTGCAGTGCCGGGCGCGTGCGGCGGTAACGGGATTCCTCGAAGGCGAGGATATCGACGATGCCCTCCACCAGCTCGCGCCCGTGCAGGTTATGGATCCACTCCAGCACCAGGTTGAAGGCACCGGTCGGGCTGCCGGCGGTGAGGCGATTGCGGTCGAGGATATAGCTCTCGGCGGTGACCACGCTGTTGCGCGCAACCTCTGCCAGCGAAGCGCGATTTTCCGGGTGCACCGCGCATTGGTGACCATCCAGCAGGCCAGCCTTGCCGAGGAACCAGGCGCCATTCCACAGGCCGGCCAAAGCGATGCCGCGCTCGTCGGCGAGCTGCAGCAGGCGGCTGAGGCCGGGCATGTCCTTGAGCGGCGTGCGCAGGCCGCCGCAAACCACCAGCAGATCCATGTCCAGGTACCTGCCTTCCAGCGCCGCCGCCGGACAGATCACCAACCCGAGGTCGCTGGTCACCGCCTCGCCATCGAGGCTGTAGGTGCGCGTGGCAAAGGCGCCTTCGCGAATCAGGTTGGCGGTGACCAGGGTATCCAGCGCCTGGGTGAAGGCCGGCAGCGAGAAGTTCTCCAGCAGCACGAAACCGACTTTGCGCTGCCGCTGCGGCTCGCCTTTGCGCTCATCGACGAAGCGCAGGTTCTGCCCCTGCATCGACTCGCTGAACTGCCGTCTTTCCACTGCTGCGTACCTTTGCGAATTGCTGTTGGCAGGGGCAATCAACTGCGCGCCCCGATCCGGAGCCGGCCTGCCTCCGGTGGAAGCGGATTATACAAACGCCCCCAAGCACAGCCATCGCTTCCGTGCACAAAAGCCAGGCACGCCCGCAACCGCAACGGCAGGCGCCCTGCTCTGTACGCTGCCATCTGCTTCGCGCGCTGGGCGCTTCAGTCGGAACTCTCATGTCCGATTCAGGCTGATCACTGCCGCAGGTGATAGGCAGTTGTCGATTCACAGCGGACGTTCCAGGACAGTCGTTGTTCTGCTATGCAGTGAAGACGGCTGCTTGGCTGAAGGTATTCTTCAGCGTGCAGCGAAGCGCGCCAGGCGGAATGAGTGGCGCCGAGGATATCCGTTCAGTATCCAGTCCATGCAACATAAAGCCTTTCCGGGCCAGGTGCGCAACATGTACAAGATTCGCGCTATCGCGTCGATATTGCTGCTTGGCATTGCTTTGCCCTCCTGGGGAGAGCCGTCCGTGCAGGTTGGTTTTTCTCCTGAAGGCTCGGCACGGGTGTTGGTCCTGAAAACAATCGGCAGTGCGCAGGAAAGCATCCAGATGCTCGCATACGCGTTCCAGGCGGAAGACATCGCCCAGGCGCTGGTTGACGCTGCCAAGCGCGGCGTCAGGGTTCAAGTGGTGATCGACAAGCGACGAAACCTGGGCGCGGCCAGCAGAAAGGCCATGGACCTGGTGGTTCGCAATGGCGTCGCGCTTCGCACCAACGACCGTTTTCACCTCCACCACGACAAAACCATCATCGTCGATGGAGTGACGGTCGAGACGGGGTCATTCAACTTTGCCCCCTCGGCCGAAATGACCAACTCCGAGAATGTTGTGGTCATCCAGGGGATGCCGGAAGTCGCCCGGCAATACATCGAGCACTGGCAATCGCGCTGGGACCTTGGGGAGCCGTACCCTGCGAAGTGAGCGGGCGCAGATAGCAGCCCAACTGCGACCGATTGCTGCCGTTGCTGCCGTTGCTGCCGTTGCTGCCGTTGCTGAGCGCAGCTTCCGCCCCATGGTGGACTTCAGCAGGCAGTCTGTTGCGGGTGACTGCAAGCACTCCTCAGCTTTCCAGAGCCAGTGGAACATCGATGTAAATCTGCAGCGCCACCGGTATCTCATCGCTCGGTTCGGATTCAACCGAGTAAGCGCTCAATGCACCCAAAGCTCGCTGCACCCGCGTCTGGCTCCATTTGAAAGCTCTCTTGGCATCGTTGGGGATGAACGGCGGCCAAGGCGAAAGCTCCAGGGACATACGCAAGTACCCCTTGAGATGAGGGCGAATCTCGACACGCAGCGACAAGTGAGTCGGCGGCTGAAGCTGGACATGATCAAACAGGCTTTCCAGCAGGTATTTGTACTGGGCGACACTGATCCAGGCAGTTTTCAGATTGCTCAAGCCCAGGTCCAACTCCAATGAGTAACCTGCTGCGGCAAGCCGCTGTCGAATAGGAACCAGGAGGCTGGATGTGAGCGGCCCGAGCTTGCGGGCTTCGCGTTGCCTGGTGGCATCTTCATATTCCAGAGCCAGCAACTCTTCGATTCGAGACGACATAATCCCAAGCTGAGCGATACACGACTCCAGCTCACGCGAGGCCGCAGACGGAACAATCATATCGCTGTGGTCGTGCAGGCTCTGAAGTTGTTCGTCCAGGTCCTCCTTGATCAATTGCAGAATACTATTCTTCTGCTGGCTCCTGAATTGCGCTGCAAGGCTTTCATGGCGCAGTTCAGCCAGCATGCTGTCGCGCTCATTGAGCGGTCTGACGCCACCAACCATGGCAATCATCTCGCCCGACTTGGTGCGATGCGGGAGGCCCCAGACGTAGTACGTGCCTGATACCTCTTGCTGCTCCAGGGCTATTTCGAAGATGAACGGTTCCTGCTGCTGGACCGCCTCGTAATAACGATTGGCGGTCTGTTCGCGAAGTTCCTGCGGAATCCACAGAGCCTCCTCGATCCGCGTTCCGCGAAGCTCTTCGAAACTGCTTTGAGTCCGTTTGAGGAAGGCCTGATTGCATAGAAGCAGGCGGCCTTCGAGATCGCGGACGAACATTGAGGTAGGGGTTGAGTCGAGCATTGCACGCAGCAGCTCCAGATCCTCGTGCTGCTCTTCCAAAAAGCCACCGCCACTTGTAGAGGGGTCAACGACACCCTCCAGCCCATGAACTCGCGCCACTTTGATCAGTTGGAAATCGCTACTTACGCCAAGTTTCTGGTGAAGCCGCCCTTTGTAGGTGCTGACGGTCTTGTAGCTAAGCTTCAGATGATCAGATATATCCTTGTTACTCAGCCCCTGGCAGAGCATCTGCAGTACCGTCAGTTCTCGGGCGGATAAGCCACGCAGCTCATCCTTCAACTCTTTCGCCAGGCTTGTTGCGGTCTGCGGATTCGAGGTCTGACGAGGGAAATAGGTGCGCCCATGGACGATCGCGGCGATAGCCTTTTCCAGTTCGACAACCGGGTCGAACTTGCTGACAAATGCGTCGGCACCTTCCTGTTGAGAGCGACTGGCGTAGATCTCGCTTTCCTGATGACTGAACACCAGCAAGCGGATTTCCGGCGCACTCGCTCTTAATCGACGTAACACGTCAAGGCCACCCAGGCGCGGGATCGCCAGTTCAAGGATGACAACTTCCGGCTGCAGCTCACGGCACATCCGCAGCGCGTCCTGGCCATTGTCTGCCTCACCGACCACCTGGTGACCTGATGCCGTTACCCGCTCGCGCAATCCCTGGCGGGTAATGGGCTGGTTCTCGACGAGCAGAACCGTGCTCATAGCTATTCCCTATCCTGCAATCCCGCCTTTAGCGTAGATCAGTGGCGCCCATGGGTATGACTCCTACAGGGACAACGAAATACTCCTACAGCAGCGGGAAACATTTTTGCCGAGACTGCCAATCCCTCAAAGGCGCTGCGCCGCAATCTGCATCGACGAGCTGACGCTTTGTCATACGCCACCTCCCTGCCCGGCCGCCCCATCCCAGGTGGCTGACGCGCCTGGAGCTGCGTGGCTCGTCCGCACCACACTGCTTCGCCAGCGCCCCTGACTTGCCAATGCCCTGTGTAACGCGGAAAGGGCCGGCCCTCCACCAGCGTGATGGCGAGCGCCGCGAAATCCCCCTCATGCGTTAGGCCCCATCGTCACTTCAGGCGGCCTTACACCTCTAGAGCGACTCCTACAAGCAGCCCCGGACGACTCTGAGTTTTCTCTGCGCCTTTCATTCCTAGCATGACTGCAACTTAAAACCTGTCTGGAGTTGCAGCCATGTTCTCCCCAGTCAAGCCCCGCCTAAGCCGGTCCTCCCTGACCGCCAGGCACACCCCGCGAGATGAGGCCGGAGTCTTTGTCGGCGGCTATTTCGAGTACGCCCGCCAAGACCGCACCAGCATCCCGTACCTCTCCCGGCGCGCTATCCCGCAATCGCGGCAGACGGCCATGGAGCACCCGCCGCTGAGTCGGCCCGTGCGCGCCATGTTGCGGCTTGCCCTTTGATTTCCCTTCCTGAGCCCAGGGAGAGCCTCCCTGGGAGGAGATTCCCATGAACAAGGTCTATCGGTTGATATGGAGCACCGCGCATAACGCGTGGGTAGCAGTGTGCGAGTTTGCCCGGGCCAAAGGCAGGCAATCGAGCGGGAAGCGTGCCGTGCATACCGGCACCAGCGGAGTTGCAGTCGCCTTGGCGCTGTTGGCAATTCCTGCTGGGGTGGTTATTGCCAGAGAGATCGGCGAAGCCACAGGGACGGATACCAAGGCAGTTGCTGCGGCAACAGTTGAGGAAAACAAAGGTGTCGAAAGCGCCGGTTCGGTCGCGGTACTCGCGACACCGAACCCAGGCCCTGACCTGCACTACTACAGCATAAACAGCAGTGCGACCGGGGCTGGCAGCAACTATGCCAACGACGGCGCCACAGGTGAAAACTCGATGGCCGCTGGCGCCGGTGCGTCGGCGAGCGGCATACAGAGCACAGCCATCGGCAACGGTGCGCAAGCGACTGGCGACTACACCACGACCGTGGGCATGGGAGCGCAGGCGACGGTGATCTACAGCACCGCCGTCGGACAGGGCGCAAGCGCGACAAACATCGGCAGCACGGCGCTGGGATATATGGCGCAGGCTCCGGGCCGCAGTGGGACCGCGCTAGGGATGAGTGCCACCGCCGGCGGTGACTACGGTACTGCGGTGGGCCAGAACGCTCGTGCGAATGGCTACAACGGCAGTGCATTGGGCTTCACGTCCGAGGCCAACGGCGACCTGAGCACCGCAGTCGGAAGCTTTGCCAAGGCCTACGGCGAGAACTCCACCAGCGTTGGTTACTTCAGCGTCGTCAACGGCGTCACGGCGGGCGCCCTTGGGTTCGAGAATCTGGTCAATTCGCGCAACAGCTATGCGATTGGCAACTTCAGCCAGCTCACGGATGCAAACCAGAGTGATGTGTTTGCCCTGGGCAACCAGATATCCCAGACCATCAGCAACTCAGTCGCCCTGGGCAGCAAGTCGGCCATGAATGCCGACCTGACGGCTCAGAGTGCGGGCATGACGATCTACAACAGCCAAACCATCAACGGAACCACCACCAACGTCGCAGGCGGTGAACCGGTCGGCGTGGTGAGTGTGGGCGGCGTAGGCAGCGAACGGCGCATTCAGAATGTGGCCGCAGGGCTGGTAAGTGCGGATAGCACCGATGCCGTGAATGGCAGCCAGCTCAATGCGGTGGCCACCGACGCGCTGATGTGGGACCCCAGTGTGGGCGCCTACAGTGCCAACCACGGTGGCAATGGGCCGAACAAAATCGTCAACGTGGCAGCCGGTGACATCTCCGCCAGCAGTACCGATGCGATCAACGGTTCGCAGCTGAATGCCACCAACCAGCAGGTCGACCAGAACACCACCAACATCACCAACATCAGCAACAACATCGACAACGGCACGCTCGGCCCGGTGCAGCGCACGGGTACGGATCAGCTGTCGCTGATTGCCGCTGGCGGCGATGCCACCGCCCCAGGCGCCGCGCAGGTGCTGACCAACGTGGCAGACGGCGCCATCACGCCCACCTCCACCGACGCCATCAACGGCTCCCAGCTCCACGAGACCAACCAGAACATTACCAACGTCGATAATCGCGTCAGCAACGTCTTCGGTGACGACAGCGTCGCCAACGTCCAGCAGAACGGTCGAGGCATCCGCTACGTGCGCACCAACGACAACGGCCTGCCGGTCGAGGACGCCTATGCTCAAGGGCAGGGTTCCACCGCCGTGGGCTATCAAGCGACGGCGACGGGTGACAGCGCTCTTGCCCTGGGCCGCAATGCCAATGCTTCGGCGGACAACAGTGTTGCCCTGGGTACCAATAGCACCACCACCTCAGACCTGGCTCAACCAGCCTATGCTCCCAATGGCGCCGTCGTTGCAGGCGTGGCCAGCGGCGAAGTTTCGGTCGGCTCAGCCGGTGCCGAGAGACGCGTGACCAACGTCGCCGCTGGCGCAGCGGACACCGATGCAGTCAACGTCTCGCAGCTCAAGGGCCTTGCCGGCCGTACCGACCAGTTGACCCAGGATGCCCTGCAGTGGGACCCGACCGCCAACGGCGGGCTGGGTGCCTACAGCGCCAACCATGGTGGCAGCGGCCCGAACAAGATCACCCACGTCGCCGCGGGTGACATCTCTGCGTCCTCCACCGATGCAGTCAACGGTGCGCAACTGTTCGACGTAACCAATCAGATCAACAACATCACCCTGGGTGCCACCAAGTATTTCCACGCCTCCTCGACCAAGGCCGACTCCGTCGCCAGCGGCACCGACTCCGTCGCGGTTGGCCCGGCCGCCCAGGCCTCGGGAACTTCGTCCATCGCCATGGGCGACGGCGCCAATGCCAGCGGCACCAACGCCAGCGCCATCGGCAGCAATGCCAGCGCCAGTGGCAGCGGCGCCACGGCGACCGGTAACGGTGCCAGCGCCAGCGGCGCCTCGTCGGTGGCCATGGGCGACGGCGCCTCGGCCAGTGGCGAGCGCAGCGCAGCTATCGGCGCCGGCGCGGACGCCCAGGCCGACAACAGCGTGGCACTGGGCGCCGGCTCGCTGGCTGATCGCGACAACAGCGTTTCGGTAGGCAGCGTCGGCAACGAGCGGCAGATCACCAACGTCAAGGCCGGCGAAGCCGACACCGACGCGGTGAACGTCGCACAGCTGCGCGCACAGGGCGACACCATCAGCAACGTCGACAACCGGGTCAACCAAGCAGCTACCGACATCACTCATCTGCAGAACGGAACCGATGGCATGTTCCAGGTGAACAACAGCAGCAACCTGCCCAAGCCACGCGCCCGAGGGGTCGACTCAGTGGCCGGCGGGGCGGGGGCCGAGGCCTCGGGCAACAACAGCGCAGCCATCGGCACTCGCTCGCGTGCCAGTGGCAGCAACGCCACTGCCCTTGGTAACGGCTCCAATGCCCAGGGCTCCAACTCAGTGGCCCTGGGAGCAAACTCGGTGGCAGACCGCGCCAACAGCGTTTCGGTGGGCAGCGCGGGCAACGAGCGGCAGATCACCAACGTCGCGGCGGGTACCGCGCCGACCGACGCCGTGAACGTCAGCCAGCTGCAGAAGAGCATCGGCGACATCTCCAGCCAGTACTACGACTACGCCGACTCCCACTACAACGCGCTGCGTCATGATCTGAAGAAGCAGGACGACATGCTCAGTGCCGGGATCGCCGGGGCCATGGCAATGGCGACACTGCCGCAGCCCTACTCGCCGGGAGCCAGCATGGCCACTGTCGGTGTGGGCAATTATCGCGGCCAGGGGGCGCTGGCGGTCGGCGTATCGAAGATCTCCGACAACGGCAAATGGATCACCAAGCTGGAGGGCACGACCAGTAGCCAGGGTGATACCGGCCTAGCAGTTGGTGTCGGTTACCAGTGGTGAGTCTTTCCATCCGAGCCCGGCTTCGGCCGGGCCTTCTCCCGGAGGTCAAAATGAACATTCAAACATCCCGAATCGCCAGGTTCTTCGCCCTCGGTTGCGCCGCCCTGCTGCTGGCGGCCTGCGGCAGCTACAGTGCGGTAGACGGGCAAGGCCACAGTGCCAACCCAAGATTTCCACCGATCAGCGACGCCTACCGCCCGCAAGGCAGTTACGTAGACCTGGAGAATCTAGGAAAGGTACACGCAGGCATGAACAAGGCGCAGCTCTACGAACTGCTCGGTACCCCGCACTTCAACGAAGGCCTGCTCGACGTGCATGAATGGGACTACATCCTGCGCTTTCGTCGCGGAGGCCGAGACGACCTGATCTGCCAGTACAAAGTGCTGTTCGACAAGGACATGCAGGCCCAAAGCCTCTTGTTCTTGCCGGCCGACTGCCTTGATGAGGTCAAGTCGGTCGCCTCGGAGTAATTGCGGCCGGTTGCCAAACAGAATTGTCGGCAGCGCTTCAAGACTGTCGGAAGCCAGTGCCTGCTTCTGGCCGAAAGCTGTCCGCGGCAAACGCATGCCGGCTCCCCCCACTCAGGTAAAGGCCGCTAACTTCGTCACCCTGCGCAAGTGATCGGCTGGAGGGCGTACGTGCAAAGCCCGGCGTGCATGTAGTGATGCGATAGACGCTCGATTACGTGACTCGCCTCGGCACAGCAGCCGCTTCCGGCCGCTACTGGCAGTCCACGGCCGTAGCGGCCATGAGGATGGCGAGTGGGCAGGCGAACAGTCCCGGAGTGACACCGAGGATCATTTTCTCCGAGCCTTGGCGCTACCAGGGAGACGAGGCCGGTGCGGGGAACAGTGGTCTCCCCCTCGAGAGCCGTACCTTGCGTGACAGCAGTGCGGCAGTACCGGTCCGTGTATCCATCGCAAACCGAACTACGCTCCTCCAGTCGACACTCCTGGAGAGATCACGATGATCCGTACCCTGCTGACCACGTCCCTGCTGGTGACCTTGAGCGTTCCGGCTCAGGCGGGGATAGCCGCCTTCCCCTCCTCCTTTCGCACCCAGGAGGTCGCCGTAGAGGGCGCGACCATCCACGTGCGCGTCGGCGGAACCGGGCCGGCGGTGGTGCTGCTGCACGGGTTCGGCGATACCGGTGACATGTGGGCGCCACTGGCCACGGACCTGGCCAAGGACCACACCGTCGTCGTGCCGGACCTGCGTGGCATGGGCTTGTCGTCGATTCCGGCCAGCGGCTACGAGAAGAAGACCCAGGCCGCAGATGTGCGGGCGGTACTCGCTTCGCTGGGAATCGAGCACTCGGTGGTCATCGGCCATGACATCGGCACCATGGTGGCCTATGCCTATGCGGCACGTTATCCGCAGCGAACCGAGCGCCTGGTGGTGATGGACGCTCCCGTCCCCGGCATCACGCCGTGGAATGAGATCGTCCGCTCGCCGATGCTCTGGCACTTCGACTTCGGCGGCCCCGATATGGAGCGGCTGGTGGCAGGGCGCGAGCGCATTTACCTGGACCGTTTCTGGAATGAGTTCGCCGGCGATCCGCACAAGGTGGACGAAGCGACCCGCCAGCACTATGCCAAGCTCTACGCCCGTCCCGGTGCGATGCATGCCGCCTTTGCCCAGTTCCGCAGCATTCGCCAGGACGCGGTGGACAACGAGGCGTCGAACAAGACGCGGCTGACGATGCCGGTGCTCGCCGTCGGCGGTGAAAAATCCTTCGGCGCCAACGAGGCCATCGTCATGCGCAATGCTGCCGACAACGTCACCGAAGTGGTGGTGCCGGGCGCCGGGCACTGGCTGATGGAAGAGGCGCCAGCCCCGACAATCCAGGCCATTCGCCAATTCATTTCGCCGTGAGATCCACGCCATGAAGGGCCCGGCATCAGTAGCCTGATGCCGGACGTTTCAGCGGCCCCAAGCCTTCCCCATCAGCGCATGGTCAACAAAGAAAGTTCGCTGCCGCTCGTCACAGAAATCCGATAGGAAGGTTGACCCTCCCCTACTGCGCCACTAGATTCCTACCCTTCTTTCGCTGGGGTGCCCTGTGCCCCGGCGATCACAACGGCAAAGGAATGTCCGCTCATGTTCAAGCCCCTCAGGCCCTGGCTGCCTGCCCTGCTGCTTTGCAGCCCGCTCGCCGCGCAAGCGGAAGGTCCCTCTGGCGATTTCTGGCTGATTCACCAGCAAGGCAGCCTCTACAAGAACGAAATCTTCGTCATCGATGGCGACTCCGCCAACATCTACGACCGCAAGAACGGCGTGCGCTCGCTGGGCGTCTATCAGTTCTACGAGGAAGGCGCCAAGCCGACCTTTACCGCCTATGACGTCGAGGTCGACTGCGCGAAGAATCGCGTGCGCCTCAACGGCGCGCAGAACTACGACAAGTTCTACAACGACATCCGTCCGAAGAAGGTCTCCAAGGAATGGCAGAAGAAGCCTGAGGCGTGGATCGCCCAGAGCCGCGACTTCCTCTGCAAGCCGGATGCCCACGTCGAGCAGAAGATGTACCCGCTGGGCAAGATGCCCATGACACAGCTGGTCTCGGCCGCCCCTGGCCTGTTCCAACTGCAGAACCGTGAGCACGCCAAGAACCTGATCCTGCAGATGGTCGACAAGGGCTTTGAGCAGATGCCGGTCAAGAACGCACCGGCCAAGGAGGGCGTGCAATGAAAGGACTACTGGCACTCGGGATGATCGCCATCCTGCTCGGCGGCTGCTCCGCCATTCCCACCCTGCCCGAAGCGCAGGCCCGCAGCTACTGGAAGGGCCGCCCGGCCGGCGACGCCATCGACCACTTCGGTGCACCCAGCGATATTGGCCTTGCGCCGGAGAACGACTGGGTCGTGCTGATCTACCGCCGCGATACTTCCTACGTCTCGCGTGAAGCGCTCGGCACCTACACCGGCCCGCAGAACGGCCAACTCGTGCATACCGAGTACTGGGGCGACGTGGTCCACTCCGCCAGCTGTGAAATCCGTGTCGCCATCAATCGCGCCCGGCAGGTGGACTACCTGCTGACCCGCGGCAATTGCGGCGGCATCGCGCTGAAGCCGGAAGCCTGAGCCCAGGCTTCTCCATCAAGGAGGATACGAAACCATGCCAAGCATGAACTACCTGGCGAAAGCGGCATTGCCATTGCTCGGTCTCCTGGCCATCAGCTCGCAGGCTTCTGCCGAAGAGGTCAAGGTGACGGAGTTGCTGCGCAGCGGCTATGAAGTGAAGGCGGCCTACGTGGCACCGGGGCGAGTCACCCAGATCCACTTCCTGATCCTGCAGAAAGGCACGTCGGTCTACCAGTGCGGCAGCTACGAAAGCAGCGCACCCATGCAGCGCTACTACGACTATTCCAACACTTACTCCTGCTCGCAGATCGGGGACTGGGTGCCCAGGAACTGAACGGCTTTCACCCTCAGCCTGTGCTCCTGCGAAGGTCGGCATCCCCGATGCCGGCCGGCCCCCGCGCTCCAACCGTCACACGGATTTTTCTGCGATGAAATTGCACCTGTTGCCCGCCAGCCTGTTGCTGGCCTGCGCCGTCTCCCACGCCGCCGAGCAAGCGCCTGTTCCCAAGCCCCTGGAAGAACAGGTCGGCCGCCTGGTCGAGCTGTACAAGGACAGCTTCGCCACGGGTTACCCCGAGGCCACCCGGGTGCAGACCCTGAAGGCCGGCAACGGCAGCGAGCTGACCCTGGCGGTCTTCACCGTCGAAGGCTTCGACATGGGTAACAACTACAACCAGTACCTCGCGGTCTTTGCCTCCACCCCGAACGAGGAAGGCCAGGAGCACTACAGCCTGCTGGATGCCATGCAGATCGGCGGCGGTGGCTGGCGCTCGATCGAGGCACTCGATGCCAGGCTGGTCAGCGATCCCACGGGCCAGCGCACGCTGATCGATATCCCGGTGATGGAAAACACCGACGACGATTCGCCGAACTTCCCTAGCCGCGCCGGTGTGATCCACCTGTCCCTGGAAGGCTCGCAGACGCCTCGACTGGTGGAACACAACTGACACCGCCGCAAGGTCGTACCAGGCCTGATACCAAGTCGATAACAAGCCACGCTAAATTTCGCTGCGCGGCGGCCGCCACTGTCGGATAACCATCCTCAGCGGAAGCCTCGCCATGACCACCATCAGCGCCGTCAGCGCCACCAACGTTCGCTATTCCACTGCCTCGACTTCCTCCGCCTCGACCGTTGCAGCGAGCGGCGAAGACAGCACCGCCACTGACACCACCAGCACCGGCCAGACTTCGGCAAGTGCTTCTGCACAAGGCGCGGGCGGAGCGGCAGGTGCCGGTGGCGCCGCGGCAAGCAGCGGCTCGGACAGCAGCTCCGACACCACCCTGGAAAAACTCAAGCAGGCCATGGAGCAGGCGCAGAAGGAACTGGAAGAAGCCGAGCAGGAGCTTGCCAAGGCCAGCCAGGGCGGCGGCCAGACCGAGGAAGAAAAGCAGGCCCAGCAGATCGCCGCCCAGGCTGCACAAGCGCGTGTGTCGTCCGCCTCGGCGGCCGTGGCAGCGGCTACCGCCGCCTATTCGCAAGCGCTGACCGAATCCGGCAGCGGCACCAGCGGCACGTCGGTGAATACCACGGCCTGAGGCCGGCAAACCAACGGGCTGGCGCGCTCGCGCAGCCCGGTCAGGCTCAGCGGGTCCAGAGCGGGTCGGTGGTGAAGGCGATAGTCAGCCAGCGGTTCGGGCCCTCGCCGCCGATGGCCTCGCCGATCTCGTCACGCAGTCGGTCCCACTCGTCCAGGGTCTGCGCCGGCCAGCCCGGCGGGACGATGAAGTACAGCTCGATCTGCTGTGCCCGCCCGACCTTGGCGACATAGGCCTGGTACGCCAGGAAGCCGTGCTGCGCGACGATCTGCGCGGCCACCTCGTCGACGTGCTGCTTCAGCTCCGGCGGGGTGACCAGCAGGATGTCCTTGAGCGCCTGGCGAATGGTCAGGAACGGAATCGGCAGGATCACCAGGCAGATCAGCGCCAGCACCGCCGGGTCGACATACGGGCCGATCTGCGCGTAACCGCTCACGGTCGCCAGGTCGCCGACCAGGAAGGCGATCAGCAAGGCCAGGGAAATGCTGCCGGACATCACCCAGGACTTGGCATCGAGGGCGACGAAGTCCGAGCCGATGCGCCGGTTGGCGCGGAACTGCACCGCCGCCAGGGCGAAGCAGACCAGGGTGGCGACCGCCGCATAAAGAATGGCGAAGCCGAACTCCAGCGCATGGCCGCCGCTGAGCAGCCGGCCGATGGCGTTGATCAGCGCATACAGCGTCACGCCGCAGAGCAGCGTGCCATTGAGTGCCAGCACCATCGGCTCCAGGTGCCAGAAGCCCATGTTGAAGCGTTCGGCCAGGCGCCGGCTGGCGTCGCCCTCGGTGGTGTGGCGGCGGATCAGTGTCGCCACCATCAGCGCCAGGCCGCTCATGCTGGCATCGGCCAGCGAGTAGACACCATCGAAGACGATGGAAAAGGATCCCGAAAGCAGGCCGACGACAATACCGAAACCGGCCAACAGCACGGTCACGATGATGGAAAGCCGCAGGATGCCCTGTTCTGTTTTCATTGCTGGCGTGCTCCTCGCGCCTCGATGGTTGCGTCGCCGGAAGCCGGCCTGGCCGGCCCTGGCGGTTTCGCTGGGGGGCGCGACTATACGCCAGGGGCCTGGCCACGGCCATTGGCGCCCCGGCAATGTGCCCGTGCAACGTCGCAAGAGATCGGTGCCACCAGTGCGCCCCCGGTGCCGCCATTTCCTCCGAGGCGGCGCAGCCTCGATCTAGGGCGGGGTTACCCCTTCGTCCATCAGGTAGGTCACCAATTGCCGGGCGTGGGACGACAGGGCATCCCAGTCGGCAACGCAAAGACGCAGCTCACGGGTGGCCCAGGGGTCCGCGAGGGCCACCAGCGTCGTCGGCAATTCCTGCGCCAGCCGCGTCGCGGCAGCCTCCGGCAACATGGCCACGCCCACTCGCTGGGCGACCAGTTGGGCGATGGCATCGAAGCTCGGCGCGCGCACGCGCACCTTGAGCGGCAGCGCATTGCGTACCGCCATCGCCTCGACGAAGCGTTGCATGGCGCGCTCGGCCGGCAGGCAGACGAAGGGAAAGCTCAACGCGTCGCGCAGGCTGGGCAGGTGCTGGCTGGCCAGCGGGTGGTCCCGCGGCACCAGCAGCACCAGCTTGTCATTGCGAAACGGCAGTGACAGCAGGCCCGCGGTGGGCAGGTTGCCGTCGTACACGCCGATGTCGATCGAGCCGTCCCGCACCGCGAGCAACACGTCCTTGCTGTTCTGCTCGATCAGTTGCAGGTCCACCTCCGGATAATCCGCCAGGAAGGGCCCCAGCGCAGTGGGCAGGAAGGTGCTGTTGGCGACGGTGGACGCCGCCAGGCGCAAGGTGATGCGCCGCTCACCGCCCAGTTCCTGCAGGGTGTCCTTGAGCTGCCGCGCCTCCTTCAGTACGCGCTGGCTGGCCTCCAGCACGAGGCGACCGGTCGGCGTCAACGTCATGCCGTCGCTGTGCCGGGCGAACAGGGCAAGCCCGCAGCGCTCTTCGAACTGGCGCAGCCGGTTGCTCGCCGCCGAGACCGCCACGGGCACCGAGGCCGCTGCCTTGCTCAGGCTGCCGGTACTGGCGATGGCGGCGATCAGCCGCAGATCGGCAAGATCGAAATGCACTTCGCGTTCTCCATGGATGAAAGCAATCTTCGCCAATCCAGCATTCTAGCGGCCGAGCCTTCTCCCTAGAATAATGCCTTTCCCCTGCCCTGCGTTCCCGCCGACATGAACAATCTGACTTCCCTGTACCAGCGCAGCCTGCACAACGGCGTGTTATTCGCCGTGCTGTCCGCCACCGGCTTCAGCCTCAAGGCGGTTTTCGTCAAGCTCTCCTATGCGGCCGCGTCCGTGGATGCTATCACGGTGCTTGCCATCCGCATGGGGCTGGCGCTGCCGCTGTTCCTCTGGCTGCTGTGGTTCAGCCGGGGGCCGCAACAGGCACGGCTCTCCCTGCCCGACGGCGTACGCATCCTGCTGCTCGGGCTGGTCGGCTATTACCTGTCGAGCCTGTTCGACTTCTACGGCCTGGAGTACATCAGCGCAGGCCTGGAGCGGCTGGTCCTGTTCACCTATCCGACACTGGTCCTGCTGCTGCAGATGGCCATGACCCGCGAACGCCCGAGCTCGCGCACCCTTGCGGCCATGGGCCTGTGCTACCTCGGCCTGGGCATAGCGCTGGTGCACGACATCAAGATGGAAGGCAGCGGCGGGCAGATCCTGCTGGGCGCCGTCTGGGTCTTCGCCAGCGCCGTGGCCTACGCGGTTTACTACATCGGCACCGCCGCAGTGATCCAGCGTGTCGGCTCGATGCGCCTGGCCGCGCTGGCCGGCATCGCCTCGTCGGTGATGGTACTGGGGCACTACGCGGTGACCGGCGACGCACAGCAGCTGGCAACCCTGCCAGGCTCGGTGTGGCTCTACGGCGCCCTGATGGCACTGATCTCCACCGTGCTGCCGATCTACTGGATGGCGCTGGCCATCCAGCGCATGGGCGCCACCCACGCGGCGGCGTTCGGCAACCTGGGGCCGGTACTCACCGTGTTCGCCTCCTGGGCCCTGCTGGGCGAGGCGATCTCGATCTACCAACTGGCCGGCCTGGCACTGGTGTTGTTCGGGGTGTCGCGGTTGTCCGGTGGCAAGGCGGCTGTACCTCAACCTGCGCCGAAACAGCAGGCCGAGGACTGCAAGGCAGCGGGTTGAGCGTATCCGCTGCCGCCCTGCGCGCGGACACCATGGCTTCGTGCACCGGTACGCCATTCACCTGGCGCACCAGTGCCTCACCCGCGTCTTACTGCACGTTGCCGCTATCGAGCTGGTGTTCCTTCTCCGCCAGGCCATTGGCCAGCGTGCTCAGCTTCGTGTCCGGAGCATTGCTGGGCAGCGGGTCGACGCCGGCCGAGGCGAACACCTGGCCGTAGCTGTTGCGCAGCTCGGCATAGGCCAGGTCGCGACGCAGGTCCGCCTGCAGGGCGTTGAGCTCGCCCTGGATCAGGTCCAGTTCACCGATGCCCTGCGCCTGGTGGCGGTTGCGCAATTGGCCGACGATCTGGTTATCCAGGCTGGCCAGTTCCTGCGTGGTGACGAACTGGCGGCGCGCCTCGTTGTAGTTGGCGTTGGCCACGTAGAGCTGCGCCAGAACGGCCATCGACATGGCCTGGCGACGCGCCACGTTGACGTCTTCGCCGGCCTTGGCGACATCGATGGCTGCCGGGGCGGACAGGACGTTGAACAGGTTCCAGGTGACCTTCACGCCGTAGTCGGCCCAGCGGTTGTTGACCAGGAAGCTGTTGGAGTCGTAGTGCCCACCGGCGGAGAACTCCAGGCCCGGCAGCAGGCGCAGCATGGCCTTGCGGGTTTCCGCGGCACTGATACGCGCCTGGTAGTCCTGCTCGCGCAGTTCCGGGCGGCTGGCCAGGGCCTGCTGCTCCAGCTGCTCGATGCCCACTTTCAACTCCGGCACGTCGTAGCCTTCCGGCGCTGCCAGGGTCAGGTCGGTGCCCAGCGGCAGGTTGATCAGCGTGGCCAGTTCGGTCTTGGCCAGGGACAGCGCGCGGCGCTGCTCTTCCAGCTGGCGGCTGGCCTCGATCAGGGCGCGCTGGTAGCCCAGTGCCTGGACCGGATCGCCAATGCGCTGCTGGCTCATCTGCTGGCTGTCCTTGCGCGCACTGTCGACCCGCGCCATCAGCGCGTCGATGCGATCCAGCAGGCGTTGCGCGGCGACGGCACGCCAATAGGCCGAGCGCACGTCCTGGATGATGGTTTGCACCACCTTGCGCCGGCGCTCCTGGACGATCAGGCGCTGGTCGGCCTGCTGCTTGGCGCTGACGTAGCTGACGCCGAAGTCCAGCACGTTCCACACCATGGTGAGGTCGGCGACATCGCGGTCACGATCCTGCGAGGTGGAAGGTTCCAGCGATTGGGTGTTGGTCAGCACGCTCTGGCTGCTGGACGCGCTCTGGTTGTTGCGCCCGGCGTAGCCCGCTTCGAGCGCCATACGCGGCAGCATGTCGAAGGTCGCGAGGTCGAGCTGCCGGCGCGACAGCGCCTCTTCCATCACCTTCAGGCGCGACTCGAGGTTGTACTTCACCGCGCGGGCCATGGCCTCGTGCAGGGTCAGCGGGCCACTGAGCGGCTCCTGATCCTTGAACATCGCCCGCAGGTCGTCGCGGGCACGTTGCTCGCTGACGCTGCGGTCGATGGGTTGTGTAGTAACGGCGCAGCCTGACACGGCAAGTGCCAACAAGCTGATCCCTAGCAAAGTCGTGTGTTTTTTCATCCCTGGCCGTCCCCCTGGTTACGGCTTCGTTCTTGTGCTTGTTGTGCTTTTGAATGTGCTGATCAGGATGCGTCGCGGCCCTGGGCAACCTGCCCCAGCGCCCAGGCCAGCTCACGCACCGGTTGTTGTTCGGATTCGTGGATCTGATGCAACTGCTGCGCCAGGCTCGGTGCACCGAAGATGCCACGGATGCCCTGGTCGATATCACCGCTACGGCGGTCGAAGGCCTTGAGCGGCGTGTTCTCGTCGACGCCGTTGCGATCGAAGATGCCCGCCAGCGTGCTGCTGCCGAATACCCCGGCATCGCCGCCGCCGAAGCCGAGGAAGCCCTTGCCACTGCCATCGCCGAACGACGAACTGCCGAAGGCCTGGGCGATGAAGCTCTGCGACAGCCCGCCGTCCTGCACGAAGATATTGCCCAGCGGCGGCAGGCCACCGGCACCTTCGTTCTGGAACAGCGAGGGCGGCAGCACCGGCGAAGTGCCCTGCGGCGTGACCAGCACTGGCACGTTGGGCTGCAACGGCGTCGGCGACGGCGTAGCCGGTACGCTCGGCGTGGTGATGCGGAACTGCGGATCGCCATCGGACAGCGAGCCGATCACGTAACTGTCGCCGCGCAGGGAATTACCCAGGGCATTGCCGGCGGCATCATTGATGCCGCCGGCGTTGACCGTCAGGCCCAGGCTGCCCTGCCCGCTCACGCTACCGACGGTCACGCGGTAGATGCGTGCGTCCAGTTGCACGACCGAGACGATACTGCCGCTGGCCGAGTTGCTGGTCACCAGGGAGAAATCGCCGGCATCGACGCCGTTGACGTCCTCGTCGAAGGTCACCAGGAAATTCACCGTGCTCGCGCCGGTGGGTGACGGGTCCAGGCGCACGATTCCGGTCGCCGTGGGCGCGCGGGTGTCCACCAGCACGCCGTGGCTGTCGCCGACGCCGTTCAGGGATGGATTCAGCGCATTGCCGGTGGCGTCGCGCAGGGAGCCGCCATTCGCGGAAAGCCCGCTGACCTGGATGCCATCCGCGTCGTTGTCGCCAGCCTGGACGGTGTAGCGGAACACCAGGCTGCTGCTGCCAGAGCCACTGACGTAGTCGGCATAGACGGTGCGCCCGCCCATGTCGATGGCCAGCTTCGGCGAGCCATCCACCACCACGGCCTCGCTGGTCTGCACCACGAACTCGAGGGTGCTGCCCGCGTTGTTCAGTGCGCCTGGCGGCACGCTGACCGCGGTGATGGTCGGCGCATCGCGGTCGACGCTGTACACCGCGCCGGCCAGGCCGCCGCTCAATGGGTTGCCCGCTGCGTCGACAATGCCGGTGGCGCTGCCGTTGAGGTTCAGGCCCAACGTGCCCGTCCCCGAGATGCCACTGACGGTAATCTGGTAAGTGCGCGCGTCGATCTGCTGCAGGCCGCTCAGGCTGCCGACGGCAGTACCGCTGCCGACCAGGGTGAAATCACCCAGCTCGACGCCACTGACGTTCTCGCTGAAGGTCACGGTGTAACGCACGCTGCCGGCATTGGTCGGCGACGGGTCGAGGGTGACGATGGCGCTGGGGGTCGGTGCGACGGTATCGACGATAACGCCACTGGTGCCGCCCACATTGTTGAGCGTCAGGTTCATGTCGTTGCCGGCGGCATCGCGCAGGGTGGCGCCGTTGGCCGACAGAGCGCCCACGCTGATGCCGTCGGCGTCGTTGTCACCCGCCTGGACGGTGTACTGGAACACCAGGGTCGAAGTGCCGGAGCCGGCGACCAGATCGGCGAATACCGTGTGGCCGCCGATATCCAGGGCCAGCCGCGGGACACCGTTGACCACGACCGCCTCGCTGGTGTTGACCACGAAGGTCAGGGTATCGCCGGCATTGTAGGGAACGCCGACCGGCACACTGACGCTGCTGACCGTGGGCACCACGGCATCGACCAGCACGCCACTGGTGCTCGCCACGCTATTGAGGCCGTTGACGATGTTGTTGCCGGCAGCGTCGCGCAACGTACCGCCGTTGGCCTGGATGGACGAGCCGAGGGTGATGCCGTTGGCGTCCAGCTGACCGCTGGCCACCACCAGGCGGAACACCAGGGCACTGCCGCCGCTGCCACTGACGTACTGCGCAAAGACGGTGCCGCCGCTGTCCAGGGTCACGGCGATGCGCGGCGTACCGCCACTGCTGTCGACGATGACGTTCTCGTTGAAGTTCACCGTGAAGTCGAGGTTCTGCCCCGCCACGTAGGTACCGTTGGCCGGCACGCCGACGCTGGTGACCGTGGGCGCCACGCCATCGATCACGATATCGCTGCGACCACCGAGGGAGTCCGCGCCGCCGATGGTGGGCAACGTCAGGATCGCCAGGTCGTTGTTGGCGTTGGCCAGGACCGCGCCATTGAGTCGCAATGCCGTGGTGCTCTGGGCGTCGAGATCGGCGCTGCGGTCGCCGGCCTGCACGATGTACTGGAACGTCAGGATGTTGCTGCCCGAGCCGCTGATATAGACCGCCTCGCGATCGACCAGGCCGGTTTCCAGCAACAGGCTGGGGACGCCGCCACTGGTGTTGACGAACACCGACCGGTCGAACTGGACCTGTACCACAATCAGGTCGCCCACCTTGTAGGTGCCATCCGGATTGCCGGCGCTGACACTGACGATACGCGGGTTGGGCTGCTCCACCGTGATCAGGATGAAGTCACTGTCGGTCTGGCTGCCGCCGCTTCCGGACTGCCCCAGGTCGTTGCTGACGATCTGCAGCGAGGCCGGGCCGTTGTAGCCGGCCGTAGGGCTGAAGCTCATGCCGGCCAGAGCATGGTTGATATCGGCGAGACTTCCATCGAAGGTGACGGTGCTGTCAGCGGAACCACTGCCGACGCTGAACGCCAGGCCGGTGACGCTGCCCAGGGTGATCGTCCCGTTGACGGCGGTGAGTGTCACCCGCATGGTTCCACTGCCCACATCCACGTCCGAAATGGAAATCGGGTTGCCGCTGCCGACGCCGAAGAACAGCGTCTGGCCACCGAGCACCGACTGGCTTCCCGGTACGCTGTTCACCGGGGCGTCGTTCACCGGGCTGATGGCCAGGTTGAAGGTGCTCGACGCATACATGTTGCCGCCCATACCGGTATTGCCAAGGTCATCGAGCCTGACCGTCACGGTAACAGTGCCCGATGCATTGGCCGCCGAAAGGTAGCTCACCGCGCCGCTGGCGACGAAAGCGTTGACATCGGCCAGGGTGCCGCTGAGCACCAGGTGGTTGCTGCCCGAGCCCGTCAGCGTCACACCGCCTGCCGCCAACGCGCTGAAGGTGCCCTTGCCGGGCAGTACGCTGAAACTTGCCTCGACCTGTCCGGAGCCGGCGTCGACATCGCTGAAGCTGATACCGGTCAGCACCAGGGGCACGTCCTCGCTGGCGTTCACCGGGGACGACGGCACCACGGGGAGGTTCGGGGCGTCGTTCACCCCTTCGACGTGCAGCGTCAGGCTGCCGCTGCTGGTCTGCGCCGGGCCCCCGCTGTTGCCCAGGTCACTCACGCGGACGTCGAGGCTGACGTCGCCGAAGTAGTTCGGCGACGGCATGTAGGTCAGGTTGTTGCCGGCAAGGTAGGCGTTGATGTCTGCGACCCGGCCGGTAAGGATCACGCTGTACATCGCCGTGCCGACGGCGACGGTGCCGCTGACCGCCGCGTTCAGGGTGCCGTAGCCGGCAGGCAGAGTGAAGGTGACCTGGACGTTGCCGGTGCCCGCGTCGACGTCGGAAACGCTGATGCCGGTAATACTGCCAGCGCTATCTTCAATGAGGTTGATCACCGCGGGCAGGCTGAGCTGCGGAGAGTCGTTGGCAGCCGTCACGGTCACCGTGCGCGTGGCTGAGGCACTGTCGAGCGAGCCGTCGTTCACGCTGAAGCTGATGCTGCGGGTGGAGGTGTTCGGGGTGTCCGAGCTGTTGCTGTAGGTCACCGAGCGCAACGCCGCCTGCCACTGTGCAACGCTGGCGCCGGCGGCAGAGCTGAGCATCAGCTTGCCGGTGCTGCTGTCGTAGCTGCCGACGATGTCACCCATGGTGGCCGGGTTGCTGGTAAAGCCGAGCGTATCCTCCATGCCGTGGAAGTTGCCGGTGATACTCACGGTGGCGCTGTAGAGCAGCGGAGAATCGCTGTCCGATACCGTGAGGCCGCTATCGACTACCACGGGCGTTGAGGCCACGTCCGCGCCCTCGACGAAGGCCGCACTGCCGCCGCTGCTGGTCACCAGCGGCGCATCGTTGACGGCAATCACGGTGACGCTGGCGGTGTCGCTATCGACGGAGAACGGCGTGCTACCACCGCTGCTGGATGCGTTGACCTTGCTGCCCTGCTGCCCGGCGGTGGCACCGCTCTGGTCCCAGGCCTTGAACGTGAAGCCGGCATTGCTGCCGTTGACCCCGTCGGGCACATAGCGCACGCGATCGCTGCTGCGCAGCAGCAACGCCGAAGCGCTGGAAACGCTACCGACATCCTGCCAGCTGGCGCCATTGTCCACGCTGTACTGCCAGGTACCGCCGACGCCCGAATTCAGGTCGGTGATGGCGATGCCCTGCTGCGCGAAGTTGTCCACGTCGCTGACGTGGCCGCTGATGAGGCTGGAAACCGCCTGGCCGACATTGTTGACGTCGCCGTCGGTGAGCGGGTTCAGGGTTGGCGCGCTCGGGTGCAACACCGGCGCGTCGTTGACGTCGCTGACCGAGATGAGCGCCTGCGCAGTCCCGCTCGATAACGCCGTGGAGCCACCATTGGTGGAGGCATCGATGGTGCTGCGAATGCCGTTGCTGGAAGCGTTGCCGGAGCTGCGGTCCCAGGCGCGGAACGATAGCGCGGCGTTTTCACCGTTACGCCCATCAGGCATGTAACGCAATTGGGTGCTGGCGGACAGCAGCAACGCCGCGGAGTTGGACACCGCGCCGATGTCGGTCCAGCTCACCCCGTCGGTAGAGTATTGCCATGTGCCGTTGCCGCTGCTCGCCATCAGGGCGATGCCACTGCCGGGGCCGTCGACATCGCTGTAGTTCAGGCCGGCCAGCAGGGTGCCCACGGTGGTCGTCTGGGAGCTCACGTCTTCCGAGGTAGCCGCCCATGTGTAGGGTCCGCCGGAAAGCGTCGGTGCATCGTTCACCGCACTGATCGATACCAGCGCGGTGACCAGGTTGGAGTCCGCGCCGGCGCTGTCGGTGACAGTGAAGGTGATCAGCCGGGAGTTGTCTGTACCGCCGAAGGTCGGATCGTGCGAGGAGGACGAGAAGCCGATCGAGCGCAGAGCGGCCTGCAGCGCCACCGCGTTGCCGGTACCAGTGATGATCAGGGTGCCGGTCGAGCCGTTGTAGGTCGCGGAGAAGCCGTTCTGGGCGACAAAGTTCAGCATATCGCCGCTGCGCACATCGGTGATGACGACCGTGGCCCTCTGGAAGCTGCTGCCATCGTCCACCAGCGTCAGGCCTGGGCTGAGGAGCGCGTTGGCGCCGTTTTCGGTGAAATTCACCATGCTGTTGGCGGGCGCCAATGCGGGCGCGTCATTCACCGCCACCACGCTGAGCGCAACGGTGGCGCTCGCGCTGGTGCCGCCGTCGCCATCGGTGACAGTCACACTGATGTTGCGCGTCGTTGTATTCGGATCGAAACCGTTGTTGTTCACATAGGTCAGGTTGCGCACCAGTGCCTGGGCGGCAGCGGCAGTGGCCGAGGCGTTGAAGGTAACCACCAGGTTGTTGCCACCGTTGCCACCGGTGAAGGTACCGATGACCACGCCACCGTACGTGACGCTGCCGCCGGACACGCCGATCTCGCCTGCCCCGCTGCCCTGGTTGCGAATGCCCAGCACATCCTCCAGCGATTGCCCGCCCGAGGAGATGGCCACGCGCAACTGGCCGCCATCGAAGTTCGCCGAGTCGCTGTCGGTCACCGTGGCCACGCCCGTGGCGTCGATCAGCGTGGCGCCGCTCTTCTCGGTGTAACTCGCGGTCTGGCCATTGAGCCCGCCCAGCACCGGATCGGCGTTAGGCCCCTTGAGGTCGGCCAGCAGGATCTGTTGCAGGTCCATGTTGGCGACCTGCGGGCTGCCGGAAAGGTTGGTGACCCGCACGGTGAACGCGCTGATGTCGTTGAACCGCGTGTTGTCGATATCGAGGAGCAACGGCCCCTGAGCGCCATTGAAGGAGAAGGACTGGCTCACCATGTTGCCGCCGGAGACTGCCGAGACGTCCAGCCGGTAGTTGCCAGCGAAGGTCTGGACCCCGATGCCGTCCAGGTCGAACTTGGCGAGGTCGACGTTATCCGCAGTCCAGGTCAGTTCGTAGTAATAGTTGCCATCCCCGTCAAGCGCGCCACTCGACCTGAAATAGATCGAGGTTGACGAACTTTCCCGGGTAGCCCCGGTGGACTCGCTGAGGGTGAACCCATCCACCGTGTTGGCGCCGGTGTTGTTGGTCCAATAGGTGTCGCTCAGGAACTGCGTGGAGGATGGCAGCGCGAGCAGGTCGGCATAGTCGGGGCCACCATCGGCAGCCCAGGGTCGGCTCGTCTCGATGTTGCCGGTGTGCGCCTCCAGCGTCCAGTTGCCGCCCAGCGCCGCGGCGCCGGTGCGGTCGGTTGAGGCCGCCACGTCGGCGCGGGTATACGCCGAGAGTTGCTGCAACAGCACCTCGCCGGAGCCCTTGGCCACATCGCAGCCATAGATGAGGATGTCGCCGTTGGCATCCAGGCTATCGCCAATGGCGGACAGCTCGCCGGCCTTGCTGGCCAGGTTGTTGGCGCTGAGCACGGTATTGCCCAGGTGCACCTCGCCCTCTTCGCCGTGACTGAGGATATGGATAGCGTCGATGCCGCTGCGGCCATTGAGGTACTGGGCGATCTGCTGCAGGCCGTCCTTGTTGCCGTCCAGCACCACTACCTCGGTGCCCGGCTTCAGGCTGGCGACCAGTTGCTGGTAGTTGGCAACCTTGCTGTCGACGAACACCACTTCATGGCGTTGGTCGCTGGAGGCGGTGGGAGCAGCGGCGAGGCTGTCGTGGGAAGGCTGATCGGTGGGGGTGCTGTCCTTGCCGGCGGGATGATCCGCGCCCTGGCTGGCGGCGGTATCCGCCACGGTTGCGGCGACCGCGCCGTCGAACATCATCCTGGCTTCGAGACTCAGCGCCAGTGGGGAGCGCATGGCGCCAGACTGATGCTTGCGAACGGCCGACGACCTGAACCAATGCCTGAACATATGGCCTCCTCCCTGAGAGCACACGCGCACAGCCGTACCGCTCCGGTACAGCGACTGCAAGCTGGCAAATTGTTATTGGAATGATCTCGCCATAATGCCTGAAGGCCATGTGCCGTCAATGGCCAGATTGCCGGGGCACCGGGTATTTCGATCAAAGGATGGGCAGGCAACCAATCGCCCTGCGCTCTGGCGGATTTCGTCTATGTTTCCAGGCGGCCCGCCCGCCAGGGGATTGGTGGCCGGGTCGCGTCTTCCGTGATGAAGCAATAACAACTCAAATTAGGGAAATGATCATGAGTGAACAGTCTTATCTCGGCTCGATCAGCGGCTGGGCCCCGAACTTCGCACCGCGCGGCTGGATGTTCTGCGCTGGGCAGATCCTCGCCATCCAGCAGAACAGCGCCCTGTTCTCGCTGCTGGGTACCACCTACGGCGGCAACGGCCAGAACACCTTCGGCCTGCCCAACCTGCAGGGGCGCGTCCCCGTCGGCGCGGGTCAGTCACCGGGCACATCCAACTACCCTCTCGGCGCCATCGGCGGCAACGAGAGTACAACCCTGACCACCGCCCAGATGCCGATACACACCCACACCGCCACCAGCACCATCAGTGCCTCGCTGCCGACCAGCACTGCAGCTGCTACCTCGGCCGCGCCGACCGATACCTTGGTGCTGGCGACAGCCAATGGCCTCTACGGTCGCGATACGGTCGACGTGAAGATCTACGCACCGGCGCCGGGCTCGGTGAACCTGCCGCTGACCAGTTCAGCGACGGTCAACGTCCAGCCGACCGGAGGTTCCCAGCCGTTCTCCATCGTGCAGCCATTCCAGGCAATCAACTACATCATCTGCGTCGCCGGGCTCTTCCCTTCCCGCAACTGACGACTCAAGGAGCATCACATGGATGTCGACAGCTACATAGGCGTCGTCGCACCGTTTGCCGGCAGTTTCGCACCGAAAAACTGGATGACCTGCAATGGCCAGCAGATCCTTATTGCGCAGAACCAGACACTCTACTCGCTGCTGGGCACCGTCTACGGAGGCGACGGTATCAACACCTTCTGCCTGCCCAATCTGGGTGGGCGCGTTGCCATGGGCCAGAGCGCCAACTTGCCGCTGGGCGCTGTAGCCGGGACGGAGCAGATCACCCTGCTCCCAACCAACCTGCCGTACCACACCCACGGCGCCACCGCCGAGGCAACCGTACTGCTGCAGCAGTCCAGCAGCGCGGCCAGCTCCAGCCAGGCGACGGCCAGCGATACGCTGGGGCAGTCGGTGGGCGCCAGTGGGCGTGACACCGTCACGGTGCAGATCTACGGTCCTGCGCCGGGCACGGTGGGGATACCAGTGCAGGCGCAACTTGGCGTGACACTGGCCAATGCCGGCAGCAGCTACCCTACCCCCGTCATGCAGCCCTATCTGGCGCTGACCCAGTGCATCTGCGCCTTCGGCGTATTCCCCAGCCGCAACTGATCGGGACAGCCCGCTACCAGGCCCTAGTTGAACAGGGCCTGGTAGTGGCGCTGGCCGCCGACCGTCGCCGCCAGCGGAGCCAGGTACAACTCGTAGTCGCGCCCGCCCGGGCTGCTCAGGCGATACTGGGCCTCCAGCAGCAGCACATTCATTGGCGTCGTGAAGATCAGCGTAAAGGGCGTGCGGAAACCATTGCCGACCTCGCGACCTTCGATGACGTTGTGCAAGGTCAGCTGGACCGGGTCGGGAACGGTGTGCGCGGTGAACACCTGGCCGAGTTCCGAGCTGAATGCCTGGGCCGTCAGGCCCTGGAGGTCGATGAGCATGAGGTCACTCCCTGATCGTTGAATGGCAAGCTGCGCCCTGCGAAGCCTGGAAACCTGAACCTGCACCTGAATAGACCAAGCCAGGAAAACTACAACAGCCCATGAGCGAGATAAAGACCCGCCCTACCCTGCTTCGCCGCGCCGCCGGCAGCGCCGACGAACCCTGGCTGAAGCGCCTGTTCGCGCAACTGCGCGGCCTGGACGCGGCAATGATCGAGGCCTGCCCCGCCCTGCTCGAGCAGCAGTGGCAACTGCAGCAGCGGATCTTCGCCAGCGACTTTCCCGGTGCGCGTACCGAACTGCTCCTGCTCGACGGCGAGCCCATCGGCGTATTGACCATCGACGAAGGCCCGAACAGCCTGCGCATCGTCGAAATAGGCCTGGAGGCCAACCAGCGCGGTCGCGGCATCGGCGAGTGCCTGCTGCGCGAGGTCATCGCCCACGCCGACCGCCAGGGCAAGGCGCTGGAGCTCGCCGTGATGCGCCACAATCCCGCGGTGCGCCTGTACCAGCGCCTGGGCTTCGAGAGCCTGCCGGG
This sequence comes from Pseudomonas sp. AU11447, assembly GCF_001672555.2. NCBI lineage: Bacteria > Pseudomonadati > Pseudomonadota > Gammaproteobacteria > Pseudomonadales > Pseudomonadaceae > Pseudomonas > Pseudomonas sp. AU11447. The sequence continues at coordinate 86,779 of NZ_LZDG02000028.1, read as the reverse complement.
TGTGCCGGATGAGGCGCAATGGCAGATGCGCCGCGAGCCCGCTCAATCCGCCTGATCCCTGCGCAACGCCTCCAACTCCCGGTAAGGCGCCCCAGCCCAACGCGCCACGGAGTCGCGCAGCAGCGCCGGAGCGGAGTCGCGTTTGCCCTGGGAGTCCGCCACGAAAGCCTCGCCCGGACGCTTGGCATTGCGCTGGCTGACCGCCATGGCTTGCTCGACCTGCTCATGGGTCAGCCGCAAGCGCTCGCGCAGGCGCCCGGCCAACACCTGCGGCAACTCCTCGTATGCCACCACCAGGCCGCCATGCTCGCGGCATGCCTTTACCGCCAGCGCCAGCAACCGTCCAAGACGACGAGCGATGTACGCCTCTCGCGGCGCTACCGGCTCATCGGCCAGGTTCAGCGGCGACGGGTTCAGTTGGCCGGGAATCATCTGCATGCCCGGCATATTCAGGTGCGATGCGGCGATCTCCAGCGGATCGCGGTAAAGGAAAATCCATGGCGTATCGGGGAAGCAGCGGCGAATCAGCGGCAGCTCGAATAGATTCCAGGCATCGAGTTTCACCACCATGTGCTGCGCCGGCGGCCCCGCGCTCTGTGCCAGCGCCGACAGCATCGCAATGACGGCCTGCTCCTGCCTGCCCTCCTCCCAAGCGTGGCGATAGTGACTGCGCAGCAGGCTGTCCAGCGGGCCCGGCTCGGAGAGCACCAGGTGGCTATCGAGCCCCGCGAGCATCTGCGCCAACAGCGTCGAGCCACAGCGCGAAGCGTGGAAGACCAGCAGGCTCGGAGCGAGGCCGGGGCTCGCGCGCTGCCAATCGAGCAGCTCGGCCAGACCGGTCTCGCGGCGGAACGCCAGGTTGAAGGGCAGGCGCAGAGCCTGCTCCACGTCGTCATGGAAGAAGGGCCGGGTCAGGCGCTGCTCGCCGAACCAGCACCAGTCCAGGCGCCAGCCCTGTGCTTCATGCCAGGCACGGATGGGCCGCCAACCACGAAATTCGAATTCAGGCTTCAGGCTCGCCATTGGTCACTCCAGGCGCGCCGGGCAAGGCGCATCGCGGCACGCACTTCGGCGTCGGAAAAGTGCAGGTCGCGGGCGGCGCCCAGTGAAACGACCCGTTCGACAAAGGCCGCGCTATCGGTCAGCTCGCACAGTGCACGGGTGAGCTCCGGCTCCTGCGCCACCTGTTCGCGGAAGCACTCGAACGCCTGGCCTGCCCGGCCAGGACTGAGGCTCGGCGTATTCGCCAGGCCCTGTTCGATGAGGTCCAGCAGCCAGTCGTTGCGCTGGCAGTCGAGCACCAGGTGGATACGCTCGCCTGGCCCCGGATTGTCGACCCGATGCGGGCGGGCGAGATCGACGAACCAGCATTGCCCCGGGCGCATCGGCACCTGCAGGCCATCGACCAGAAACTCCACGCCGTCCGCGCTCAACAACGGCAGGTGCAGGCGCAGGTCACTGTCGGGCAGCCCCAGGTCAGGGTCGCAATGCTCGTGGATCCGCGAGCCGGCCCCCAGGCGCAGCAGGCGCGCGCTGCGTATTGTCGTGCGAAAGGCACCCAGCGCGGCCTGCCACACCGCGCTGCGCCTGAGCAATTCGCTGACCAGCGGCGCACCCTGCCCCGGAGCCAGCGGCAACGGCGCGTCCTCGGGCGTGATCAGCGCCACCCCACTCCAGTCACCTTCGTAGAAATCGCTGTTGAAATGCCGCTGCCAGGCCGCCTCGTCAACGGCAGCCAATGCCTCAAGCAAAGGCCGTAGTGGGATATCCAGCCCAAGCCGGGCACAGCGGGGTAACGATGTCGCATTCATGGAACCATCCTTGCTCCGAGAAAAGGCGCCGCTTTAGAATCCGCTCTCCCGCACACCCAAGGCCGCCAGGCGCCGCCAGGCCAACCCCAGGATCGACTGGCCACTGCCCTTCAGCACGACCATGCCGCGCTGTGGTTGCGCCAGTTGCCAGGGCTCTTCGATCGGGCTCAGGCGCACGCCGTACTGCCCCTGGACCGGTTCGGCGCGGTGCTGGGCATCGCGGCGCACGGCAATCGGACCATGGTGGTCGGAGCTCAGCGCCTCCAGATCGACGAACAGCGTACCGTTGGCGTCCACCTCGTCCAGTTTCACCGGCAGCGCCGGGCGCGCCGGGTCGTCGGCGATGAAGCGCCCTTGCGTGCCACTCTGTACGCGCCACAGATCGGCTTCGGCCAGATAACCGCGCAGGCGCAATCCGGGCTCCACCACCCGCACCAGCACGTCGGCTGGTTTCAGCCAACGGCCCTGGCTCAGGTCCGGCAGCAGGTCGCGCACCACTCCGGCATGTGGCGCGCGCAATTGCAGACGCTGGCGCTGGGCGGCAAGGCCCCGGTACTGGGCAACCGATTCGGCGAGCCGCTGCTCGAGAATGCCGACATCGGAGGCCGTCTCGCTGCGTCCGGCCTGGCGGCGCAACTGCAATTGCAGCAGGTCGATCTCGCGGCGCACGATCAGTTGCTTGGCGTCGAGGTCCGGCGAAAGCAGCTCCAGCAGCAGTTCGCCCTGTTCCACCGCCTGCCCATCGTGCACCAGCACCCGTCCGACCTGCGCGGCCAGCGGCGCATGCAACGCCGCGGCACGCATCGCCTCCAGCATGGCCGGCACCTCCACGGAGCCACGCCAGGGCACCGCCAGCAGCGCCATTGCGGCGAGCAATGCGAGCCCGAGCCCGACGACCTTGTGCGGCGCCGCCTGTTCGCGGCGCTGCCACCATTCGCGCAGCTCCCGCCAGATCGGCAGGCCGATGAACCAGACCAGCTCCACCAGCATCAGGAAGATGCCCAGCAGCTTGAAGAACAGGTGGTAGACCGCCAGGGCGATGCCGAAGAACAGCACGGCGCGCCAGATCCACGAGCCGTAGCCCCAGATCAGCAGGCGCCGGCGCAAGGTCGGTGGCCAGGGTTCGGGCATCGGCTCGCCATAGCCGAACAGGGCTTCGCGCAGCCGCCAGCGGCACAGCGCGAACGCCCGCGCCTGGAGATTCTCCACGCCCAGCAGGTCGGTGAGCAGGAAGTAACCGTCGAAGCGCATGAACGGATTGAGGTTCACCAGCACGGTGGTGATCCAGGTCGCGCTGGCGAGCATGAACGCCGAGGTGCGCAGCGGCCCGTCCGGCAACAGTGACCAGGCCAGCAGCGCGAGTACCGCCAGCACCAGTTCGGCGAGCACGCCGCCAGCGCCGATCAGCAGCCGCGAGCGGCGGTCGCTGACCCGCCAGGCATCGCTGACATCGGTGTAGAACATCGGCAGCATCACCATGAACGCCAGGCCCATGCTCTGCACCCGGCAGCCGGCACGCTTCGCCATGAAGGCATGGCCGAATTCGTGGCAGAGCTTGGCAAAGGTCAGCGCCACGCCGAAAGCCAGCGCCCCGCCCAGGCTGAACAGGTGCGGAAAGGTGGCCAGGAAGCGCTCCCAGTCACGCGCCACCAGGAAGGCACCGAGGGCGAAGGTCAGCGGCAAGCCCCAGCGAAGCATCCACGGGCCTTGGCTGCGCAGCACCGGCCAGGCGCGATTGAGGAAGGCGTCCGGGCGCCACAGAGGAATGCGGAAGAACAGGTACTGGTGCAGCACTTTCTGCCAGAGGCTGTGCCGCTGCAATGCAGCTTTTTGCCCATAGCTGGCGCGTTGTTCGGCGTCGACGGCGGCGATCAGGTCATGCCCCCGCAGGAAGCGCAGGAACTCTTCCAGCTCCTGCTCCCCCAGGGCCTCGCCAGCTTCCGCATTGGCCGCCCCCAGCACCCGCTGCGGGTCACCGAGGGTCCAGTGGCGCAGCAGACGCACGGCAGCGCCACCGAGTTTGAAGTAGCGCCCACGCAGCGGGTCGGCCAGCGTCCATTGCGGCGCACCGTCGAGCCCCGGCGCGGCCGGCGACAACTGCAGGTCCGGGCGCAACGCCGGCAGCATCACAGCCCCAGACTCTGGCGCGCGGCAACCAGTGGCCGGCGCAACAGGTAATAGGCCAGCGGCGCGCGATCACCATACAGCTTGGCAGTGCCGCGCAGGCCGATGCGCGGAGGCGCTTCCTCGAACGCGGCGTCCAGCCGGTACGCCAGTTGCCCGGCGGCGGTGGTCTGGGCCTCGTAGGCCGCGCGCTCCAGGCGAGCGACATGGCGGCGCAGCGGGTCGCTGTCGAGCAAAAGCACGGCTTCGGAGCCGGGTTCGAGGGCAATGGCGTCGCCCACCGCCAGGTCGATACGCAGCTCAGCCTGGCGCGGATCGGCCAGCTCCATCAGGCGCTCGCCGGTCTGCACCGGTTTGCCGGTCCAGCGCTCGGCGTCGGCGAATACCGCGATGCCGTCGCGTGGCGCCCGCACCTCGGCGCGTGCCAGCAGGTCGCGGGCGTAGTCGCGCTCGGCGCGCTTCTGTTCCACTCGCGCCGCCAGCAGATCGACCCTGGCGCCTGATTCGGCGTCGGAGAAGGCGCGTTGCGAGTTGGCCTTGAGTTCGGCCTCGGCCACGCCGAGGGAGCGCTCGGCTACGTCCGCCTGCGCCTGCAGCGTGGTGGCGTCGAAACGCACCAGCAGGTCGCCGGCCTTGACCGTCTGGTTGGGCTTGACCAGCACCTGCTGGATCACTCCGTCCAGCGGTGCGGCGATGACCTGGCCGTCCAGCGGGACGACCTCAGCCGGCGCCAGTACCGACTGGCGCACGGGTACGAGCAGCAACAGGCATAGCCCGGCGGCGATCATCGACAACTTCTTCTTCGGCCAACGCGCTCGCCAGGGCTTGCGCGGCTGCAGGGCTTTCCAGGCGTGGGCGTAGGCATCGCCCAGTTGCACCAGCAGCGCCTGCTCCGCTTCGCTCCACGGTTGCTCGCGGGCCAGCCAGAGGCCGCCAAAGACAGCCCCCTGCTGGTCCGCCAGCGGCAGCCAGAAGACGTCTCCGGCGGAGAGCGCCTGCCAATCAGCCTGCTGCTGCGCACCCAGGGCCTGGAAGTCGACGCGCTGCGGCTTGTCCAGGGCGCCGAGCCTATGCAGTTGGGCGCAGGCCTGCTCGACGAAGGCGACGAAGGGCGCATTGGGTTCGACGACGCTGATGCCGGTCAGCGCCTGCACCTTGCCCGCGATCAGCAGCGCCGCGTGGCGGTAGCCGAACAGTGCCTGCCCGTCGTTGACGATGTGATAAGCCAGTTGCTCGACCGTTCCTGCTGCGCGGGCCTGGCGCTCCAGCTCGAGGAACTGGGCAAAGAGGCGCTCGGCCAGGCCGACCTGCGGTGCGTTCATGGCGTCTCCGCGAAGCGTGCCGTCCCGCTCATGCCGGCCAGCAGGCCCTTGGTCTCGGCCGGCAGCGTGGCGATCAGCGGCAGCATCTGGCTGCCCTCGTCGATCCGCGCACCCAGGCGCTTAACCTCGGCCTGCAGCGGCTCGCCGGTTTCATCGGGAACGAAGGTGAAGGACTGCCCCGCCTTGAGCCTTGCGACCCAGCGCGAGGGCACCAGCAGGCGGATTTCCAGGCTGCGGTTGTCGACGATTTCCAGCAGCGGCGCACCACCACTGACGCTTTCGAAAGGCTGCGCCTTGCGCTGCACGACCTGGCCGTCGTAGGGCGCGGTGAGCGCACAGCGGCGCACCTGGACCTGGTAGACCTGGGCCTGGGCCTGGGCTTCGGCAAGCTTGGCCTCGGCCAGCGCGACCTCGAAGCGCCCTACCGAGTTGAGCGCCGCCAACTGGCGGTTGTGCGCCAGTTGCTCGCTGGCCGCCTTGGCACCGGCCTGCGCGGCGTTCAGTTGAGCCTGATACGCGGAGCAATCGAAACGGACCAGCACGTCGCCCTTGCGGAAGGATTGCCCCTCGGCGAAGGGCATCTCCAGGATGCGCCCGGCCAGCTCGCTGGACAGCATCGCCTGGTCGCGCGCGCGCAGGATGCCACGCACATCGCCGGCCCCGCTGGACGTCGACGGGCTCGACAGCAGCGGGTCGTCCTGGCCGGGCTGCGCCGCGTGGGCTGCTCCGAACGCGCACAACGACAACCCCAAACCTAGCCAAATCCCTTTATGCATAGTGGTCTCCCCGGCAGATCGCGGGAGTCTACGGTACTCCGCAAGCGCCGGATATTGGCCGTAGCAGAAATCCTTCGTACGCTAGGCAGCCGGCCAGCACCGATAAAATGCCGGCGGCAAGCAGCAGACGCTCTGGACTGGCCCTTGGGGCCGCGATCATGGACGAGAGGGGAATGGACCAAGCCATGCTGGATCAGGCACAACTTCACCGGGAGGGCTACGCGCTGCTGCGCCAGGTGATCCCGCACGCGATGCTCGAAGAGCTGCGTGCGGCTTTCGACGCCAATGTCCTGCCATCGGATCAATGGCCGGTTCCCCGCGGAATGGATTGGCGCCACGCGCAGATGGACCTGGAGCCAGCCGTGCAGGCGGCGTGTCGCCTGCCGCAACTGCTGTCGGCAGCGGGCATGCTGATCGGCGAGCGCTTCTTCCTCGCCCAGGTCGAAGGGCGCGAGCCCTTGCCCGGCGGCGGTCATCAACAGCTGCATCGCGATCTGTCGGCCCGGCGTCCGGGCGACATGGTCAGCGCCCTCGCCTTTCTCGATGACTTCACTCAGGGAAATGGCGCCACCCGGATCGTTCCCCGCAGCCATCGGCCCGCTCCCGCACCGCCGCCGCTCGACTTCCTGGACGAGTCTGCTGCCGTGCATCTGAGCGGGCGGGCCGGTGACATCCTGATCTTCGACGTTGACCTGGTGCACGCGGGCAGCCTGAACATCAACGGTGCCCGCCGCCGCACGATCCTGATCAGCTACCGTGCGGAACTCCTCCACGCAGCGCATCTGGAGACGCTGGCCTTGCGCAATGTCCGTATGGACACCAGCGAGCGCTTCGATCCCGCAATCGCCGGACAAAGCGCTGCCAGGCCTTGCGCCATCCCATGAGTGACGGGGATTTCACACCCGTCCAATCCTCATGTTGATCGGCCATCTGACCGCAAGCCGCGCGGCAGGGTCGCCCCAGCGCTCGGCCAGGTCGGCGGCGAAATGCTGCAGCAGGTCTTCGCGCCCGGCTTCCCGGGCGCTGCGCACTGCCGACCAGGTGGAGACGTAGCCGAGGAACTCGTCGAGGGTCCATTCCAGGCGGATGGCAATCTCCGGCCCCGGAAACTCGGCGAAGGGGAAATCGAGGGTCGCGTAGCCGCTGTCCACCAGCTTGCGCTCGGCGGGCCAGTAGGGGCCGATCTCCTGCCAGTAGAAAGTCTCGAAGCGCTTGCCCGGATCGCCGTCCAGGTGCAGCACGCCGTAGCTGATCAGCGCCAGGACCGCGTCGGGCTCGGCGATTCGCCGGACCTCGGCGTAGAACTTCGGCAGGTCGAACCAGTGCGCAGCCTGTGCCGCCGTGATCAGGCTGGCGCTGCGGTCGGCCAGCGGGAGCTCTTCGGCCTGTGCGCAGGCGTAGCTCAGGTTCGCGCGGGGCGCGGCATGGGCAATCTGCTCCGCGCTGGGATCGAAGCCGGCGACCGAGCTGAAATGCTCGGCCAATTGCCGGGTCAGCTGGCCGCTACCGCAACCCACGTCGACTGCCAGCGACCGGTCGGGAGCCAGCGAGGCCAGGCAGGAGGCAAGCTCCGCCGGGTACTCGGGGCGAAAGCGCGCATAGGCCTGGCCGCCCTGGTCGAACCAGTTGCGCAGGTCGGTTGACGTGTCATTCATGGCTGGCGGCTCCTCTCTCGAAAACTGGCTTGCCGCGACTGTAAAGGGCAAACGGGCCAGTACACCAGAGCCACACAGGCCGTAGCAGGACGCACGCCCTGCCCGGCCCATGGCATGGTCAGACCTGTGCCATGCCGCCATCGACGAACAGTTCGATACCGTTGATGAAGCTGGCCGACTCCGAAGCCAGGAAGGCCACCGCCTTGCCAATCTCGCGAGGTTCGCCCAGCCGGCCCAGCGGCACCTGGCTGGCCAGCGCATCGAACAGGCCCTGGCGCGCTTCCTCGGGCACCAGATCGCCGAGGCCGGGAGTGCGGACCGGGCCGGGGCTGACGACATTGACGCGAATGCCCCGGTCCTTCAGATCCAGCGCCCAGGAGCGGGCGAAGTTGCGCACGGCGGCCTTGCTCGCGCTGTACACGCTGAAGTTGGCAGTGCCCTGGATCGAAGTGGTGGACGAGGTGAGGATCACCGACGCGCCATCGACCAGCAGCGGCAATGCCTTCTGCACGGTGAACAGCACGCCGCGCACGTTGGTGCCGAAGATTCGGTCGAAGTGTTCCTCGGTGATCGCGCCCAGCGGGAGCATGTCGCCGCCGCCGGCGTTGGCAAAGAGGATATCCAGTCGGCCGGCAGCTTTCGCGATCTGTGCGTATACCGCATCGAGATCGGCGAGCACCGAGGCGTCGGCACGAATGGCCGTGGCAGCCGGGCCGATGGCTTCGACGGCGGCGTCCAGTTCGGCCTGGCGGCGGCCGGTGATGAAGACGCGGGCGCCTTGCGCGGCGAGTTCCTGTGCGGCGCCGAGGCCGATGCCAGTGCTGCCGCCGGTGACCAGTGCAACTTTACCAGTGAGGGACTTGTTCATGATGAGCTCCTGAGCTTTGCGAGTTGAGGGTTCTGCCTCCTGGCCGGCATCTGGCGCGGCTTTGCGGTGAGGCATGGCGCTACTCTAGGGCCCGGCAATTGATGGAAAAAGCGCATACAATGGAATAACTATCCATACCCATGGATAATCAGGCGATCCCCTTAGAGGAACTCCCATGGACCAGCTCCAGGCCATCCGTGCCTTCGCCCGCGTGGTGGAAGCCGGCAACTTCACCCGCGCCGCCGACTCGCTGGACATGCCCAACGCCACCCTCAGCAAGCTGGTGCAGGAGTTGGAGGCGCACCTGGGCGTCCGCCTGCTGCAGCGCACCACAAGGCGCGTCACGGTGACGCCCGAAGGCCAGGACTACTACGCCAAGGCCAGCCGCGTATTGCGTGACCTGGAAGACATCGACTCGTCCTTCAACATTGCCCGCAGCAAGCCACGCGGCCATCTGCGCATCGATGTCGGCGGCTCGACCGCGCGGGACGTACTGATACCGCTGCTGCCGGACTTCCTGGCGCGCTACCCGGATATTCGCATCGACCTGGGCGTGTCCGACCGCTCGGTGGACCTGATCGGCGACAACGTCGACTGCGTGATCCGCGGCGGCGCGCTGGACGCCTCGTCACTGGTGGCGCGCGGCATCGGCCAGGCGACCATGGTCACTTGCGCCTCGCCCGAGTACCTGCGCCACAACGGCATCCCCGCTTACCCCGAGGAACTGCGCAACGGCCACCGGCTGGTCAGCTACCTGTCACCGCAGAACGGTCGCGCGGTGCCCTTCCGCTTCGAGCGTGACGGCGAACGCAGCGAGCTGAAGATCGAGCACCGCATCGGCGTCAATGAAAGCAACGCGCACCTGGCGGCCTGCGTCGCCGGCCTGGGCATCATCCAGACTTTCTCCTACGCCGCCGGTGCCGCCCTGCGCGACGGCACGCTGGTGGAAATCCTCGCGGACTGGCGCCCACCGCCCTACCCCTTCCACGTCGTCTACCCGCAGAACCGCTACGTCACTCACCGCTTGCGGGTGTTCATCGACTGGCTGGTGGAGTGCTTCCCGCCACGGGTTGCCGCTTGAGCGCTCAGGGCGCCCTGTCTGCCAGCGCTTCGAGCAGGTCGGCCGAGGGCACGAAGAACAGGCTGCCCGTCACCGCCTTGCTGTAGTCCAGCAGGCGATCGTAGTTGCCGGCCGGGCGGCCGATGAACATGTTCTCCAGCATTTCCTCCACCGGTGCCGGCGAGCGGGCGTAGCCGATGAAGTAGGTGCCGAACTCCCCTGCTCCGGGCCTGCCGAACGGCATGTTGTCGCGCAGGATCTTCACTTCCTGGCCGTCCTTCTCCAGGGTGGTCAGCGAGCTGTGCGAGCAGCTCGGCTTGACGTCGTCGGCCAGTTCGATATCGGCCAGCTTGGTGCGGCCGATGATGCGCTCCTGGGTTTCAGTGGGAAGCTGGTTCCAGCCGGCCATGTCATGCAGGTACTTCTGCACCAGGACGTAGCTGCCGCCGGCGAACGCCGCGTCTTCGTCGCCGATCAGGGTGAAGTGCGGAATCTCGCGCCCTTCCGGGTTCTCGGTGCCGTCGACGAAACCGATGATGCTGCGCATGTCGAAGTAGCGGAAGCCCTGGACTTCATCGACCACCGTGACCGCCTCGCCCAGGCGCGCGACCAGCTGCGACGCCAGCTCGAAACAGAGGTCCATCTGCTCGGCGCGGATGTGCAGCAACAGATCGCCCGGCGTGGAGACGGCGACCCGCTCGCCTGTGCCGATCTGGCGGAAGGCATGCAGGGACGCCGGACGCGGGGCGCCGAACAGTGCATCCCAGGCCGCCGAACCGAAGCCCACCACACAGGACAGGTTGCCCGCCGGCACGCGCTTGCCGACCGAACGCACCAGCGCCGCCACGTCCTCGCAGAGGGCTCGAACCGGGCTCCAGTCCTTACCCGGCGTCAGCGTCGCAACGAGGAAGATCGCGCTGCGGGTGATCGGGCTGTCGACTGTCTGGGGTGCGGGGGATTCGTTGAGCATGGTTTCCATTCGCCGCCATCGGGTTGGGAAGATGGGGTTATCAAAGCAGGTCGCCTACCGCGATGACAATGCGGGCGCGCATGACAAAGGGCCGGTCAATCGAGCCAGCTCGTCGAGACAGCCGATGCGCCGCTACGCCCTGGCGCATCGTTGCCCGCTTGATGCCGAAACCGAGCAGTCCGGACCATCGCCTCAAGGCCCCGTCATATCCACGGATAGCCACCCGGTGAATGCGCGGCACGGGTGGCGCCGCGTGGCAGCCGCCCCCAGTCAGCATGTATGACTGCCAGCCTCCGAACGAGGCCCATCAGTAGGAAACGTCCTACAAGCCACTAGGAATAAGCCTCGCAATCGCCCGGGAATATCTTCAGACAATGACCTGGCCTGGAATGGAGCCGCAGAAGAGCCATGAAGAATTACCCCAACGTCCTGATCCTCGAAGCCGATGAGCGCCGCCGTTGCCAGATCGCCGATGCACTGGAGGTACTCGGCGTCACCCAGGTGCTGCAGGCGGGCTCCGCGGAAATGGCCCTGGCCTTGCTGCGCACTACGCCGGGAGTGGGTATCGGGATTTGCGGGCTGGGCTCCGGGCAACTGGAAGCCCTGGCCCTGGCCGGGCACGAAGGACACCTGGGCGCCCTGGTGCTGATGGGCGACAGCGGCGAACTGCATCGCCAGGCGCGGCGCCTGAGCCAGGTGGGCCGCCTGCCGATTCTCGGGTGCCTGGACCTGCCCGTGCGCGGTCACGAGCTGGAGGGGATTCTCACCCGCTACCCTGCCCCGCCTCGCGCCTGCTCCGTGCTGCCGGCCGAGAACGAAGTGCGTCGGGCCCTGGCCGCCGGCGAGTTCCAGGCGCGCTTGCAACCGATCATCGAGTTGCCCGGCGGCCAGCCACGAGCGCTGGAACTGGGCGTCGCCTGGGCGCGCGAGGGGAAGGCTGCGCTGCCCGCCGCCGAATTCATTCCGGCGATGGTCGCCTACGACCTCATCGACGAACTGTTCGAGCGCCTGCTGGACCAGGGGCTGGCGTGCCTGACGGAGCTCGGCCCGAGCCGCACGCCGCTGCGCCTGGCGATCAACCTGCAGGCCTCCCAGCTGGGCGACCCGAAGTTCGTCGAACGCCTGCTGAAGAAGCTCGACCACTACACGGTGCCGCCGGAGCGGATGATCTTCGAGCTGGGGGAGAACGGCCTGCTCGACCTGTCCGGTATCGCCGTGCAACAACTCAACCGCCTGCGCGCGCTGGGCTGCGGCCTGAGCGTCGACCAGTTCGGCTCCGGCTTCTCCTCCCTGCAGCTACTCTGTCGGCGGCCCTTCCAGCAGCTGAAGCTCGCGCCCCAGTTTGCCCGCGAGCTGGACAATCCTTCCGGTCACGCACTGGTCACCAGCACCCTCGCGCTGGCCCGCTCGCTGAACATGCAGGTGGTCGTCGGCGGCGTCAGCAAGGCCCGGCAGCACGAGGCACTGCTGGAGCTGGGCTGCCCGCAGGCGCAAGGGTCGTACTACGCCCCCGCCATGGACTGCGCGAGCGTCCGGGAATGGCTGAAACCCTATTGAGGAAAGGCCGATAACGCCTAACCTGAACCTGAGCGGCGCCCGGCGCCCCCATCGAGCATGTGCAAGAGGTGACAATGTCCAGAGTACTGGTCGTGGATGACCATCCCTTCATTCGTGCCGGCGTGAAGCTGGTCCTGAGCCAGGAAGGTTTCGACATCGTGGGCGAAACCGACAACGGCGCGGATGCGGTACAGATGGCGCGCGAAATGTTGCCCAACCTGATCGTCCTGGACATCGCCATCCCGCGCCTGGATGGCCTGGAAGTGATCGGCCGGCTCAACGGCTCCGCCTCGGCGATCAAGGTGCTGGTGCTGACCTCGCAGTCCGCCGAGTACTTCTCCCATCGCTGCATGAAGGCCGGCGCCTCCGGCTTCGTCTCCAAGACCGGCGACCTCAGCGAACTGGCCAAGGCGGCGAAGGCGCTGATGGACGGCTACACCTACTTCCCGAGCATCTCGGTGAGTTCGGTGCGGCGTACCGACATGGACGCCAGTGAATCGGACCGCATCGCCCTGCTCTCCGATCGCGAGCTGCTGATCCTCCAGCAACTGGCGCGCGGCTTCACCAACAAGGAAATCGGCGACGCCATGCTGCTCAGCAACAAGACCATCAGCACCTACAAGTCGCGGATGATCGAGAAGCTCAACGTCAAGACGCTGGTCGACCTCACCGATCTCGCGCGGCGCAACGGCCTGGTCTGAGTCGATGGCATTGCTCTCCCTGCTCCAGCGCCTGCGCACACCGCTCCTGGTCGGCTGCCTGCTGGCCGTCGTCTTCCCCACGGCGCACGGCCAGGACCTGCGCCTGTTCGGCCGTTCGACAGCGGACGGCTACCAGGCCGAACTCAGCGAGGACGACTGGCGCTGGCTGCGCCAGCAGCGCGTGCTGCGCCTGGGCATCTCGATCCCCGAATACCCGCCGCTGGATATCCTGAGCAACGACCGCGACTACGAGGGCATCACCGCTGACTACGCCGCGCTGCTCGGCGACCTGCTCAATGTGCGCATCGAACTGCAGGCCTTCGATGAGCGCAAGGAGGCGCTGGACGCGCTCAAGGAACACCGCATCGACCTCCTGGCCAGCGCCAACGAATACGACAGCGCCGAGGGCGTCGCGCTCTCCGCCCCCTACACGACCGACCAACCCGTGCTCGCATCGCGGCTGGGCGATCACCGTGCGCTGGATCCGGAACTCAAGGACCTGCGCGTGGCGATGGCCTACCACTATCTCTCCGAAGACACGGTCCACGAGCACTATCCCGATGCGCAACTTCAGCTCTACCCTTCGACGCTCGCGGCCATGGGCGCCGTCGCCTTCGGCCAGGCCGACGTCTACCTGGGCGATGCCATCGCCAGCAATTACCTGATCAACCGCAGCTACCTGAACAACATGCACCTGGTGAACTTCGCGCGCATCGACGCCGCGCCGTTCGCCTTCGCCCTCGCGCCTGACCGGGAGCGCCTGCTGCGAATCGTCAATGCGGCCCTGGAAGCGATTCCCGAACGCGAGCGCATGGTCATCCTGCAACGCTGGGACGCCGACGAGATCAACATCCCCGGCGGCGCGCTGCAACTGACCGACGCCGAGCAGCGCTGGATCGAACAACACCCGGAAGTCCGCGTCGTCATCAACGAGAACTTCCTGCCGTTCACCTTCCTCGACGACCAGGGACGCCTGCGCGGCGTCAGTGCCGACGTGCTGGAGAAAGTCAGCCAGCGCACCGGCCTGCACTTCAAGGTCACGCGAGCCGGGCCGGTACAGGACATGGTGGCGCGGGTCGCCAGCGGCGAGGCGGACATGCTCGCGGCGTTCACCCCCAGCGTGGAGCGCGAGGGCGAACTGAGCTTCACCCGCCCCTACTTCACCACCTCCTTCGTCCTGGTCAGCCGGGACAACAGCGACCAACCGCCAACACTGGACGACCTGAATGGCAAGACCCTGGCCCTGATCCGTGGCAACTACCTGCGCGAGTACCTCACCCGGCATTTCCCCGGCATCAGGATCGTCGACGCCGCCAACGCCTCCGAGGCGATGGAAATGGTCGCCCGTGGCCGCACCGATGCCGCGGTGAACTCGCTGATCGGCGCGCGCTACCTGATCAGCCGACACTACCAGGGCGTGCTGCGCATCACCTCGACGGTCGGCCGCACGCCGGCGCAGGTCGCCTTCGCCACGGGGCGCGGCGCACTGGAGCTGCAGGCCATCCTCGACAAGGCGCTGCTGAGCATCCCGCCCTCGGAGATGGCGGCGCTCACCCGTCGCTGGCGCGGCGAAGTGGTGGTCGCCGACAGCTACTGGAGCCGCTACGGCACGCTGATCATCCAGGGCTTCGCCATCGCCGGCGTTGCCCTGGGCCTGACTCTCGCCTGGGTCTACTGGCTGCGCCGGCAGATTCGCCGCCGCGAGGAAGCCGAGCGGGCATTGAGCGACCAGATGGAGTTCATGCGCGTGCTGATCGACGGTACGCCCCACCCCATCTATGTGCGCGACCGCCAGGGGCGCCTGGTGTCCTGCAACTCCATTTACCTGGAGATGCTCGGCCTGCGCCTGGAAGACGTGCTCGGCCGCAAAGTCACCGACGGTGCACTGGCCTCCTCCGCCGAAGCACTCGAATACGGCGCCAACTACGAGCGGGTAATGGCCAGCGGCGAACCCGACGTGGGCGACCGACGCCTGACCCTGCCCGGCGGCGAAGTGCTGACCATCTACCACTGGGTACTGCCTTATCGCGGCGGCGACGGCGCGGTGGAAGGCATGATCGGCGGCTGGATGAACATCAGCGAGCGCCAGCGCCTGCTCGACGCCCAGCAGGAAGCGCGGGACGCGGCGGAAAGCGCGAACCGCGCCAAGACCACCTTCCTGGCGACCATGAGCCACGAGATCCGAACCCCGATGAACGCCATCATCGGCATGCTCGAACTGGCGCAGAAGAAGTCCGACCAGGGCATCATCGACCGCTTCGCCCTGGACGTCGCCGCCAACTCCGCACGCGGCCTGCTCGACCTGATCGGCGACATCCTCGACATCGCCCGCATCGAGTCGGGCAAGCTCAGCCTCAACCCCGAACGCGCCAACCTGCGCAGCCTCAGCGAATCCACCCTGCGCGTCTTCGAGGGCCTGGCGCGGCAGAAACGCATCGGCCTGGAGCTCGAATGCTCGGGCGACACGGCGACGGATGTACAGATCGACCCGCTACGCTTCCGCCAGGTGCTGTCCAACCTGATCGGCAATGCCATCAAGTTCACCGAGCAGGGCGAGGTGCGCGTCGTCTATCGTGCCGAGGCGCAGGGCGACCAGCTGTTCGCCCGCATCGAGATCATCGACAGCGGCCAGGGCATCGCCGCCGAAGACCTGCCCAGACTGTTCAAGCCTTTCTCCCAGGCCGGCAACAACCAGGTCTCCGCGCGCAACGGCACCGGCCTCGGCCTGGCAATCAGCCGCACCCTGTGCGAGATGATGGGCGGCACCCTGGAGCTTTCCAGCGAACTGGGGCGCGGAACGCGGGTGGTGATCGAGCTGCAACTTCCACGCCTGGAAAGCGCCACGTCCGGCCCCCTGCCGATGGTGGAAGTCCCCAGCAGCAATGGGCCGTCCCTCAACGTGCTGGTGGTCGACGACTACCCCGCCAACCGCCTGCTGATGGCGCAGCAACTGGGCTTCCTCGGCCACAGCGTGCGTGACGCCGAGGACGGCGCCCACGGGCTGCGCGCCTGGCGCCAGGGCAACTTCGACGTGGTGATCACCGACTGCAACATGCCCATTCTCAACGGCTACGACCTCACCCGCGCGATCCGCCAGCAGGAGCAGGAACAGCGCCGGCCGCCCTGCGTCATCCTCGGTTTCACCGCCAACGCCCTGCCCGAGGAGCGCCAGCGCTGCCGGGATGCCGGCATGGACGACTGCCTGTTCAAGCCGATCACCCTGGAAGACGTGCGCCGCCAGCTGGCCGGCATCGTTCCCCGGCAACGCCAGCAAAGCGCCAGCGCCACCTTCGACCTGCCCTACCTGCAGCAACTGACACGGGGCGACAGCGCGGCGCTGCGCGGGCTGCTGGGCGACCTCGCCCGCAGCATCGACGAAGACCGCCAACGCCTCGCCGGGCTGCCCGACGACACGGACGCCCACCAACTGGCCGACCTTGCCCATCGGGTCAAGGGCGGTGCCCGGATGGCGCGGGCCACGCCCTTGCTGCAAGCCTGCGAGCGGCTGGAAGCAGTCTGCCGCGGCGATGTGGCAGCCAGCGAGCGACCCGCCGCCATCGAGGAAGTCCGCGAAGCGCTGGACGACCTCGCCGAGGAGCTCAGCATTCAACTGGCTTGAGCCATTCCACCGGAGGGCCAGCGCTGCGGCGTAAGCCGCGGCGCCGATGCCTGGACGGCACCCCGAGTCGCAGGAAACGTCCTACAAGCTCAACAGAAACTGCCTCGATATCTCCTGCGACCAGCCCCGCAAAATTCGGCCATCTTCCCTCCCTCCTGGAGCTGGCCCATGCGTCCGCTTACCGCCCTGAACCTGCAGGACCCCAGCCTTCACCGCACCATTGCCACTGCCTCGCTGCAGCGGCTCGGCTATGCCACCACCCTGGAAATGTCCAACGACGGGCTGGCACTGCGCCAACTGCGCGAAATCGGCGGGGTGCATCTGTTGCTGTGCGATCTGCGTGTCGACCCGGCAGCCCGGCTGGACTTCCTCCAGGCGGTCGCGTGCGAGCACCTGGCGCGGGGTGTCGCCGTCATCGGCGAACTGGCCCCTGGCACCTGGCCGGCGCTGGCCCGCCTGCTGCGCCTGCAAGGGCTGCAGGTACTGCGCCTGGGCGCCGGCCCGATCACTGCGGAGCGCCTGACGACAGCACTCGAAGGCTTCGCTGCGCAAGGCATCGACACACCGGCCCTGCCCTCGCTGCGGGAGTACCCCAGCGATCAGGAGGTGATCGGCGGCCTGGCCCGCGACGAGATACGCGCCGCCCTGCAACCGAAGATCTCGGTCAGCACCGGCGGCATCAGCGGCTTCGAGGTGCTCGCCCGCTGGCAACGCGCTGACGACGACATCGTGCTGCCCGGCCGCTTCCTGCCGGCGCTTCGCCGCAACGGCCTGCTCGACGCCCTGCTCTTCACCCTGATCGACCAGGCAGTGTGCGCCCTTCAGGCCTACGGCGACCGGCACTTCCACCTCGCCTTCAACCTGGAGCCCGCGCAACTGGCCCAGCCGGGTTTCGCCGCGCAGGTCGCCCACCGCCTGCTGCGCCTGGGCGTCGACCCGCGGCGCATCACCTTCGAACTGACCGAAACGGGCGCGCTGCAGATGCCGGCGATCAGCCTGGACAACCTGCTGCGCCTGCGCCTGCTCGGCTGCGGCCTGGCCATCGACGATTTCGGCAGCGGTCAATCCACGCTGGAGCGCCTGGTCGAACTGCCCTTCACCGAAATGAAACTGGATGCCCGCTTCCTCACCGAACTGGACGAAGACCCACGCCGCAGCGCGGTGCTCGCCAGCGCCCTGGCCCTCGGCCGTGCCCTGGGGCTGCCGGTGGTGGCCGAAGGCGTGGAGAACGAGAGCCAGCTGCGCCACCTGCAGCGCCTGGGCTGCGAGCGCGCCCAGGGGCACTACTTCTGCAAACCGGTCATGGGCCATGCGCTGGCCCGGCTGCTGCGCCGGGAAGGGCTCGACAGCGTCATCCCGCCGGGCAGCCAACCGGGCGCCCGCCTGGGTAGCCACTGAGGAGCCCGGCAATGGCCAACAAGCAACTGCGCATCCTCATCGCCGACAGCCGCCACACCCAATCACTGCTGGTGGAGCGCCTGCTCAACCGGCTGGGTTACCACCGCATCGCCACGGCTTCGTCGCTGGATGAAGCACGCATTCTCGGGCGCTGTACCGGCCGCCCCTTCAACGTGCTGATCATCAGCGGGCGCCTCATCGTCAGCGAGCCGCTCGACGGCACGGCGCTGGCCGGGGTCAGCCTCAACGGGCTGATCTACCAGAGCCAGTACCTGCCGCAAGGCTTCGACCCACTGACCGTCGACGGCGTCGCCACACGCCTGGCCGGGCCGCTTGAGCTCGCCCAGCTGGGCGCGTTCATGGCGCAGATCGATCCGCAGGCGGCGTACCCCCGCGAGCGGAGCCTGGCGCTGCATCCCTGATTGCGGCCCGCCGGTGCGGGCCCTTCCCCAGTGCCGCGAGCACCGCCACCCGGCGGGGCTTGCCCGTGCACGAACGCCGCGCAACGACGCGGCTCTCTGACAAGACCTTGGAGTGACAAATGAGCAGAAAGACTCTGGGCGAATACGCCTCGATGAGTGCCGTGCTGGTGTTGATGCTGGGCTCGCTCAGCGCCTGTTCCAGCGTGCCGATGCCTGAAGAGCAGGTGCAACTGTCGCGCAACGCGGTGAACCGTGCCGTTGCCGCGGACGCCACCCGGTACGCCCCGGTGGAAATGAAGATGGCCCAGGACAAGCTGTTCGGCATGGAGCGCGCCCTGGGCGAGAAGCGCTACGAACAGGCGCGCCTGATCGCCCAGCAGGCCGAGGCCGACGCCGTCCTCGCCGAACGCAAGGCCCAGGCCGGCAAGGCGCAGCAGACGCTCGCCGCCGGCCGCAACGGCATCCAGGTGCTGCGCCAGGAAATGCTCCAGGCGCCGGATGCCCCGCAGACCGCCCCCACCCAGCAGCCGTGAGACCGACCATGCCGATGAAACGCTTCCTTCCCGCCCTGTCACTCCTCGCCCTGGCCCTCGCCGGCTGCAGCGCCACGCCGGAAAATCCCTCGCTGGTGGCCGCGCGCACCCAGTTCGAAACCCTGCAGAAGCAGCCCGACGCCAGCCGCCTCGCCGCCCTGGAAACCCGCGATGCCTTCAGCGCCCTGGCCAAGGCCGAGACGCTGTCGAACCAGAACCGCAAGGACCCGGCCATCGACCAGGCGGCATACCTGGCATCGAGCAAGATCGCCGTGGCCGAGCAGACCATCCTGCTGCGCCAGGCCGAAACCGGCATCCAGGGCCTGGACGCCGAGCGCACCCGCGCGCGCCTCGACGTGCGCACTGCGCAACTCAAGGCCCTGCAGGCGCTGAACGCCAAGCCGAGCGATCGCGGCACTGTGGTCACCTTCGGCGACGTGCTGTTCGATACCGGCAAGGCCGAACTGCGCTCCGGCAGCGTGCGCAACCTGCAGCAGCTGGCGGACTTCCTGCGCGACAACCCGGAACGCCGCGTACGCGTGGAAGGCTTCACCGATTCGGTGGGCGGCGATGACTACAACCAGCAACTGTCCGAGCGCCGCGCGCAGTCGGTAGCCTTCGCCCTGCAGCGCCTGGGCGTGGCGCCGGATCGCACGATCAGCGCCGGCTACGGCAAGGAGTACCCGGTGGCGAGCAACGCCAGCGCGGAAAGCCGGCAGATGAACCGTCGTGTGGAGGTGATCATTTCCCAGGGCAGCTCGGCGGTTCCGCCGCGCCGCTGACCCGACTGCCCATGGCGCGGCGCCCGCCGCGCCATGGGCTTCTGGCTTGCCCCCGCGAAACGCCGCCAAGCCGATCAGCCGAATCCCACACGCCAACGCCGTTGCTGCTTACCCTAACTACCCCCTAGGGTGTTCCCCGGCGCCTGAGAAACGCCCAACCACCTAGCGGCCAGACCGCTCCCGAAAGCTAAGCGGCTTTTTTGTGCCTGCGGCATACTCGCGCCTGCACAAAAGACCTCTGTTATGTCGGGAGTGGCCGAATACAAGACCCGAAAGGGGAATAAGTCCGACCCTCTAGGTGGGGTTTCTCAACTCCCGACGCCATCAGCTTTGAGAAAGCTGCTCATGACCTAGCAGAGGTAATGGATATGCCCGACCTTCCCGCGTTCGAACCCGCCATTTCGGCAGATGCCGAAGTCCTGATCCCCAGCCTGTTCACCCGCCACAAGCGCCAGCTGCGCGCCTTGCTGCTGGATGACGAACCGTGGTTCGCCCTCGGCGATCTCGCCCGGCTGATCAACCACGTACTGGTTCCCGAACGGGTACAGCGCAATCTGGACGAAGACCAGCTGCAACGGGTCTGGATGCGCAACAGCCACGGTGGCTTCGAGCAGGAGCATCTGGTCAGCGAGTCCGGCCTGTATGCCGTGCTGATCTTCTACTACCACCCGGAAAACCGCAGCCTGCGCCAGTGGATCAACCGGCAGGTGATCCCGCGTCTGCGCGAGCAGGATGGCGCGCTGCGCCCCTTGCGCGAAACCCTGCACTGGAACGAGCGGGAGCTGGACGTGCTGCACTGGCAAGGCATGACCTGGCTGAACCTGGGCGACCTGCCGGCGCTGGCGCAACGCCCGCCGCGGGTGATCGGCTGAGAGGCTCGGGGCGGCAGTGCCGCCCCGCTGCTGCATCTCAGTAGTAGACCACCTGCACCACCATGATCGCCTCGAACGGCCCGACCTTGGGGTCGCCCAGCGATACCACCGTGGCGCTGAAGGGTACGTCGATATGGCTCACATCCGCCGCGAAGTTGGCCAGCGGGAAGGGCTCGTTGATCGGCACCAGGTTGTCGTGGCGGTCACGTACCTGAATGCCGAACTGGCTGTCGCCGGCCGGCACGACGGTGTACTCGCCGTCCTGATTCGCCGTGACGAAGGTCGCGCCGATGTTGATGGCGCTGCTGCACTTCTTCTCCAGCGCCAGGCTGAAGGGTTTGCTCGGCCGCGGCGGGGAGAAACCGGTGGTGGTCTTCTGGATCACCCCGAAGTCGACGGTGCCCGGCTCCGGCGTCACGGTGACGTCCACCGTGCAGGCGGTGCCAACGATGTTCTGCAGACCCGAGAGCTGGAAACGGAAGTTGCGGAACGGGTTGCTCGGCCCATTGTTGAGGCCGTACAGGCCATCGAACTGGAAAACGTCGTAGGTGTCCTGCGAGGGCCGCTGCAACGGCAGCAGGCCGCGTTTGCGGATCACCACCTGGAAGGCAATGGTCGGGTACACCGTTGAGCAGGCCAGCATGTCGTCGCCACTGGTCGCCGCCGGGCAACCCGGCGAGGTGAAGCCGCTGTTCACGCCCAGCGTGGGGTTGGAACTCCAGTCGCCGTCCCACGCGGTCTGCTGCTTGTACACCAGGCCGAACTCGATACCCCAGCCGGTGGCGTCCAGCCCCGCCGGGTTGCCGTAGAAGTAGATCGGGTCATCCTCGAGATAGTGTTGGTCGAACAGCTTCCAGCACTTGGCCGGCACCACGTGGGTCTTCGAGCGCCAGATGATGGTGCCGTCGGGCACCGTATCCGGCACCGAGACCGGGCCGATGTATTCGCTCAGGTAACTGCTGCCGTCCATGGCCCGGCACATCAACGCCCAGGACGTCTGCGACAGGCTCAGCAACAGCGCGGCCAGGCACAGCCTGATCCAGCGACGGTTCATGGATTCTCTGCCTTGCAGGCACTGGCCGTGCAGGTGAACAGCGTGTCGGTCTGACCGCCGAAATCGTTCATGTTGGAAACCCGCAGCGTGGTGAAACCGGTCTGGCTCAGGGAGAAGCGTGCGCTGCCACGGGGATCGATCATCACGGTGTCGATCGGCAGCTTGGTTTTCTCCGGCCCCGCGAGCAGGCCGACCACGGTGATGTGGAACGGAGTCGGGTTGCTCACCAGCAGCTGCTTGCCTTCGATCTTCAGTTCCAGCCCGCGCGCCAGGTCCTGGCCGCGTTCGCGCTTCACCGATGCCGGGCGGTAGAACAGCTTGATCTTCGATTGCAGGGCGATCTGCATGGAGTTGACCGCCTCGCTCTTGGGCGGAATTTCCCGCACGTTGAGGTAGAACACCGCTTCGCGATCCGCCGGCAGGGTCGTCTCCGGCAGCTTGACGATACGCAGCACGCTGCGCTCGTTGGCCTCGATGCGCTGCAGCGGCGGCAGGACCATGAACGGCGTGGTGATCTTCTTGCCCTGCGCGTCCTCGATCCAGGACTGCACCACGAAGGGCAGCTGCGGGTTCTTGTTGGTCAGGGTGACGCTGACCGCCTGCGCGCCTTCCTCGAAGATGACGCGGGTGCGGTCCGGAACCACCGCGGCCTGGGCCAGCAGCGGAGCCAGCAGGACGGCCAGCAGGCCGCCGCGGAAGATCGGGTGACGCGGGATGAAGGTGTGGAACATGGAGGATTCTCCAGACAAGGTGATCGGGAATGGCCGTCTGCCTAGCGGCACGGCAACGGTTTGGCGACGTTGGTCACGGCAGCCTCTGCGGGCAGCTCGGCCAGGGTGCAACTGCCGGTATCCCCCCAACGGGCGACCAGCTCCGCCCCGGCCTTGGCTCCCAGCAGGTAGGCCACACCTTCTTCCCCCACGATGCCCACTTCCCGGTGGGTCTGTTTGTCCTGTACCGAGGCGCCGAAAGGCACCGCTTTGCCGTTGGCCTGGGTCAGCGCGACATAGGCGTTGCGGCCACGGCCCGCGGCGAAGTTGACGTAGCCGATGGCGCCCTCGGTCAGCGCCAGGCGCTGCACCGGGTTGCTCACGTCGACATCCAGCGGCAGCTGTTCCATGTTCACGCGGGCCTCGTAGGCCTGGAACGACGGCAGGCCATCCATCACCGCATAACCGCGAGCGTTGGAACGCGCCTGCCCACTGAAGGCCACGTCGGGCACGCCGTCGGTGGAAACCAGCAGCCGCGTGTCGCCGTTGGAGCCGTTGCCGTGAGCGGCGATGCCATGGCGCGTGGCGACCAGGGAGCTGTCGATCTCGCCGGTATACGAGCGGTAGGTGCTGCCATCGGTGGTGGCAGACGCGTTGGCCCGGTAGGTCGAGCCGCGTCTGGCGACGTAGGCGTTGGCGTACTTGTTGTCGCCCACGCCGCCATACAGCTGGTAGCTCAGGCCGTCGCCAACGTCCTGGCTGAAGCCGACGCTGGTGGAGGTGGCGCCGGAACTCGAACGCTGCACGTTGCTCGACAGCAGCGAACTGCCGCCCAGGGGAATGCTCACCCCCAGGTAGATCTGCGAGTCGTTGTGCTGCGCGTTTTTCGTCTGGTACGCGGACAGGTTGACGTTGATGTTCTTGACCTTGCCGGCGGCGAAACTGCGCGCCAGGGACAGCCCGAAGCGGTCGGTCGGAGCCACGTCCCAGTAGGTCGAGTGGTCGTAGGAAAGGCTCGTCGACAGCCAGGAGAAACGCTTGGCGAGCATCACCGAGTAGCGCTGCTTGCCCGCGTTCAGCGAATAGGAATCGGGGTCGCCGACAAACTGCGAGAAGTTGGTGAAGGTACGGTCGGAGAAGCGGTAGCCGAGGAAACGCAGGTCGGTGCCGATGGCATCGAAGCGCTTGGAGTAGTTCAGGCGGTAGGAATTGCCCACCACCTTCTGGCCGTTCCACGGCAGGGTGGCGCGGGAGTTGGTGACGTCCCCGGACAGCGCACCGAAGGCGCCCAGGTCCTTGCCCACGCCCACGGCGCTGGACAGGTAGTCCTGCGCCACCAGCAGGCCGCCATACAGGGTCATGTTCCAGGGCAGGCCGTAGGCCAGTTCCGAGGCAACGAAGTTCGGCTCCCGGCCGCCGTTGCCAGTCAGGCGCGGCTGGCCGGCCGACACCTTGTAGCGCAGCTCGCCCTCGCGGGAGAGGAAAGGCACCGCGGCGGTGTTGACGGTGAAGGTCTGCTCGCTGCCGTCCTCCTCGCGCACCGTCACGTCCAGGGTGCCCTGCACGCTGCTGTTGAGGTCCTGGATGCTGAAGGCGCCCGGCGTCACGGTGGTCGAGTAGAGCACGCGGCCCTGCTGGGAAACCGTGACCGTCGCGTTGGTCCGCGCCAGGCCGCTGATCAGCGGCGCATAGCCGCGCAGGTTGGGCGGCAGCATGCGGTCATCGCTGCTCAGGCTGACGCCGCGCAGGGCAAAGGTGTCGAAGACGTCCGAGTTCAGGTAGTCCTCGCCCACCGACAGTTTGGAGCGGATCGAGGGCAGCGCGCGGTAGGCATACAGGCGGTTGAGCTGGAAGCCCTGGTTGTCCATGCCGCTGTCCTGGCTGCCGCTTTCCTGCTGCGCCTGGTAGTCGGCGCGAAGACGCCAGGCGTCGATGTTCAGGCCGGCGGTGCCGTAGCTCTGCAACAGCGTCGAATCGCCGGAAGCGTGGGTCTCGCGGTGGTTGGCGATGACCCGGTAATCCAGCAGCGCACCGTCGAGCCCGTTGCTCCAGGCCGCCGGCGGGATGTAGCTGGGGTCGTCGTATTCGAGCGAAGCCTGGGGCAGGCTGATGGTCAGCCGGCCGAGGTTCTGCTGGTACTTGACCGTGGCGTTGTCGATGCCGCCCAGGTCGACGCACTGCCCGCCCGCCAGGCGCGGCAGGGTTTTCAGCAGCTCGGGCTTGAGGCCGAACATGGCCACCAGGTCTTCGGGCAGGCAGGCGAAGCTGCCCTGGCCGTCCGCGCTCAGGCGGAATTCGATGGAGCGGGTGCCGAAGTAGCGCTGGTTGACGGCGATATCCAGCAGGTAATTGCCCGGCTCGGTGTACTGGGCGCGGGCGAACTTCTCCAGGCTGACGCCCTCGTTGTCATCGATGTTGAGGAATTCCGAGTTGAATTCCACCGCAGCCGAATAGCGTGCGCAGGAGATCAGCACGCAAGACAGAAGAAGTTTGCGACGACACACGAAAGCCACCTGTTGATCCGGAAAGAGACAAACAAGAAAAAAGGGGCTCGCGCCCCTTTTTCTTACAACCAGCCGAAAGGGGCGGATCAGTTGTAAGCGACGGTGAAGTTGGCGACGGAGTCGGCTTCACCGGTGGTGACGGTCGCGGCAGTCGCTTCGTACATGGCAGCGAAGGTCACGGTGTTGTTGCCGTCCTGCAGAACGACCGGAGCGACCTGCTCCTTGCCGTTTTCCAGCATTTCGCCAGCGCTGGCCTGCAGGCGGATGCCGACGTTCTGGGCCAGGCCGGTGGTGGCGAAGAGAGCCGGGACAGCCGGGTCCTGCACGCCGCTGAAGGTGAAGCGGGCGTTCTGCTGGGTGGTGGTGTCGCAATCGGTCAGGACGATGTCGAACTTGGTCGGGGTCGAACGATCGCCGACGGCCTTGAAGCTGTTGGCCGGAACCTGGCCCAGGGAAACGGTCTGGTCCAGGGACTTGGCGTCGATGCCGCAGGCGCCGGAAACGATTTCACCGATGAAGCGAACGGTGCCCGGGTTGCCACTGGCCGGGGTGGCGGCGTTGGCGAAGGTGGTCAGGCCCATGACGACGGAAGCGGCGGTAACAGCGACGAACTTTTTCATTGAATACATCTCGATGGATAATTGTTTAGGTGAGCCAGTCGCCCTGCGTCCCTTGCTCATTGCCCGCCCCATCCCTCGCGAGACTTCGGCCCCCATCCACTACCGTCAGCAGGCCCGCTCGAAGTCAGTGATCGCGGTGGCTGGCTGTAGGAAAAGCTTGCAGGCAATGCTCCTGTTGAACGTCAGATGCGTCCGACACAGGAGCTATGTTGCTAAATACCAACCCCTAAAAATGTCGGACCAATCCTCCCGGCTCGTAGGACCTTTCCCTCGGATTTCTCCCTGTCGCGCAGGCAAAAAAAAGCGTTCGTCTTATCCGGGCGGGGAGCCGGGAAAGACGAACGCCGTCGAGTGCGCAGGGCGTCCTTGCCTGCGCCAAGGGAACTCACCATCAGGGGCGGCAGACCGCGTCCATCACCCGGTAGCCGTCGACCACCGGGGCCTGCTTGAGGTCCAGGCTGATCGAGCAGTTCTGTGCGGCCTTCTCTCCCCACTTCAGGCGGTATTCGCTGCCCTCGCCCGCCGACAGCAGGACCTGCCCGGCCTGGCCGACCACACCGGCACTGGCGCCCTTGTCGTCGGACACGGTCGCGCCGAACGGCGGCAAGGAGCCGTCCTGCAGTCGCAGGTTGAGCAGCACCTTCTCCGAACGCTTGGCGGCGAAACTCGCCTTGACCACCGCACCACGGCGCGGCACGACATTGGTGACGCCTTCCTCGATATCGACGCTGGTGTCCATCTCGCCGGTGTCCACCGCCACGCGGTTGCGGCGGTACGGGGTGACGTAGGGCACCAGGGCGTAGCCCTCGGCATTGGTCAGGGTGCCCGGCGCGTTGAGCACGCCCACGTTCGGCGTGTCCTTGACCTCCACCAGCGCCACGGTCTCGCCCAGCGTCTGGCCGAACTCGACACCGTCGCGGTGGGCCAGCACCGAACCCGCGGCGCTGAGCGAGAGCTGCCGCGTGCTGTCGCTGACACTGACGCCCGCGCCCAGCTGGGCGAAGGGCGTGCGGTAGCCGACCAGCGCCGAGCCGCTATTGCCGCCGTTGTCCGAGCGGTTGGCATTGACGTTGTAGGTCATCTCGCCTTCGCGGCCGTTGAGGCCGGCGCGGTGGTCCAGGCTGCCGTCGTTGTTGCGTGTCAGCGAGTAGCTGCCGGTGGTGCCGCTGCGGCCCAGGGGCATGGAGACGGTGAATACCAGCTGGTTGTTCTGGCCGAAGTTGTCGGTCAGCGTCTTGCTGGCGTACAGGCCATAGGTCACGCCCTTGTACTGGGTGTTGAAGCCCAGCTGCATCTGCTTGTCCTGGTGCGAGGTGCCCCAGTAGTCCTGCTGGCTCAGGTTGAGGTAGAGCGAGCCATAGCTGCCGAGCATCTGGTTGAGGTTGGCCTCGACCTTGCTGCGCTTGGAAATGTCGTTGTACTGGTTGGGCTCCTGCAGGCGCACCGCTTCGTCGAAGTCGCGGTAGCCCTCGGTGGAGTAGCGATAGCCGGCGAAGCGCACGGAAGTGCCGGTCTCGAACGCCTTGCCGTAGCGCAGCGCGGTGCTCTGGCCCTTTTTCGTTTCGGCGCGGCCGCTGACTTCCTTCGGCACGTCGGTCTGCGCCTGGGTCACGTCGAGCGACACGGCGCCCAGGCTGCCCAGGCTCTTGCCGACGCCCAGGGCGCCGGCACGGTAGAAGTCGGCGCCCAGTGCACCGCCGTACAGCGTCAGGTCGAACGGCAGGCCGTAGGCCAGGGTCGCCTGGGCGAATGCCGGGCGCTGGCCGCCATCGGCGGCGTTGTATTCACCGGCGGTCAGGCTGTAGCGCCAGGTCTTTTCCCGCAGCATGTTGCCCAGGGTGGCGTAGGGCTGGGTAAAGCGGCGCTCGCGGCCATCGGCCTCGGTGATGATGATTTCCAGGTCGCCGCTGCCCGAGGCGGCGTTGAGGTCATCAATCTCGAAGGCGCCCGGCGCGACGTAGGTGGTGTAGAGCGAGTAGCCGTTCTGCAGCACCTCGACCTTGGCCTGGGTTTCGGCGATGCCGCGGATGATCGGCGCGTAGCCCTGCATCGAGTCGGGCAGCATGCCGATGTCCGAGGCGATCTGCGCGCCCCGGAAGGGAATGCTGTCGAACACGTCGCCCGGAGTGAAGCTCTCGCCCAGGGTCAGGGTGCCCTTGATCGCGGTGAGGTCGCGCTGGGCGTAGGTGTTGCTGTGCTGCCATTCGCGCGTGCCCTCCTCGTCCTGGCGGAACGACGAGCTGGAGCGAAAGCGCCAGTCGCCCAGGTTGAAGCCGCCGTTGCTGTAGAGGTTGTACTGCGAGCCGCTGCCGCGGTAGTCGGAGTTGGTCTGCGCCGCCGAGAGCTGGTAGTTGAGCATCGCCGCGTTGATGCCGCGATCCCATTCCTTCGGCGCGACGTAGCCGGCGGCGTCACGGCGCATGGCCACCTGCGGCACGCTGATGTCCAGGGCCAGGCGGTTGGCGTCGAAGCTCACCGACGCGCCTTCGATCAGACCAGGCAGGTCGATGCACTCAGGCAGCGTTTCACCCGCGGCCTTGAAGGCGTCGAGCTTGACGCCCAGTTCCGTGAGGAAGGCCTCCGACAGGCAGGCGCGCACTTCGCCGCTCTTCTCGTCCTTGGCGAAGGTCATGTCGCGCCGGTCGAAGAAGCTCTGGTTCAGGCGAATGACCACCGGGTAGGTGCCGGGGCCGATGCTGCCACTGTTGGCGATGGCGTCCAGGTCGAGGTTCGGGCCGGCGCTGCTGCCACCGAACGACTGCATGAAGCTGGAATCGAACTCGGTCGACTCGGCAGCCTGCACCAGGCCGCTCATCAGCGCGGCGAAAACGGCTGCGGACAGACGACGGCGGGCAAAGGGCACGGACGGACGGGCAAGGTTCATGGCATCGGTTCGCATGGCAATACTCAATACGCTGCCGCCACGCTGCTCGGGGCAGCGCGCGGGCTCGTTCGCGGGGGAAAGGACGAAGGCGTTACTGGGCGCGGGTCACGGCGACTTTCGAAGGCTCGGTGTAACCGCCGAAGTCGTTGATCGCGGAGAACACCACCTCACCACTGAGGCCGGTGAAGCCCGGCAGCGGGTAGCGCTGGCTGCTCATCGGCGCGACCATCTTCGGCTCGTTGACCTCGACGCTGCGGGCGCCGGCGAGGACCTTCACGCCGATGAAGGAAACGTGGAAGGCCGAGGGGTTGCTGACCACCAGCACCGGCTCGCCCTGCTCCAGTGCAAGGTTCCAGCGCAGCTGGGGCAGCGCGTCCAGCGCATTGCCCTTGAGGCCGGCCGGGCGATAGAACAGCTTGATGCGGGTACGCATGGCGATCTTCAGGGTGTTCTCGTCGGCCTTGCCGGCCACCGGGATTTCCTGGGCGTTGAAATAGAACACCGACTCGCGGTCCTGGGGCAGGTCACCAGGGACTTTCTGGATGCGCACCAGTTGCTCCTTGCGCGGGTCCAGGCGGAACAGCGGCGGCGTCGCCACGAAGGGGGTGGAGGTGCTGTTGTCGTCGGCCTCGGTGTTGATCCAGGTCTGCACCGCATAGGGCTGCAGCGTAGTGTTGCTGACGGTGATCGAGGCATCGCGCTTGTTGCCGTCGAAGACGATGCGCGTACCGCCGAGCATGACGCCGGCCTGGCTGATACCGCTGAGCAGCGCGCTGCCCAGTGCCAGGGCCAGAACCGCGGTTTTCTTCAATGAGGTCATTTCGAACATCCTCCTGGCGCCACGGCCATGCAGCTTCGCTGCGGGGGAAAGGCCAGCCAGGAGCCCAGGCTCCTGGCTGTTGCATCGACGGGATTACTGGTAGTCGACGGTGAACGCCGCCTTGGCGTTGGCCGGACCGGCAGTCGCGGCGCCAGTGGCGATGTAGTTGGCGGTGAAGCGCAGCGGCTGGGTCAGGTCCAGGTACGGGGAGGACTCCAGGCCCATCTGCAGGTCCTTGCCGCTGGCGTCCTTGATCTGCACGGCGACGTTGGTGGCGACGCCCGCTTCGGGGGTCAGGCCGATCCACTGGCCGCTGGAGCCGGCGCTGCCGCTGAGGGAGAGGAACTTGACCACGGCTTTCTTGCCGGCAACGCTGCAGCCCGGCGCGGTGGTGTCGATGGTCAGGGTGAAGGCGCCGCCGCCTGCGACCTGGCCGGCCGAAGCCAGGGAGGTGACCGGCACGGAACCCAGGGAGACGTCGCCGGCGCCGGCGGAACCGTTCAGGTCATCGACCACGACCGGGCAGGTGTTGTCGGTGACGCTGCCAACGAAGTTGATTTCGCCGTCCGCCGCCATCGCCATCTGCGAAGCGCCAGCCAGAGCCAGGGAGAGAGCCAAACCTTTGAGAGCAAACTTTTTCATGATCACATCCAGATAGATGAAGGAGGTATCTGCAAGCCTTCTCCAGGCCTTCAGAAGGATCGACGTGGCGCCCCCGACTACGGGGTCAGCGCGTTTCGTCTGGGTTCATTATCGGGATGGGTGCAGGTCGTCTATGTAGGACGTTTCGCTGTGCTTGTAGGACGTTTCCCAGGGATATTTCCCTGGGAAACACCCTGCTCGTCGACGCGCCAAGAAAAACGCCACGGCCCCGGAAACCGCCGGTCAAAGCGGTCGTCGGGGCCGTGGCGTCGATGCGCAAGGCCGTTCTAGCGGTAGGTCACCGAGAAACTCGCGTAACCGTTGGCGGTGCCCGGTGTCGGCGTGGGGCCGTCGCCGGTCTGGATGTAGCGCGCTTTCAGCGGCACGGTGGTCGTGCCGTTGACCACCCGGTTGAGCCGCACCGGCTGGCCGAGGTTCATCGGCGTGCCGTTGTCGCGCAGCACCTGGATGGCGACACCCTGGGCGGTGGAGTCGCTGGACAGGCTGAGCACGCCATTGGCGGCGTCGAGGACGGTGGATGTCTTCGCGCTGTCGATCTGGATGTTGGCGTAGTTGCCGTTGAAGTAGCCGTTGGTGTTCGACGGATAGCCGCTCCCGGCGATGCACGAGTTCAGCGTGATGGCGAACGGCTGCGCATCGGTGGTGGAGTTCTTGCCGTTGAACACGCGCTTCTCCCAGGTCCCCATGGGCACGTTGATCTGGTTGCCCGGCGCCTGCGGCATCGAACAGCCGGCCACGGTCACGGTGGCGGTGAAGGTCAGGTCGAAGATGCGGCCGCGGTCGGTGTGGCCCTGGGCGACCAGCTGGTTGATGCTGTGGGTGCCCGGCGGGATATCGCCGACCTTGATCAGTGCGTAACGAATCATGGCCGAGGGCATGCCGACGGCCCACGAGTTGTTCCAGGTGATGTTGAACGGGATGAAACGACTGGGGTTGCTCGCCTCGCCCTGCCAGCCCGTGGCGAAGCCGGTCATGTACATCGCCAGGCCGACGCCGGGAACATTGGTCTGCAGGATGGAGTTGGCCGGCACCCGCAGCACATCCACTGGAATGTCGTTCACCACAGGGCCGACCAGCGTCGCGCCGTAGGTAGCCGGCGGACCACAGGCCAGCGAGTCGCCGAAGTTCAGCGTGCGAATCGGTGCGTTGTTGTTCAGCGTGGTGCCGATGGGCACGTCACGCGGGGCATACACGGTGCCGCCGGTGAGCGTGAGCTGCTTGGGCGTCCAGTCGCTGCCGTTCCAGGTGCAGGCGGCCATGGCCGGCGCTGCCGCCAGCAGCAGGGACGGCACGGCCAGGCAACCCAGGAGTCGAGTTCTGAATTTCATGATGATGGCCCTCCTGCAGGCGCTCGCATCTGCGGATTGCGATCACCTGCCTGTTGGTCGAGGTCTGGCGGCAAAGCCAGATGAGGGCTGAATTATCAGGAATGGATCCCACGCGACCTGTAGAACCCATCCGGCGAGCTTGTAGGAAATTTCCTCACGCAAAGCCTGGCCGTACCCACCCACCGAAGCGCATCCGGGCACCTGCCGACACCGCACGCCCCTACTCACTGAGCGCCGGCAGAGCGAATGACTGCTCTGGCTCGGGGATTTCAGCGGCGTTCCAGCCAGTGCAGGACGAAGGGCGAGCGCCCCGGCCCGGCCCCGATGTCGAGTTTTCACCTGCACCGAGGGCGAGACCGCTGCCGGCCTCCGCACTCCCCGCCGCAGAGCCTTCGGTCGGCGGGTTTACCTTCTGCTCAGGTAATCTGAACGCATTGCCGGCAAGGCCCTCTACCGCAGCACACCCACGCAGGAAGAGATCGCATGGACAAGCTCGGAAGCCCACCCACCGCTCCCCCCAGCTATGTGCTCATTCTTGATGACGATTCGAACCTGGCCAGGATGCTCGGCTTGGCCATGGAAGATCACGGCATTGAGGCCGTGGTCCTGGGCAATGCCGACGACGGCCTCGCCTGGATCAACGGCAACCCCGGGCAACTGGCACTGCTGCTGACCGACATCTCCATGCCCGGCAGCATCGATGGCGCCGAACTGGCGCGGCAGGTCGCCCGACGGTTTCCGGCCATTCCGATCATCATCATGTCCGGCGACGCATGGAGCGATGACTATCCCGCCTGCCGCTTCCTGGACAAGCCATTCGACCTTCCGACGCTGACCGGCCTCATCGACGAGGCGCTGGGAACACGCCATTGAATCGGCAGCGCCCGGCGCAGCGCACCGGGCAGCAGAAACAAAAAAGCCCCGCATCAGCGGGGCTTTTTCAGCGAGCGATCGGTCAGATCACTTGCACTTGCTCGGCCTGCGGGCCTTTGGCGCCGGCAGTGACGTTGAAGGTCACGACCTGGCCTTCGTCGAGCGACTTATAGCCGGTGCCTTCGATGGCACGGAAGTGGACGAAGACGTCCGCGCCGCTTTCCGGGGTGATGAAGCCGAAGCCCTTCTCGGCGTTGAACCATTTAACGGTACCGGTTTGGCGAGTTGCCATGATGAATCTCCAATCAAAAGGAAATCAGGCCATGCGACATGCCTGGCGTGACTGTATGCGAAGTGAAGAGGGGGCCGCAGAGATGGAGAATCAAGAAGACAAAACATCGGACGGTGCCGCTAAACCGAGCAGGCAGAGGTCCAGCATACAGATCTGGCAGGGAATAAGTAGCGATTTCGCATGAAAATGCTTAAATCGGCCGGGCGGTCGGTATTCACCGGTCGAGGTGGGTATAGTGTCCGCTAGCCGCCAGCCAGGTGGCTCATCACCTCAGGTGACCGAATGTCCGAGTCAGAGACGAAAAGCAAACGATCGGAGCTGGATAAGAAAATCTCAGCATTTCTTTCAAAAGGCGGCGAGATCCAGGAAATCCCTGCGGGCAAGCATGGCCGGACCGAGCCCTACAAGCGCGCCGAATTCACCCTCGCCAAGCCCAGGAAGCCTGACGCCTGATTGATCCGCGGGCAGCACAGAAAAGGCCGTATCCCTCGATACGGCCTTGTCATTTGTGCGTCAGGTTCGGGCTGGCCCGCCACCTCGGAACTAGGCCGCCGGCCTGATCGAGAACAACCCCGCGAGCAGGATCAGCAGTGCACCGGTGATCGTCCAGGCGGTCGGCGCCTCGCCGAAGGCGATGAGGCCGATCAACGTGGCAAAGGCCAGCAGCGAATAGTTGAACGGCTGCAGCGTCGAAGCCTGGGCGTACTTCAGCGCCTGGATCAGCAGCAACTGCGCGACAACCCCGGAGACGGCGACGATCGACATCAGCATGGCTTCGTGAGGCGTGGGCGTGACCCAGGCCGGCAGGCCAACCGCGCTTACCGACAGCGCGCCGGCAACCGCCATGTACAGCGTGGTGGTGGCAAAGGAGTCGGTCTGGCTGATGCGCCGCGAGAGGATGTTGAAGAAGGCAAAGGTCAGCGCCGCCGCCAGCGGAATCAGCGCCGCGGGCTCGAACACGCCCATGCCGGGACGCAGGATCAGCAGCGTGCCACCGAACCCGACAGCCGCCGCCAGCCATTGCCGGCCGACCAGCCGCTCGCCGAGCAGCAACCGCGCCAGGCCCAGCGTCATCAGCGGGAAGACCGCGTAGAGCGCGTGGGTCTCGGCCAGACCAAGGTAGCGCAGGGCCAGGCCGAACAGCGCGATCTCGCCCACGCCCAGCAACGCGCGCACCACCTGCTGCCAGGGGCTGGCGCTGCGGGCAGCCTGGCGCACGCCACCCTGCGAACGGCAGACGATGAGCGCGAACAGCACGAAAACCCAGTAGCGCACCATCACCAGTTCGCTCACCGGCAGGTGGCGGACGAGCACCTTGGTGATGCCGTCCTGGCAGGCAAAGATGAGCATCGACAGCAGGCACAGGCCGATACCCAGGCGTGGGTTGCTGGTAGCGGCCAGCGCAGTGGCCGTGGTCTTGCTGGTCATGGGGGAAGGCTCGCAGGCGGTGGCGCCTCGCTGCGGGCGCCTCCAGCGCTTGTGCCGGAGCGGCCGGGGCGCGGTCAAGCCAGGCGGCGCTGGCAAGCACGCCGATGTCGCCCGCAGGCCACCGGCACTTCAATCCCGCGCCGCTTCCCTCTACAGTCTGGCGACCCGCTCAAGGCCACAACGGTGATCCATGGACAGGTTTCAGGAAATGACAGTGCTGCTGGCCGTGGCCGAAGCCGGCAGCCTTGCCGCCGGCGCCAGGCAACTGGGCCTTTCGCCGCCCAGCGTGACCCGTGCCATCGCCGCGCTGGAGAAGCGCCTGGGCACCCTGCTGCTGGCCCGCAGTACGCGCAGCGTGCGGCTGACCGAGACCGGCCAGCGCTATGTCGAGGACTGCCGGCGCATCCTGCAGGAACTGGAGGATGCCGAGGAGCTCGCCTCCGGCAGCGCCCTGCGCCCGCGCGGCAACCTGACGGTGACCGCCCCGGTGCTGTTCGGCGAGCTGTACCTGATCCCGCTGGTCGCCAGCTACCTGGATACCCACGCCGAGGTGACGGTCAACGCACTGCTGGTGGACCGCGTGGTGAACATGCTCGACGAGGGTATCGATGTCGCCGTGCGCATCGGCCAGTTGCCCGAGGGCAGCCTGACCGCATTGCGGGTCGGCGAAATCCGCCCGGTGGTCTGCGCCTCCCCTGCCTTCCTCGACCGCCACGGCCGGCCGCAGCACCCCAGCGAACTGGTCGATGCACCGGTGGTGATGGCTGCCACCAGCGTGCTGCTCACCGACTGGCAGTTCGTCACCGCGGACGGACCGCTGACCCTGCGCCCACCGTCGCGCTTCGTGGTCAGTTCGAACAACGCCGCCATCCACGCCGTGCGCCTGGGCGCAGGCTACACCCGCGTGCTTTCGTACCAGGCCGCCGAGGCCGTGGCACGCGGCGAGCTGGAGATCGTCCTCGATGCGTTCGCCACCGCGCCGCTGCCCATCCACCTGCTCTACCAGGACGGCGCGCGATTGCCGGCGAAGGTCCGCAGCTTCGTCGACCACTGCGCCGCGCGGCTGCGCGCCAACCCGGCGCTGCAAGCGGCGAAGCCGTGAGTCGCTACCGGGAAATGCAGGCGTTCGACGCCGTGGCGCGCTCCGGCAGCCTCGCCGCGGGCGCTCGCCGGTTGCAGCTATCCAGCGCAACGGTGACACGCCTGATTGCCGCGCTGGAGTCGCGCCTGCAGTGCGAGCTGCTGCTGCGCGGCCCGCGGGGAATCGAGTTGAGCCCGCGTGGCGAAGCGTTCGCCGCCAGTTGCCGGCAGATTCTCCAGGACATCGAGGACACAGAGGACTCGCTCGGCGGCCTGCAGGCCCACCCGGCCGGGCAGCTGAACCTCTCCCTGCCGTTGCTGATGGCCGACCGTATCTTCGCCCCCATCGCGCTGGACTACCTGGCCGCCTTTCCTGAAGTGCGCCTGGTCAGCCGGCACCGGGAAGACCTGCCGCGCCTGCTGGAAGACGGCATCGACGTCGCCCTGGTGATAGGCGCCCTGCCCGACTCCTCCGGCTTCGCCCTGCCGGTGGGCACCGTGCGACCGGTGATCTGCGCATCGCCTGGATACCTCGCGCGCCAGGGCGTGCCGCAAGCGCCGGAAGACCTCAAGGGGCACCACATCATCGTTCCCGGTAGCCTGGGAGCGATCAGCGAGTGGCGCTTTCGTCACCAGGGCGCGGCGCGCTCGGTGCGCCTGGCCCCGCGGCTGGCCTGCAGCACCATCCCCGCGGCGATCCGCGCCGCCAGCCTCGGGCTCGGGCTGACCCGCTGCATGAGCCACGAGGCGCATGCCGAACTGAGCAGCGGACAACTGCAGCTCGTGCTGCAGGACTATGCCGCGCCCGAACTGCCGGTGCAGCTGATCTACCGCGAAGGCCGCCGCGCGGCGGCGCGCGTGCGCACCTTCCTCGACTTCGCTGTGCCGCGCCTGCGGGCGCACCCGGCGCTGCGCGGCTGAATCACGCAGTGTCCACGTGCGTCCCATTCCCCCCTCTGCGCTCTGGGCGGTTCGCGAGCAAGCTCGCTCCTACAGGTCAACTCCAGAGCTTCTCTGCAGGAGCGAGCTTGCTCGCGAACATCGCCGCTGCGGAGCCAGGGTAACGGCTGCACCCGCTGCCCCATTCTTCCGCATTCTGAAACGCTGGATTGTCCGCCCTGGGGATTCTGCGCGCCGGCCGTCGAGCGCAGCATTCACCCATCAGCTCGAGCAACCCGCCACCGACCGACTCGCGCTGCCTACCCACACAAGCCAAGGAGTCACCCTCATGTCCCACACCATCAAGCTCTTCCGCCATCCGCTGTCCGGCCACGCGCATCGCATCGAGCTGATGCTCTCGCTGCTGCAACTGCCCGTCGAACTGATCGATGTCGACCTTGCCAAGGGCGCGCACAAGCACCCGGACTTCCTCGCCCTGAACAGCTTCGGCCAGGTGCCGGTGATCGATGACGAAGGCGTCATCGTCGCCGACTCCAACGCCATCCTCGTCTACCTGGCGAAAAAATACGGCAACGGCCGCTGGCTGCCGGAAGACCCGTTGGGCGCCGCTCGCGTGCAGCGCTGGCTGTCGGTAGCTGCCGGACAGGTGGCGTTCGGCCCCGCCGCCGCGCGGCTGGTCACCGTGTTCGGCGCGGCCTTCAACGCCCAGGAAGTCATCACCCGTGCCCACGCGCTGTTCCAGGTGATGGAGCTGGAACTGGCCAGAACACCGTTCCTGGCCGGCAACGAGGCGACCATCGCCGACGTGTCCAACTACTCCTACATCTCCCACGCGCCGGAGGGCAATGTGTCCCTGCAGGAGTACCCGAACCTGCGCGCCTGGCTGGCCCGCGTGGAAGCCCTGCCGCACTTCGTGCCGATGCAGCGCACCGCCATCGGCCTGCAAGCCTGATGCAACCCTCGCCGCCGGGCTGACCCGGCGGCACCTTCTGCGAGGTGCCCGTCATGTTCCAGTTGCCCAAACACCGCAGCTCCCCCTGGCACGCCGGCGAGAAGGCAATCCAGGAGCGTGTCGGCGTGGCCGAACGCATGGAGGTGCACGGCCAGAAAGTCATCCGCGACTACATGCCCGACCAGCACCGCGAGTTCTACCACCAGTTGCCGTTCATCATCGTCGGCGCCGTGGATGACCAGGGCCGGCCCTGGGCGACCCTGCTCGAAGGCGCGGAAGGCTTTATCACCTCGCCCGATCCGAAAAGCCTGCAGCTCGACAGCGCCCCCGACGACCAGGACCCCGCCGCCAGCGGCCTGCAGGCCGGGAAGGCGATCGGCCTGCTGGGCATCGAGCTGCACACCCGGCGGCGCAACCGCATGAATGGCGTCCTCCGCGAGGTCGACGGCGGCCTGCTGACGGTGGCCGTCGAGCACTCTTTCGGCAACTGCCCGCAGTACATCCAGAAACGCGACTGGAGCCGCGACGAGCAGCGCTACAGCCAGCGTGCCCCGCGCGAGGACTTCGTCGTGCTGAACGAGGAGCTGGCCGCCATCGTCCGCAACGCCGACACCTTCTTCGTCGCCAGTTACGTGCAGCATGAGGATGGCGAGCGCTCGGTGGACGTCTCCCACCGCGGCGGCCGCCCCGGCTTCGTCCGGGTCGAGGGCAGCCGCCTGACCATCCCCGACTATGCCGGCAACCTGCACTTCAACACCCTGGGCAACCTGCAGGCCAACCCGCAGGCCGGGCTGCTCTTCGTCGATTTCGCCAGCGGCGACGTGCTGCAGGTCCATGGCCGCAGCGAAATCCTCTTCGACAGCCCGCTGCTGGCCGCCTTCGAAGGCGCCGAGCGCCTGTGGACGCTGGACGTAGAACACGCCGTGCTGCGCCGCAGCGCCCTGGCGCTGCGCTGGAGCTTCCGCGAGTACTCGCCCACCAGCCTGATGACCGGCACCTGGGCCGAGGCCGACGCCAAGCTGCAGGAACGCGAGCAGCGCCAGCAGTGGCAGGACTGGCAGGTGCTGCGCGTGGAGCAGGAAAGCGAGGACATTCGCTCGTTCTACCTGCAACCGCCGGCCGGCATCGCCGTGAATTTCGCGCCGGGCCAGCACCTGCCCGTACGCCTGGCAATTGGCGAACAGGCACTGATCCGCACCTATAGCCTGTCCAGCGCGCCGTCGGACGGCGAGTTGCGCATCAGCGTGAAGGCCCAGGGCCCGGCCTCGCGTCACCTGCATGAGCAGGTTCGGCTGGGCGGCCGCCTGCAGGTCCGCGCGCCCATGGGCAGCTTCATCCTGAAGGGCGACAGCGCGCGCCCGGTCGTGCTGATCGGCGCGGGCGTGGGCATCACCCCGCTGCTCTCGATGCTGCGCGAACTGGCGGCGGGCCCGGCGCGGCGCGTGCATCTGTTCCAGTCCGCGCGGACGCTGGGCCAATTGCCGTTCCAGCGGGAAATCGCCGAACTGCGCCAGCGCGCGCCGCAACTGCAAGTCCATCGCGCGCTCAGTCGCCCCGAACCGGAAGCCGTGTTCGGCCGCGACTTCGAACAGGCCGGGCGCCTGGATATCGAGGCGATCAAGGCGCAGCTGCCGCTGGACGATTACGACTTCTATGTCTGCGGCCCCGGCGAATTCACCCAGGCGATCTACGACGGCCTGCGCAAGCTGAACATCGCCGACGCGCGCATCTACGCCGAGACCTTCGGCCCCTCGACGCTCAAGCGCCGGGGCGACGGTCAGGCACCCGCGCTGGTGCAGCCGCCGGCCGCCACCGAGCCGGTGCCGGTGTACTTCGCCGGCTCGGCCAAGGAGGCCCGCTGGAAACCCGACAGCGGCACGCTGCTGGAGCTGGCCGAAGCGCGCGGACTTTCACCCGACTTCAGCTGCCGGGGCGGCTCCTGCGGGACCTGCCGGACGAAGATCGTCAGCGGCCAGGTGCACTACCCCAACCCGCCGGCGGAACTGCCCGAAGCCGGCAGCGCACTGATCTGCTGCGCCATCCCGGCGCAGGACGAGAGCGGCGTGCAACCGCTGGTGCTGGACCTCTAGGGAGGCGAATCGATCATGAACACACTGGATTCATTCGAGGGTGGGAGCGCGCGCTTTCCGCATTGGCACGAGGAGTTCGCCGAATCAGCCGAAACCGGTTTCTGCGGACCCAGCGAGGCGGAGGTGGGCTTCCTGTTGCCACAACTGCTTTCGTCGCCGGGTTGTCCGTCGCGGTCGCGCGCCGTGGCGTTCGGCGCGGCGCTGGTGCGTTGGTTCAAGCGCACCCGATAGGCGCTGTTCGCGAGCAAGCTCGCTCCTACAGGTTGGGCTCGGGTTCAATTGCAGGAGCGAACTTGCTCGCGAACTGAACCCCACTCGCGCCAAATTACAACCGCGTAGGGCGCATAACCCGGAACGGGTTATCCGCCGATGCCATAACGACGGATAACGCTGGCGCGTTATGCGTCCTACGGAACTGGTGCGCTGGTTCAAGCGCGCCCCTATCCCGGCGAAGTCCCTGTAGGAGCGAGCTTGCTCGCGAACCGCATTCCATCCAAGCGTCGGTGTGAGCGCAAGGTTGTTCGCGAGCAAGCTCGCTCCTACAAAATGCCATCCTGCGGCCGCGTTTCCCGTCGGGTTTGGACGGTCGGGTCGGCGCTGATCACTCGTCCTCCCGCGCCGGAATCCACCACTCCTCGCCGCGCACCGTGCGGATGTATTCCGGCCAACGGAAGCGGTGCGGGACCTTGAAGTCCTTCGGCAGCAACGGCGCCTGCCACTGCTCGCCACCGATGCCACCGCCGGTGCGCTGGTTGAACTCGCGGGTCGCCTCGGCCAGCAGATCGGCATCGGTGAACAGCTCGATCAGTGTGCTGCCGATGGTCTTCGACGCCACGTCAATCATCGGGTCGATGGTTTCGCGGATGCCGCCCAGGGCGTTGGATACCCAGTCCGGATAGGTGAAGCCCACGGGTGCGCTGAGCATCGGCCGCGCCACATAGAGGCGCACGGTCGGGCAGTGCCAGGTGTATTCGGGGTAATCGTCGGAGGTCAGGTACTTCTGCCACGCCGGCATCTGCAGGCGCATCTGCCGCTCGCATTCCTGGGGCTCGATCAGCGCCTGGGTGGCCGGCAGGAAGGGCTCGTCCATCGGGTCGAGGCCGAGGTTCGCCTGGATTTCCCGCGCCACGGCGATGGCCTTTTCGCCCCAGGTCGGCGCGCCGATGGCGGCGAGGTTGTCGTAGCAGGCCTGCGCCAGTACGTGGTTGGCCAGCCCGCCGCGGGATTTGCAGACCCAGGTCTTCTTCCACTGGCAGCCGGTGGCCATGGCCGCGGCGGCGGCGTTGTTGTCCATCACCGTGGAGATGGTTTCGGCCTGCTCGATGGAGTCGCAACGCAGCAGGTACTGGATCTGCGAGATGTGCGGCGGCAGGTTGTCGGCGGTGGCCTGGCCGGCGGTGAGGATGGCCTCGTTGAAGCTCCACAGCCCGGTAAACGGCAACGTCGAGCGGCGCAGGCTTTCGTTCAGCGTGTAGAAGTGCACCAGCGCATCGTTGGCGCCCGGCGCGCGAGCCGCGAGGTGGTTCTGCGGGATCGGGCTGTAGCGGTCGGCGGCAATCCAGTTCTGCG
Source organism: Pseudomonas sp. AU11447 (assembly GCF_001672555.2). Classification (NCBI taxonomy): domain Bacteria; kingdom Pseudomonadati; phylum Pseudomonadota; class Gammaproteobacteria; order Pseudomonadales; family Pseudomonadaceae; genus Pseudomonas; species Pseudomonas sp. AU11447. The sequence goes on along the minus strand of NZ_LZDG02000028.1, from coordinate 46,542 downwards.
GGTCTTCGCAGGTGAAGGTGTAGATGTACGAATAGGCGATGCCGCAGTGCGTGTCCCAGGTGGTGGTGTTGTTCAGCGGCAGCATGTAGGTGGGGTGGAAGCTGACGGCGGCGTCGAGGTCGTCGTAGTAGCCCTTGGCGGCGTGCACGGGCTTGGAGGCGCGCAGCTTTTCCGCTGGCTCGCCGAAGAACCTGATGGTGCCGGCGATGCCGAATTCCAGCATCGCCGCCTTGGCCGCCAGCACGCCGCCCAGGGCGCTGATGCCCAGCGCGGAATGCGGGTCGGTATGGCCGGGCGCGTACTTCGACAGGCCCTCGCGCGGCATCGGCCTGGTCGCCGCCGCCTGGCAGTTGCCCGGCACCGCGTCGTATTCGGCGTAGGTGGCGAGGATGGGCCCTTCGCCGTTGCTGAAGGTGGCGACGAAGGCGGTGGGCATGCCGCCACTGCCCTCTTCCACCGTGAAGCCTTCGCGGCGCAGCAATTCCACGTACCAGGCGCAGGACTTGTACTCGCGGAAGGCCGGCTCGGCGAAATGCCAGATCACCTGGTGCCAGTCGGACAGCTGCTGGCGGTGCTCGTCGATCCACTGCTGGACGTAGGCCTTGAATTTCGACATGGCGGCTTCCTCATCGTTGCCTGTTGTTGTTGTCGTGTGGCCTAGTATTGGTGAAGCGGAATTTGCAACAAGCGCAGGATTTCGCCACCTCATGTCCGGATAGTTTCACCAATCGAGAATTGGACCGCCCATGCACTTTCCTTCGATGACCGCCCTGCGCGCGCTGGATGCCGTGGCCCGGCTGGGCAGCGTGTCCGCCGCCGCCACGGAGCTGAACCTCACCCGCAGCGCGGTCAGCCACCGCATCGCCACGCTGGAGGAACGCCTGGGCTTCGCCCTGACCGAGCGCACCGGGCGCGGCATCCGCCTGACCTATCGGGGCGAGAGGTATGCGCGCGACGTGCAGCGCATCCTCGCGGAGGTGCAACTGGCCGGCAGCAGCTTCGACGAGCAGCAGGTCAGCGGGCCGCTGTGCGTGAGTTGCAACCCCGGCTTCGCCACCTACTGGCTATGCCAGCACCTGGGGGATTTCCTCGCGCAATACCCGCAGGTGCAGTTGCACGTGGTGACGCCGCGCGTGCCGCAGGACACCAGCGCCAGCGATGCCGACCTGTTCATCGCCTACGGCAGCGGCGACTGGCCGAACCAGACGGTGGAGCAACTGGTGGCCCTGCACTTCTTCCCGGTGTGCAGCCCGCGCCTGATCCACTCGCGCGGCGGCCTCACGCAGCCGGCGGACCTGGCCCACTACACGCTGCTGCACATGAACGATTTCGCCGATTGGCGCCTGTGGCTGGGCGCCGTGGGCGCGAGCGCCATCGACCACCGCTCCGGCGTGCTGTTCGCCGACGCGCCCTGCACCATCGCCGCCTGCATTGCCGCCCAGGGCGTGGCCATCGGCGACAACCTGCTCAGTGGCGATGCCCTGGCGCGCGGCCTGCTGGTGCGCCCGTTCGACATCACCATCCAGTCCAGCCGGGGCTATTTCCTGGTGACCGACCCGGTGAAGGCCGAGCGCCCGGTGGTGAAGGCCTTCAGCCAATGGCTCAAGGCCCGTGTCGCCGCCACCACGCAGAGCGCCAGCGACCTCAGCCGACCGCCGCTGGCGATTCCCGAAGAGGCGCGCTGAGCGTCAGGCGATGCGGCGCAGCCCTTTGCGCGCCTTGCCGGAGCGGGTGTAGCGGAACAGGTCCTTGGGATCGTTGTCCTCGTCCTCGCTCCACGGCACCAGGTCGATGCGCTCGCCGAGGTCCAGGCGGCTGGCCTGTTCGTTCACGTAGCGCAGTGCCGAGTAGTCTTCGAGCGCGAAGCCGACCGAGTCGAAGATGGTCACCTGCTCGGCGCTGTCACGCCCGCCGACCTGGCCGGCCAGCACCCGCCACAGGTCGGTTACCGGGAAGTCCGCCGGCATCTGCTGGATCTCGCCCTCGACGCGCGACTGCGGCTCGTACTCGACGAACACCTTGCCGGCGCGCAGGACGTCGGCGTGCAGCTCGGTCTTGCCCGGGCAGTCACCGCCCACGCCATTGATGTGCATGCCCGGCTCGATCATTTCCGGGGTGAGGATGGTCGCGTAGGCCTTGTCGGCGGTTACCGTGGTGACGATGTCGGCGCCGCGCACCGCTTCGGCGGTGGAGCCGGCGCGGATGATCTTCAGGTTGGGGAAATCCGACAGGTTGCGGATCAGTTTTTCAGTGGCCTGCGGATCGATGTCGTAGACGGCGATTTCCTCAATGCCCAGGTGGTGGTGGAAGGCCAGCGCCTGGAACTCGCTCTGCGCGCCGTTGCCGATCAGCGCCATGCGTCGCGAGTTCGGACGCGCCAGTGCGCGGGCAGCCATCAGCGAGGTAGCGCAGGTGCGCAGCGCGGTGGCCACGGTCAGCTCGGAGAGCAGCACCGGGTAGCCCGTCTCGACGTCGGCCAGCACGCCGAAGGCCATGACGGTGAACAGCCCGCGCTGGGTGTTCTGCGGGTGGCCGTTGACGTACTTGAAGGCATAGCGGGCGGTGTCGGACACCGGCATCAGTTCGATGACACCGATCTCGGAATGGTTGGCGACGCGGGCGGATTTGTCGAAGGACTCCCAGCGCACGAAGTCCTGAGCGATGGTGTCGGCGAGTTCGCCGATGAAGCGGGCGACACCGATCTGCTGGACCAGTTGGGACATCGTGGGGACGTCGACGAAGCGGGTCATGGTGGGACCTCCGATTGTTGTGATTGGCGTCTTCTGATTGGACTGCAGCCCGCCTCCGCCGTGTCTCGAACAGCGGGCACAACAACGTCGCAGAGGCCCTGGAACAGGTCTGCACGTCAGAGAGGGGCAAGACGATTTTCCCACTCGCCGGGGTGAAATCCCGGCTGTAATACGGGCCCGCGCCGGCCGATCCGGCTGTATTGGCGAGCGGCAACAGCCGATTCGGCTGTGCGTCTAGCAGCCCTCGACAGGCCGATATTGCAGGCGGGAAACCCAAGGAACTGGCGCCGCCGGAGGGGACGCCGAAGGGCTAGCTGGCGGATTCCTTGATGGTCGTCAGCTCGGGATGGGCGACCAGCTTGTCGATGTGCAGGCTCTCGTCGTTGAGCCAGGTTTCGGTCAGCGCGCGGTAGTGCTCCATGTCCCGGCAGCGCATGCGCACGCTGTAGTCGAAGGTCCCGCTGATCAGCTGGCAATGCAGCACTTCCGGGCAGGCGATGACGCGGGCCTCGAAGGCCTTCTGCGCGCTGCGGCCGCTCTGGTTCGACAGTGCGACCAGTACCAGCAGCGAGAGCCCGGCGGAAATCTTCTGCTCGTCGATGACGGCGCCGTAGCCACGGATGATGCCGTGTCGCTCCAGCTTGCGGACGCGCTCCTGGCAGGGGCGCGGGGTGAGGTGCACGAGGGCGGATAGCTTGCCGTAGGTGATGCGGCCCTGGTGACGGAGGATGCGGATGATCTCCTCGTCGATGCGGTCCAGGGTGAAGGGGCTGTCCTGATCTTTCCTGCTCATGATGCTTCGCGATGATTCGTCAGTCGTGCCGGCTTCCCTGCCCCGGCGAAAGCAGTCGGTGGAAACACTGCCCGCCACCGACCCGGATCTTTATGGGGCACGCCCCGCCGTCTGTCAAAGTGCGCCGTGACGTCTGCGACAGCACGGCGCACCCGGTCAGATTTCCCGCGCCAGCTCGCTGCCGTTGCCACGTCGGCTGAGCACCGCGAGGTACACCAGGCCGATGGCGATCCAGCCCACCCCCAGCTCCTGCGCTTCACGGCTCATGCTGAACAGCACGTAGGCGATGATCACCAGCCCCACCAGCGGGAACACCAGGTGGCGCAGCACCCGGCCGCTCTTCTGGCGGATGAAGTAATGGTTGATCACTGCGATGTGCAGCAGGCAGAAGCCGGTCAACGCGCCGAAGTTGACCAGCGAGGTGAGCACGTCCGGCGAGTCGAGGAAGTAGATGCCGATGCCCAGCGACAGCACACCCACCAGGTACAGGCTGATGTGCGGGGTCTGGTACTTCGGGTGCACCTTGGCCAGCACGCGCGGCAGCTTGCCGTCGCGGGCCATGGAGTACAGCAGACGGGAAACCGCAGCCTGCGAGGTGATGGAGACGGTCACGCCCCAGGCCAGCGCAGTGGCCACTGCGGTCAGCGTGGACAGCCAGCTGCCGCCGGCCGCTTCGGCGATCTCGTAGAAGGCGGTGTCCGCCGACTTGAAGGTCATGCCGGCGGCAAGGTCGGTGGCCAGCCAGGTCTGTACGATGAAGATGGCGCCCATGACGAACAGCGCGATCAGCGAGGCGCGGCCGATCTGCTTGGCCGGGTCGCCCTTGACCTCTTCGGCGAGGGTGGAAATCGCGTCGAAACCGAGGAACGACAGCACCGCGATGGACACCGCCTTCATCACCAGGCCGAGGTTGAAATGCTCCGGTTGCAGGAGCGGTTCCAGGGTCAGCCGGCCATTGCCCATGCCACCCTGCAGCGCCTGGTAACCAACGACCAGGAAGATCGCCAGGACCACCAGTTCGGCGATCAGGAACAGCAGGTTGAAGCGGGCCGCCAGGGTGATGCCGCGCAGGTTGATGAGCGTGGCGGACACCAGGAAGATCAGCATGAACACCAGCTTGGGAATCGCCGGGAACAGGTGGTTAAGCGCCAGCGCGCTGAACACGTAGAGCAGCGGCGGGATCAGCAGGTAGTCCAGCAGCAGGACCCAGCCGGCGATGAAGCCGACGTTGGGGTGGATGCCGCGCTGGGCGTAGGAGTACACCGAGCCGGCGATGGGAAACGCGCGGGACATCGCGCCATAGCTCAGCGCGGTGAAGAGCATCGCCACCATGCCCACCAGATACGCCATCGGCACCATGCCGTGGGCGTCCGCGTGGACCCAGCCGTAAACGCCGAAGGGCGCGATCGGGATCATGAAGATCATCCCGTAGATCACCAGGTCGCCGAGCGTCAGGCTGCGGCGGAGTTGTTGCTTGTATCCGAACTGTTCGATAGCCACGGGGCACTTCCTCTGGGAACGGCAGCTGTAAGGGTTCGGCGCTCATGCGCTGAATTGTTGTTGTTTTCAGAACCTGCCCGGCCAGTCGAACGGGGCCAGCCGGGTGGGGTCCTCAGAGCCAGGGAGCCAGGCGTACTGCCCAGGCTTCCACCCCTTGCGGGGTCCGCAGTCCGTCATTGCGGATTTCGATCAGCACGGCGTCCACGCCGCGTTCGTCGCCATGTACCGGGACGGTCATGTCCTCCAACGGGTCGATCACATAGGGCTGGTTGGCGCCGATCTCTTCGCCGCTCTTCCGCAGCCCCGCCACCATGCGCTGGGCGTAGGCTTCGGCCTTGGCGTAGAGCACCCCGGCGACCCACGGGCGAGGCTCGCCGCGATAGCTCGGAGTGAAGCTGTGCACGCCCACCAGACGAGTCGGCCGGCCAGCAGCCAGGCGCTCGTCGAGCAGCGCGGTCAGTTGTTGGTGGAACGGCTCGAACAGGCGCGCCACCCTCTCCTGCCGGGCCGCTGCGCTCAGGTTGCAGTTGCCGGGAATCGGGTAGATCTCGCTGTGCTCGGGAATCGCATCCGGAGCGGACAGCGGCCGGTTGAGGTCGATCAGCAGGCGCGAGTAGTTGGCCACCAGCAGCGTGGCGTCCAGGCGCGCCGACAGCTCGCGGGCCAGGTCCAGCGCGCCGATGTCCCAGGCGATGTGCTCGGCGGCCGCCGTGTCGTCCAGGCCCAGTTGCGCCAGCTCCTCGGGGATGTAGCGGCTGGCGTGTTCGCAGACCAGCAGCACCGGGCTCTTGCCCTGCGGGTTGACGATCTCGAACGGCGGGCGCCGGTAAAGGCCGGATTCAGTAGAACTTTGCATAGGATTCACAGAGTTGTTCTTCGCTGAGTTCACGGGTCAGGGCCAGTTCCTGGCGCTTCATGGCGACGTAGGTCTGCAGCAGGGCCGGCGGCAGCTGCGCGCAGAGTTCGCTATCGGCCAGCAGCAGGCGCTGGGCCTCCTCCAGCGAACCGGGCAGGGACTTGATGCCCAGCTCCTCGCGCTGCGCATCGCTGAGGCTGTGCGGGTCGACATCGGTGACCGCCGACAGCGGCAGCTCCTGCTGCATGCCCAGGCGCCCGGCGATCAGCACCGCGGCCATGGCCAGGTGCGGGCTGGCGGTGGCGTCCATGGGGCGGAATTCCAGGTTGAACTGGCGCGCCTTGGGCTTGCCGCCAATCTCCACCACCGGACAGATGCGCAGCGCCGCTTCGCGGTTGCGCAGGCCCAGGCAGGCATAGGCGGCGCTCCAGTGGTGCGGTTTCAGCCGCAGGTAGGACACCGCCGTCGGTGCGGTCAGCGCGCACAGTGCCGGCAGGTGGCGCAGCACGCCGGCGGCCCAGTGTTCGGCGAGCGTGGACAGGTTGGTCGGCGCGGCCTCGTCGTAGAACACCGGAGTGCCATCCAGGCGTTGCAGGCTCAGGTGCAGGTGCACGCCGTTGGTCACGGCGCCGGGCGCCAGCAGCGGCGTGAAGCTGCTGCGCCAGCCGAACTGGCGGGCGATCTCGCGGGTGACTTCGCGGACGTTCACCGCGCGGTCCGCCGCAGCAACGCCCTGGGTCGGCCGGCAGGTGACCTCGTACTGGTTGCGGCCGTACTCGGGCAGGAACATTTCCGGCTCGGCGCCGATCTGCTCCAGCGCGCTCATCAGCCAACCGCCGAAGTTGCCGGTCTGCCGCTGCGCCTGCAGGGAGAAGGCGGCGGCATGCTCGTCCGGCAGGCCGAGCAGGTTGAATTCGTGTTCGAAGGCAGCGGTGACCTGCAGGCCCAGTTCGCGGTAACGGGCGATCTCTTCGCGCAGCAGCGTACGCGGGCAGACCGGCCACGGCGCGCCGGTAGTCGTCACCAGATCGCCATGCAGGTAATCCAGCGGCGCGGCCTGGGAATCGGGGCCGTTTTCCAGGCGCACCCGGCTGCTCGGGTCGGGCAGCAGGCGCAGGTCGCCGTGGCTGCCCCAGGGGTTGTCGTCGGCAATGATGTCCTGTGGCGTCAGCGCGCTGTTGGCGGGCACCCAGCCACAGCCGGTGGCCAGTTGCTCGGCGACTTCCGATTCGGGAAGCGAGCGGCCGCGGGTGATGCCACAGAGATCGGTGGTGACGAAGCTGGTCAGGCGCATCGGAGCGGGATTGTTATTGTTCTGACTCATGACGTTCTCCCGGCCTCAGGCCAGCGCGGCGATGCGGGCCAGCACGCTGTCGGTGTCGGCGATCCAGCAGTAACCCTTGATCGCTTCCAGGCAGGCCTGGTGGCGTTCGGCGGTGTGGGTGGCGCAGGCGTCTTCCACCAGGGTGACGAGGTAGCCACGGTCGGCGGCGTCGCGCACGGCCATGTCCACGCACTGGTCGGTGACCACGCCGCAGATGATCAGGTGGCGGGTATTGAGGTTGCGCAGCACGTAGTCGATGGCGGTGGAGTTGAAGACGCCCGAGGATGTCTTCGGCAGGACGATCTCGTTTTCCCGCGGCGCCAGCGCATCGATCACCTGGGCGTCCGGGCTGCCCTTGGGCAGGTGCATGTCGGAGAGCTTGTGGTCCAGCGAGCGGTCGCGGCCATCGGCGGTGAGGCTCTCGATGATGGTGTGCAGCACTTCCCCGTCGACTTCGCGCATGGCCGCCAGCAGGCGCTGCTGGTTGGGTATCACGCTCGCCTCGACGCGGTCGTAGAAGTAGCGGTGCGTCTGCGGATCGACATGGGCATCGCGGCCGGGAATGACCCAGGCGTTCTGCATGTCGACGAACAGGATGGCGGTCTGGCCGGGGGTGAACGGCAGGTCACGGGGCGAGTGGTGGGGCAAGCTGAACACGGTCATTCCTCAAGGATGTGGCTGCCGAAGGCAGCTCTCAGGTGGTCGATGCCTTCCAGGCGTTCGTCGAGCTGGCCGTCCATGCGCGCTACCAGGCTGGCAATCAGCGCTTCGACCTGGGCCATGGTCGGCACCAGGGTGTCGAAGGGCGACGGGGACTCCACCGGGGCGCTGATGATCAGGTCGGCGAACTCGCGCAGTGGCGAGTCGTAGATGTCGGTGAACAGCACCACGCGTGCGCCACGGGCCTTGGCCGCACGGGTCACGCCCAGCGCCTGGGCCTGGTAGCGGCGGTAGTCGAACACCACCACCAGCGTCTGGCGGTCGATATCGCCCAACTGGTCGGGCAGCGCGGCGCCGTCATCCAGCAGCAGGCAGCCGCTGCGCAGCATGCGCAGGTGCGCCACCAGGTAGCCGGCGACGAAGCGGCTGAAACGGCCGCCATGGCAGAGGACGCGCAGCTTGGGATCGAGCAGCCAGTCAGCGAGCAGGCGCACGTCGTCGGCCTGGGTCAGGGCCAGGGTGCGCTGGATGCCTTCGCTGGCGTCGCTCAGGTAATTGGACCAGACGTCGTCGCGACTCATGCCTTCGCGGCGCCCGGCGAGCAGGGTGCGCGGCGAACGCAGGCGGTCATCCACCTCGGCCATCAGGGCATTCTGGAAGTCGCTGTAGCCACTGAAGCCGAGCTTCTTCACCAGCCGCAGGATGCTCGGATCGCTGACGCCGGCCTGGCGTGCGAGGCGCGACATCGGCCCGAGGCCGCTGCGCGGGTAGTCGTCGAGCAAGGCGCGCAGGACTTTGCGCTCGGCCTTGGTGAGTTCGACTTCCGGGGTATTCAGGCGGTCTTTGAGTGTGAGCATGGGTGCGCCTCTTGTTGTGGCTAATTTGTATAATGCGCTCCAGAAACTTTCAATATCTATTTTCTGTAGTATTCACTACCAAACCTGAGCACGCCCATCGACCGCTCGAAGCAGAGCCGCGCATGCCATTTTCCGCAAAAGGAACCGGTGCGTTCGCCAGGACGTCGAACGCCTTCAAAGTCGCCAGGAATCAACCTTGATGAACGAGCTGGAAAAAGCTGCCGCCGGGCTGCTCTACGACGCCAATCACGACCCGCAGGTGCTGCGCCAGCGCGCCGAGGCCAAGGCGAAACTCTTCGACTTCAACCACAGCCACCCGGACGACCGCGAGCGTCGCGAGGCGATTCTCACAGGGCTGTTTGGCAGCATTGGCGATGGATTCGTCATCGAAGGCCCGTTGCACTGCGACTACGGCTTCAACATCGAGATCGGCGCGCGCTTCTACGCCAACGTCAACCTGATGATCCTCGATGGCGCGAAGGTCAGCATCGGCAATGATGTGTTCATTGCGCCCAACGTCGGCATCTACACCGCCGGCCACCCGCTGGACGCCGAGCGGCGCAACCAGGGCCTGGAGTACGCGCACCCGGTGAGCATTGGCGACAACGTGTGGATCGGCGCGGGGGTGAACATCCTGCCCGGCGTGAGCATCGGCGCGAACAGCGTGATCGGCGCTGGCGCCGTGGTGGTGCGCGACATTCCCGAAGGGGTGCTGGCGGCCGGCAATCCGGCGCGCGTGATTCGCCCGATCACCGAGGCCGACCGCCAGCGCTACCGCTGACGGCTACGGCCAGGGTGCGCGGCGCTTCCTCAGGCGTCGTGGTCGAGGCGCTCGACCCAGCGCTCTGCCGCATCGTGGGACGCCTGGAACGCCTCTTCGTGGGATTCCCACGGGCCGACCACCACGTCCAGCGGCGAGACGCCAGCGGGAACCTTCGCCAGCGACAGCAGCACTTCGCCCACCTTGCCGGGGGCGATGTAACGCGGCGACATCAACACGGCGACGCCGGTGGAAGTCAGGTATTCACTGGGTGCCATGAATTCCGGCTCGACTGACTGCTGCATGCGGTTCTCCCCTTGGCCGCGGATGGCCCGTTCTGCGCTGAGTGGCGGAGACGAGGCGCACAACGCGCACTCTCCCTGATTCCTGACCCAGACGGGCGAACCACAGTTCCGGCAACCACCGCCCTCCTGCCCGCCAGCGGACAAACGGCCGTTTCAAGCGGCCACCGGCTCGTGGACCGGCATCGGCCGGCCAAGCAGCGTGCCAACCATCACGGCAAACACCAGCGCCGCAATGCCCGCCACCAGCAGCACACTCTCGAACCCGCCGATGAAGGCCTGGCGCACAGCGGGTGCCAACGCATCGCGCAGTGCCGGCTCAATCACCGAAAGCGCAGCACTGAAATCGCCTGCCGCCGCACGGGTGGCCATCTCGGTGGCCTTGTCCAGCTGCGCGGGCGCCGCCGTTGCCAGTACATCTCGCAGCAGTTGGGCGCTGCGTGCGGACAGCACGCCACCGAGAATGCCGATGGCCAGCACGATGGCGGCGAAGCGCGTCGTGGTGCTCAGGCCCGAGGCCATGCCGGTGCGCTCACGGGGCACGCAGGCCATGATGTTCTTCTGCGTATCGCCGTTGAGCAGCCCGGCGCCGGCCCCCAGCACCAGGCTGGCCAGGGCGAACGGCAAGTACTCCCCCTGCCCGGCCGCCAGTGCGCAAAGCAGGTTGCCCGCGCCGACCAGCACCAGGCCCAGGGCGAAGACCTGCGCCGGACTGAAGCGGCTGTTCAGGCGCATGCCCAGGCGCGGGGTCAGAAGCATGGCGACGGCGAAGGGCAGCATCCCGGCACCCGCAGCGACAGCCGAGAGCTGCAGGCCGTTCTGCAGGTACAGCGGCAGCAGCGTCATCATCACCTGGGCGCAGGCGGCGTAGGCGAACATGCCGAGCAAGGCGCCGATGAAGCGCCCGCTGCGCATCAGCCGCAAATCGATCATCGGCCGCGCCTGGCTGCGCTCCACCATCACGAAGAGGCCCAGCAGGCCGGCGCTGACCAGCAGGCGCGCGAGGGTCGGCGGGCTGTCCCAACCGACGCGATTGGCGTCGATCAACGCCCAGATCAGGTAACCCAGGCCACCGGCGAAGGTCAGGCTACCCAGCGGGTCGAGGCGCGCGGCGGCACTGTCGCGGGATTCCTCGATGCTGCGCAGCGCCATGCCCCCGAGCAGCGCCACCAGCGGCAGGTTCAGGTAGAAGATCCAGCGCCAGCCCAGGGTGGCGGAGATGACCCCGCCCAGCAGCGGCGCGAAGGTGATGGTGGCGCCCATGTACGCGCCCCAGAAGGCCCAGGCCCGCAGGCGCTCTTCGGGCTCGTGGAAGCGGTGGCCGATGGCGGCCAGCGCCGACGTCAGCAACAGGGCCGCGCCGACGCCCTTGGCCGCACGGGCAATGTCCAGGAACAGCAGGCTCGGCGCGGCCCCGCAGGCCAGCGAGGCCGCGCCGAACAGCACCAGCCCGAGCAGCAACATGCGCCGCCGGCCGAAGCGGTCGGCCAGGCTGCCAGCGGGCAGCAGGCAGGCGGCGAAGGCCAGCAGGTAAGCGCTGACCACCCACTCGATGTCGGCAAAAGAACCCGACAGGTCGCGGGCGATACTGGGCAGCGAGACGGCAACGATGTTGGTGTCGAGGATGATCAACGAGCACACCGCCGAGGCGGTCAGCAGGGTGAAGCGAGCGGAGGGACGTTCAGACATGGCAAGGCTTCCGGCGGCGGCCGCGCAGCCGTTCTTTGCTCTGGCGCTTGCGGCCTTGTAGTGTTGCCCCACGGTAACGCCCACGCGCGCCGGGCTGGTTAGCCATGGCGGCCTTCGTCATTAGCCTGCGACTAACGAACATGGAAATCCGCCATTTCCGCTACTTCCTCAGTGTCGCCCGCCACGGCCACTTCACCCGTGCGGCCGAACAGCTGGGCATCGCCCCGCCAACCCTCAGCCGACAGATCCAGGACATGGAGAAGGAACTGGGCGTACTGCTGTTCCAGCGCAGCCAACGCGAGGTGCGCTTGACCGCTGCGGGCGAGGCGCTGCTGGGTGAAGCCGAACTGGCGGTGCTCCAGTTCGATGCGGCGCAACTCGGCGCGCAGCGCGCCGGACGGGGTGAAACCGGGCATCTGCGCGTGGGCTACGTGGCCTCGGCGGCCTATTCCGGCGTACTGCAGCAGCATGTCGAGCAATTCACCCGTACCTCGCCGGGCGTGGATCTCGACATCAGCGAAGCGCCCATGGCGCAATTGCCGGCGCAAATACGCGACGGGGTCCTCGACCTCGCCTACGTCCGCTCGCCGATGAACCTGCCGGAGGAGCTGGAAGCCATCGCGCTGCTGGAGGAAGGCTTCGTCCTCGCCCTGCCCGCCGCCTCGCGCCTCAACGAACTGCCGGAGATTCGCGCCGCCCGCCTGAGCGACGAAACCTTCATCCTGCCCGAACAGATCTCCGGCACCCTGGAGGTCGCCAGCGCAGGCGGCTTCTCTCCGCGCCTCGGCCAGCAGCCCGGCAGCCTGGTCGCGGTGATTGCACTGGTCTCGCTCGGCCGCGGCATCGCCATCGTCCCCGAGTCGGTGGTGCGCCGCGTGCAGTTGCCGCGGGTCAACTACCGCCCGCTCGCCGATTGCCAGCCTCGCTCGTGGTTGTCGCTGCTGCACCGACGTTTCGAGAAATCACCAGTGGCCCGACGCTACATCGAGCAGGTCCGGGCTCAGTCCGCCGACCAGACCGCCAGCTCGTAGCCGTCCGGGTCGATGAAATGGAAGCGCCGGCCGCCAGGGAACGCAAATGTGGCGCGGCTGATGGTGGCGCCGGCGGCCTCCAGGCGGGCCTGGGCCTGCACCAGGTCATCGGCGTAGAGAATGACCAGCGGGCCGCCGGGGCGCACCGGTTCCCCGGTGGTGAGGCCGCCGGTGAGGCGACCGTCGCTGAATTCGCTGTAGGTCGGGCCGTAGTCGGTGAAGGTCCAGCCGAAGGCGCTGCCGTAGAAGGCCTTGCTGCGCGCGATATCGCTGACGTTGAACTCGATGTTGTCGATCTGACGGTCGTTTCCACGAATACCCATAGTCGCCTCCTGGCAAGTCATGACCGCCTGATCCTACGGCAAATTCCGTTATGCAGAGCATGTTGCGCCAGTCAGCCGCAGCGTCGTTGGCCATTTTGCACGGATTGACGAATAATCATCGCAACCCAGCCAAACCCGTCGCCATGCTCAACATTCCCCTCGCCAGCGTCGACGACGTCGACCGCGCCGTACTCGCCATCGGTACCGACTACCCGCTAGGCACCCTGCTCCAGCCGCACTCCCATCGGCGCGCGCAGTTCCTCTATGGCATGAGCGGCCTGATGGAGGTGGAGACCGAGGACGGCGCCTGGGTAATCCCGCCCTACAGCGGTGTGTGGATTCCCGCCGGCAAGCGGCACCGGGTGCTGATGCGCGGGGTCAGCACCCGCAGCCTGTACATCGACCCGCAGGTGCCGGTGCGCGACACCCTCCTGTGCCAGGCGCTGACCGTTTCGCCGCTGCTGCACGAGCTGCTGCTGGCCAGTGTCGAAGTGCCGGCGCTGCACGACGAGGATGGCCGCGACGGCGACCTCCTGCGCCTGCTGCTCCATGAACTGCGCCAGGCTCCGAGCCTGCCGCTGTTCGCCCCGCTGCCGGCTCACCCGCGCCTGGCAGAGCTGTGCCGCGACTTCCTGCGCGCGCCGGACATCGGCATTACAGCGGATGCCTGGGCCGCCGAGCTGCACTGCAGCACGCGCACCTTCAGTCGCCTGTTCCGCCAGCAGACCGGCCTCTCCTTCGGCGCCTGGCGCCAGCAGGCCTGCCTGCTCGCCGCCGTCACCCGCCTCTCCGCGGGTACGCCGGTTACGCGCGTGGCCCTGGAGCTGGGCTACGACAGCCCGAGTGCCTTTTCCAGCATGTTCCGCCGCAGCCTTGGGGTGGCACCGAGCAGCTATCAGGCGTCAGCGAGCAGCGCCTAACCCTGTGATCGGGCGCGATGAGCGACCCGAGTGGTCGGCTCCGGTCTCCCACTCGTCGGGAAATAGCCATATGCCATCAAATGCACACGCCGACCACCCCACTTTAACGCCGCCATAACGTTCCGAGCTCAAGCATGGAATCGTCCGCCACGCGATTCCCTCGGAGAATGACCATGGAGTTGAATTCTCTCTCGCTCGCCATGCTGGTGCTGGCCTTCGCGGCCACGCTGAAATCCCGTTCCGAGCAGCTTCCCGTGGCGGGCTGGATCGAGGAGGCACGCCTCTACCCTGGCGCGATAACCTTGAAGGCCAAGCTGGATACCGGCGCCCTCACCTCTTCCCTGGACGCACGGGACATCCGCTACTTCCGCCGCGCTTCGCAGCAATGGGTGCGGTTTCGCGTGGTTGGCAGGAACCGCGAAACCGGCGAATCCTTCAGCCAGGAATTCGAACGCCCGCTGGTGCGCCGGGTGCGGTTGCGCGGCGCAGGCGGCGTCGATCACCGCCCGGTGGTGACGATGGAGATAGGCATCGGCCAGCAGGTGCTGGTGGAGGAGTTCTCCCTGCGCGACCGCAAGGACATGCTTTATCCGCTGCTGCTGGGGCGCCGCACCCTGGCACGCATCGGCCCGGTAGACACCCGCCGCACCTTCGCCCAATCGCCACGGCACTAGGCCTGGGTGTTCGAGTCGCCCGCCATGTCCAGCGCCACCGCCTGCTCGTCGACCAACTGGCGGAACAGCTCCAGCGATCGCGAGCGCGAGTCGCTGCGCCAGATCAGCCAGGTGTTCAGCCGGGCGAAGTCGCCGGCCATGGGCCAGGCGCTGACCGAGGCGCTGCCGGGCATGTTGCTCAGCATGCTGCGCGGCATTACTGCCAGGCCACCACCAGCGCTCACGCAGGCGAGCATGCTGTGGTAGGACTCCAGCTCGCGGATGGCGCCGGGCGCCGCACCATCGGCGGCGAACCAGCGTTCGAAGTGATGGCGATAGGAGCAGTTGTCGCGGAATACGTAGATCATCTCGCCATCGGCATCCTGGCCGCGCTGGATCGGCGCATGGTGCGACGGCGCGACGACCAGCATCTCCTCGTCGAACACCGGCACGCCCTCCAGCGCCGGATGCCTGATCGGCCCATCGACGAAGGCCGCGATCAGTTCGCCGGCGATCACCCCGTCGATCATCTCGCCCGAAGGCCCGGTGGAAAGGTCCAGCTCCACCTTCGGGTACTGCTGGTGGTAGCGCGCCAGCAGGCGCGGGATGCGAACCGCCGCGGTGCTCTCCAGCGAGCCGATGGGAAAGCGCCCGGTGGGCTCCTTGCCGGAGACCACCACCCTCGCCTCCTCCACCAGGCCGAGGATGCGCGTGGCGTAGACGAGGAAGTCGTGCCCGGCCAGGGACAGCCGCAGGCGATTGTTCTCACGGATGAACAGGTCGGCACCCAGGTCTGCTTCCAGCTGCTTGATCCGCGTGGTGAGGTTGGACGGCACCCGGTGCATGGCCTGGGCGGCGGCAGCGATGCTTTTGTGGGTCGCCACGGCACAGAAGATTTCCAGCTGGACCAGATCCATTTCATTCTCCAAGCGAGAGTGTAATCGTCATTATTATTCAGTTTTCATAAGCATCATTCAACGCGACACTGGCTCCATCCCGCCCACTCACCCTCAGGAGCGAGCCATGAACGTCACCCCGCAGACCCACGCGATCTCCCGCAACCCCGCCACTGGCGAGGTGATCGACAGCTACGCCTTCGAATCCGCCGAGGCCCTGGAGCAGGCCCTGGCCCGCGCAGCCCAAGGCTATGCCGGCTGGAAGCGCACGCCCATCGAGCAGCGCGCCGCCGCCCTGGTGCGTCTCGGCCAGGCCCTGCGCGCCAATGCCGACGCATTCGCTGCCACCATCACCGCCGAGATGGGCAAGCCGATCACCCAGGCCCGTGGCGAAGTGGAAAAGTGCGCCGGCCTGTGCGACTGGTACGCCGCCAATGGTCCGCAGATGCTCGCCGCCGAGCCGACCAGCGTGGAGCACGAGCGCGCCTGGATCGAATACCGCCCGCTGGGCCCGATCCTCGCGGTAATGCCGTGGAACTTCCCGATCTGGCAGGTGCTGCGTGGCGCGGTGCCGGCGCTGCTGGCGGGCAACACCTATGTGCTCAAGCATGCGCCGAACGTCATGGGCAGCGCCTACCTGATGCTGCAGGCGTTCCAGCAGGCGGACTTCCCGGCAGGCGTGTTCGAGGTGATCAACGTCGGTAACGACCTGGTCTCCCAGGCCATCCGCGACGACCGCATCGCCGCCGTGACCGTCACCGGCAGCGTGCGCGCCGGCTCCGCCATCGGCTCCCAGGCGGGCGCTGCGCTGAAGAAGTGCGTGCTGGAACTGGGTGGCTCGGACGCCTTTATCGTGCTTGCCGACGCCGACCTCGATGTCGCCGTGAAGGCCGCCGTCGCCGGGCGCTTCCAGAACTCCGGGCAGGTCTGCGCCGCAGCCAAGCGCTTCATCGTCGAGGACAGCATTGCCGACGTCTTCACCGAGCGCTTCGTCGCTGCCGCCCGCGAACTGGTGATGGGCGATCCGACCCAGGCGCAGACCTACGTTGGCCCGATGGCCCGCTTCGACCTGCGCGACGAGCTTGACGACCAGGTGCAGCGCACCCTGGCCGAAGGCGCCACCCTGCTGCTGGGCGGTGGCAAGGTCGACGGCGCAGGCAACTTCTACCAGCCCACCGTGCTGGCCGACGTCACCCCGGACATGACTTCGTTCCGCGAAGAGCTGTTCGGCCCGGTGGCCTCGATCATCCGCGCGAAGGACGCCCGTCATGCGCTGGAACTGGCCAACGACAGCGATTTCGGCCTGACTGCCACGGTGTTCACCGCCGACCTCGCCCGCGCACGGCAGATGACCGCCGAGCTGGATGTCGGTGGCGTGTTCATCAATGGCTACAGCGCCAGCGATCCCCGCGTCGGCTTCGGTGGTGTGAAGAAGAGCGGCTTCGGTCGCGAACTGTCGCACTTCGGCGTACGCGAGTTCTGCAACGCGCAGACCGTGTGGGTCGACCGCCGCTAAGCGCTGAAAACGCAACGGCCCGCCTCGAAGGCGGGCCGTTTTGCATCCGGCTGCGGTATCAGATCGTGCGCGAGAAACGCTCCTGCTGCCCGCCGCCCAGGTAGGCATCGAAGGCCATGGCCACGCTGCGCATCATCAGTTGCCCCTGGGGCAGCAGCACCAGCGCATCGTCGTGCAGTTCGATCAGGCCGTCGCCAACCTGCTCCTGCAACTGCCGCAACGCCCCTTCGAAGTACTCGTCAAAACGAATGCCGTGGCTCTCCTCCAGCGGCGCGTAATCCACCCGGCCATGGCACATCAGCGCGCTGATCACCTCGCGACGCAGACAGTCGTCGTCAGTCAGGCGGTAGCCCTTGTGCACCGGCAGCAGGCCCTGGTCGAGCCGCGCGTAATACTGCGACAGCTCCTTCACGTTCTGCCCGTAGGTATCGCCGACCTTGCTGATGGACGACACGCCCAGGGCAATCAGGTCACAGTCGGCGTGGGTCGAGTAACCCTGGAAGTTGCGCTGCAGGGTGCCGTTGTTGCGTGCAACCGTGAGCTCGTCGTCCGGCAGGGCAAAGTGGTCCATGCCGATATAGACGTAGCCCGCCTCGGTCAGCCGCTGGATGGTCAGTTCCAGCAGCTCCAGCTTGCGCTCGGGTGGCGGCATGTCCTCGCGGCGGATCAGCCGTTGCGCGCGTACCCGCTCCGGGAGATGGGCATAGCTGTAGGCGGCGATGCGGTCCGGGCGCAGGGCGATGATCTTGCTCAGCGTGGTGTCGAAACTCTCCACCGTTTGCAGCGGCAGGCCGTAGATCAGGTCCACCGACACCGACTTGAAACGCGCCTCGCGGGCCGCCTGTACCAGGTCGAAGACCTGCTGCTCGCTCTGTACGCGGTTGACCGCCTGCTGCACCTGCTCGTCGAAATCCTGCACGCCGAAACTCAGGCGGTTGAAGCCCTGGGCGCGCAGCTCGGCGATTCGTTCGCGGCTGATGGTGCGCGGGTCGACCTCGATGGAGAACTCGTGGGCATCGCTCTCGTCGAGGTTGAAATGCTCGCGCAGGCTGTCCATTACCTCGCCCAGCTGCTCGCTGGTCAGGTAGGTCGGCGTGCCGCCGCCCAGATGCAGCTGGGTGAGCTTGCGCGCCCCGTCGAACAGCGCTGCCTGCAGGGCGATCTCGCGCTTGAGGTACTCCAGGTACTCCACGGCGCGGTGGGTCTTCTGGGTGATGATCTTGTTGCAGGCGCAGTAGTAGCAGAGGCTCTTGCAGAACGGGATGTGGATGTACACCGACAGCGGCTTGGCCGCGCTCTCGTTGCCGCGCTGGTTGCTGCGCTGGGCGGCCGCCCGATAGTCGTCGGCGGCGAAGGCGCCATGGAACTGCGGCGCGGTGGGATAGGAGGTATAGCGCGGGCCGGGACGGTCGTACTTCTCCACCAGCGCGCGGTTGAAACTCATCGATTCGGGCATGACACGGGCTCCTGAGGCGCTGGCAGTCTGACGCTGCGAGTCGCGCGGCAACCTTACACCTGCCCGCGGGAGCGCTCCCTGCGCAGGATCAAGACTTCCATCCAGTCAGGCATATCGCAGCACTCTCACGCCAGTGTCCGACCGCTGGCGCAGAATCAGGAGCCGTCGCGGCGGATGGTCGAGAGGAAGCTCGTGGGAATCGACATCAACAGGATGTAGGCCGACACCACCAGCATCAACCCGCCACTGCCCAGCAGCAGGTAGCGGCGCTCCTTCACCACCGTCATGTCCAGCCCGCCGGAGAAGAGGATCCATCCCAGCCCCGCCAGGGCCACGGTGAACAGGATCGCAATCAGGTAGCTGGCG
This sequence comes from Pseudomonas sp. AU11447, assembly GCF_001672555.2. Classification (NCBI taxonomy): domain Bacteria; kingdom Pseudomonadati; phylum Pseudomonadota; class Gammaproteobacteria; order Pseudomonadales; family Pseudomonadaceae; genus Pseudomonas; species Pseudomonas sp. AU11447. The sequence goes on along the minus strand of NZ_LZDG02000028.1, from coordinate 27,890 downwards.
GCGACGATCAGGAACCAGAGCGGACTCCAGCGCCGGCGTGTCGGCTTTTCCATGGCTTCGGGCCTCCCAGCCCCACAGCGAATACTCACGAATCCGCACAGTCTGATGGCCAGTGGCCGCTTCGGCAATGCGACAAAAGCGGAAGAAGCGCTTTCCAGACGCGACAGAACGGAGGGCAAACCCGACCGGAAGCACCGGCTGACATACCGGAAAACCAGCAAGGGCGCTTACAATCACGTTTTTTACCGCAAGTGCAGTACGGTTCAGGAAATGGCGCTCGATCCACCCACCATGTTGACTATTTCGGTCGCCCTAGCGGCGGCCGCAGCGCTGTATCTGGCCATCGAATGGCGCAGCGTGCGCGAACGCTCGCTGCTCTATTGGAGCGCCGGTTTCGCCACCATCACCCTCGGTTCCACCCTCGCGTTGCTGCGCATGAGCGGCTATCTGCTGGTCGGCATCTGGTTCGCCAACGGCCTGCTGGTGCTCGCGCACTGGTTCTTCCTCAGCGGGGTGGCGAAGTTCACCGAAGCACGGCTGTCACGGGGCTGGCTGCTCGTTCCGCTCACCTGGATAGCGCTGCTGGCGCTGCCCGACGGCGGCCCGCTGTGGTCCAAGCTCATGCTGCTGGCCAATTCCTGGCTGGTCGCCCTGCTCTCCCTGCGCGCCAGCTACCTGTTGCGGCCCCACGGCAAGTCCCTGAGCGTGGGCGCGGTGCAGTTGCGCTACGTGATGCTGGTGCATGGCGCCTTCTACCTGGCCAAGGGCGCGACCGTGATCATCCCCGGCACGCTGATCGACCTCGCCGCCTTCCGTGGCGAGATTATCCAGATATCCCTGGTCGAGGGCGCCATGGCGATCATGCTGATCGCCCTGTCGATGACCGGCACCGAACGCTACCGCCGCGAAAAGCGCATCGCCCGCCTCGCCGCGCGCGACCCGCTGACCGCCCTGTACAACCGCCGGGCCCTGGAAATGCGCGCGCCCCGCGTGTTCGAGGAAATCTCCCCCGAACGCCCCGGCGCGTTGCTGCTGATCGACATCGACAACTTCAAGCAGGTCAACGACCTGCACGGGCACACCGCCGGCGACCGCCTGCTGGAGGCGCTCAGCGAGATGATCCGCGCGGCACTCCCCGAGCGGGCCGTGGCGGCGCGCCTGGGTGGCGACGAGTTCGTCATCCTGCTGAGCAATGTCGGCGGCGAGCAGGTGATGGCGCTGGCCAACAAGCTGCGCGAGCAGTTCCAGGCCACTGCCACGCAGAACTTTGCCACGCCCCAGGCGGTCACCCTGAGCATCGGCGCCAACCTGTTCGACCAGCCGCCGGCCAGCCTCGCCGCGCTGATCGAACAAGGCGACGCCGCGCTCTATGAATCCAAGCGCGGCGGCCGCGACAGCATCCGCCTGATGGACCGCACCCTGGCTGGTGGCGATCCGCTGCGGCTGGGCTGATGTGCGGAGCAGGATCAGGCCCCAGCGCCACAGCTGCGCAAGCACTGTGGCGTTCCCCTGAAACGACTCAGCTGCGGCGCACCGACACCGCGTACTGGGGCATGGTGATGCAGCCGATGTTGCCGCCGCCCAGGAGGATTTCCCGCGAGTTGTCGATGCCGATCACGCGCTTCTCCGGGAACAGCTCGGCCAGCACGCCCTGGGCAATGCGGTCGTTGGGGTCGTTGAAGAACGGCATGACGATGGCGGAATTGCCGGTATAGAAGTTGATGTAGGAGGCGCAGATCTTCGTGCCTTCCTGGCGATCAAAACTGCCATCGACCTGGTCCAGCCCCTCGGCTTCGGCGGCGGTCCACTCCAGCACCCGCGGTTGTGGCAACTTGTGCACCTCCAGCGCATTGCCGCGGGCATCGCGGGCGCTGCGCAGCACGTCGTAGGCCTCCTGATAAATCTCCCATTGCGGGTCGTCGCGGTCGTCGGTCCACTGCATCACCACCACGCCGGGCCGCACGAAGCAGGCAAGATCGTCGACGTGGCCGTCGGTTTCGTCGAACTTGCAGCCACGGGGCAGCCAGATCACCTGCTCGGCGCCCAGGTAGTCGCAGAGCCGGCGGGTGACTTCCTCCTTGCCCAGGTGGGCATTGCGGTTGCGGTTGAGCAGGCACTGCTCGGTGGTCAGCAGGGTGCCCTGACCGTCGCTGCGGATGCTGCCCATCTCGGCGATGATCGACGCGCGATAGCGGTCGAAGCCTTCGATCTCGAGGATCTTCTGCGCGATCTGGTCGTCCTTGTCCCAGGGGTAGTAGAGGCCGCCGTCGAGACCACCGTAGGCGTTGAACTGGAAGTCCACGCCACGCATCTCGCCGGTTTCGTCATTGACCAGGAAGGCCGGGCCACTGTCGCGGAACCAGGTGTCGTTGCAGGTCATTTCCACCACCCGCACCTGCTCGGGCAGCATGCGGCGGGCGTTGGCGTATTGCGCGGCGGAAGCGCAGACGGTGACCGGCTCGCTGCTGGCGATGGCCGTCACCACCTCGACCCAGATCTTCTGCGCCGGCTTGCCGCCGTTGCGCCAGACGTCCGGCCGCTCCGGCCAGCCCAGCCAGCAGCGGGCCTTGGGTTCGAATTCACCGGGCAGGCGGAAGCCGTCCGCCTTGGGCATTGTCGAGTGGGTACGGGACATCGTGACGCTCCGGATTCAGGGAGGGGAATGGCCCAAGGTTGCCGACCCGGAGCGGCGGACACCATTGATGAATTTCGCGGAATACCTGAACTGGATTCATCATTCATCTGCAAAAACGATGAATTTCCATGCAAAGCAGGAGCGGACGCCGTCCGCGATGGTCTCGCCCGGCTCCCTGGCGTACTGGAACGGAGGTCAGTCGATCGCCAACAGAGCCCGCTCCAACGCGATCTCCACCCGCATCAGCTATCAACCAGTTGATCGGTAAACCACTCGATGAAGTCCGCCACCGCCGGCTTCTCCAGACGCAGGCGCTCGCAGACCAGGGCGTACTGCCCCAGGGAGGTGATCTGCGCGGCGAAGGGCCGGACCAGCCGGCCGCTGGCCAGGTCCTCGGCGCTGGTGAGGTTGTCGCCGATGGCCACGCCCTGCCCGCGCACCGCCGCCTCCATGGTCAGCCCGGCGTGGCCGAGGTAGACGTGCCGGCTGGGGCGGATGTCGCTGGCATGAGTGGTCAGCCAGGCAGTCCAGGATTTGCCGTCCTGGTCGTCGTGCAGCAGGCAATGCCGCGCCAGGTCACGCGGATGCTTGAGCGGCGACTGGTTGAACAGGCTGGGGCTGCACACCGGGAAGAACTGCAGGGTCGGCAACGGCCGCACGAAATAGCTGCTCGCGTCTGCCGGGCCGGTACCGTAGGTGATCGCCAGGTCGATCTCCGCGGCTGGCCCCGCTGCCTCCAGCGGCTGTTCGTGCAGGTGCAGGACGATCTCCGGGTAGCGTTCGGCGAAATCCGCCAGCCGGCCCACCAGCCACTTCTGCGCCAGCTCGACCGTCACCGCCACATGCAGCTGGGCCTGGGACCCGGGATCGCGCAGCTCATCGCACGCCGTGCCGATCAGCTCGAAGGCCTGTTGCAGGCTGTGCAGCAGGCGTCGTGCCTGGGGAGTGGGCTGCACCTGGCGACCCTGGCGCTCGAACAGTGTCGCCCCCAACTGCTCTTCCAGCTGGCGAATCTGGTGGCTGACCGCGCTGTCGGTGACGCACAGCTCGGCGGCGGCGCGGCCGAAGTGCGCGTGGCGGGCAGCGGACTCAAAGGTACGCAGGGCGGTAAGCGAAGGCAGGCGGCGCATGGGCGGAGCATCTTTTCGAAAAGGCGGCCGGCATGCTGACCGACACGCCGGGCCCGATGCAAGGCAGAACCTTGCAACACCTCGCGAAACGCAGCCTGTGGCGGAAGTGATTCAATTCATGACAGCCGCCACTCCGCGAAAGCTCGCTGCATTCCGCGAAACGTCGTCAACGCCGCGACCGCAGCCCGTTGCAACATGCAGATTGGATACGCTTCGTGCCCGCTGTTGTGTCGTGCAGGGCACATTGATCGCGTCTCGCAGCAAAAACCCGGTTGCATATCCCGTATCGCTATCTAGGCTCATCTGCACGCACGGATCCTGCACGGGACTAGGCCCAGCTGTCTCCAGGCCGGATTCGCAACGAATGCCATTCAACTGCCCGCAGGCGGTGAATGCCCGTCAGGGACCAGCAGGGGATGCTCGATGACAGCATGCGTACCAGGCGCAAAGAGGATCGACCGCGCCACCATTGCGACATCACTTTGTATCCTATTTTCCGGCAAGGTCGCCGCGACCGGCATCTGGATGGACCAGGCCGGGCGTGAAGGCGCGTGCCTTGCCAGCGCCCCGGCATGCTGATGAGCAACCCGGCCCCACCTATGCAGCGCACATGAGGCCCCGAAACCCGATGCAGTGAACACCCAAAACTCGCTGGCAGTTACCTCGAAGGGTACAGCGCATCAAGCAAGAAGGAGCTTGAAATGAAACTGATCGCGCAATCTTCGAATGCAATGGATGGCCAGGGAGCTGCCAGGCTCTGGAAATTCAGCTCATCGTTCCTGTTGGCTGCGGCCATTTCCATGAGTACACAGGCCTGGGCTGCCGAAGCGCCCAAGCCGGCCACCGACGCCACCAAGGCCGCCAACGACGCGTTGCTCCAGGAGCTGCCGTTCAACGACAAGACCTCGTTCGAACTGGCTCACAAGGGATTCATCGCGCCCCTGCCCACCGAGCCGATCAAAGGCGAAAAGGGCAACATGATCTGGGACCCGGCCAAGTACAACTTCATCAAGGAAGGAGAAGCCGCGCCGGCCACCACCAACCCCAGCCTGTGGCGGCAATCGCAGCTGATCAACATCTCCGGCCTGTTCGAAGTCACCGACGGCATCTACCAGGTGCGCAACTACGACCTGTCGAACATGACCATCGTCGAAGGCAAGAGCGGCATCACCATCTTCGACCCGCTGATCTCCAGCGAGACCGCCAAGGCAGCGCTCGACCTCTACTACGCGCACCGGCCGAAAAAACCGGTGGTCGCGGTGATCTACACCCACAGCCACGTCGACCACTACGGCGGCGTGCGCGGCGTGGTCGACGAGAAGGACGTGAAGGCCGGCAAGGTGAAGATCTACGCGCCGCTGGGCTTCCTCGAACACGCCGTGGCGGAGAACGTCATGGCCGGCACCGCGATGAGCCGCCGCGCCAGCTACATGTATGGCAACCTGCTGCCGCCCAGCGAAACCGGCCAGCTCGGCGCCGGCCTGGGCACCACCACCTCCGCCGGTACCGTGACCCTGATCCCGCCGACCGACATCATCTCCAAGACCGGCGAGAAGCGCGTCATCGACGGCCTCACCTACGAGTTCCTCTACGCGCCGGGCAGCGAGGCGCCGGCCGAGATGATGTACTACATCAAGGAGAAGAAGGCCCTCAACACCGCCGAGGACTCCACCCACACCCTGCACAACACCTACTCGCTGCGCGGCGCGAAGATCCGTGAGCCGCTGCCCTGGTCGAAGTACCTCAACGAGGCGCTGAAGATGTGGGGCGACGACGTGCAGGTGATGTACGCCATGCACCACTGGCCGATCTGGGGCAACAAGGAAGTGCGCGACCAGCTTTCCTCGCAGCGCGACATGTACCGCTACATCAACGACGAGACCCTGCGCCTGGCCAACAAGGGCCTGACCATGACCGAGATCGCCGAGCAGGTGAAACTGCCCAAGGGCATCGCCGATCGCTTCTCCAACCGTGGCTACTACGGCTCGCTGAACCATAACGTCAAGGCCACCTACGTGCTCTACCTGGGCTGGTTCATCGGCAACCCCGCCACCCTTTGGGAACTGCCGCCCGAAGAGGAAGCCAAGCGCTACGTCGACATGATGGGCGGCGCCGACGCCGTGCTGAAGAAAGCCAAGGAGTACTACGACAAGGGTGACTTCCGCTGGGTGGCCGAGGTGGTCAACCACGTGGTCTTCGCCGACCCGAACAACCAGGCGGCGAAGAACCTGCAGGCCGATGCACTGGAACAGCTCGGCTACCAGGCCGAGAGCGGCCCGTGGCGCAACTTCTACCTGACCGGCGCGCAAGAGTTGCGCAACGGCGTACAGAAGCTGCCGACCCCGGACACCGCCAGCCCCGATACCGTCAAGGCGATGGACCTGGACCTGTTCTTCGACTACCTGGCCATGCGCCTGAAAGGGCCTGAAGTCGCGGACAAGCACATCACCCTCAACTTCGACTTCACCGACCTGAAGCAGAAGTACACCCTGGAGATGGTCAACGGCGTGCTCAACCACACCGAAGGCGCGCAGGCGAAAGATGCCGACGCCACCATCACCCTGACCCGCGACACCCTGAACAAGCTGATGCTCAAGCAGACCACGCTGAAGGACGCGGAAGGATCGGGCGAGCTCAAGGTGCAGGGCGACCAGGGCAAGCTGGACGAGCTGATGAGCTACATGGACAACTTCGACTTCTGGTTCAACATCGTCACGCCCTGATCGGGCCGCAACAGGCAGGCCGGCGGCACCACCGCCGGCCTGTTTTTTTGCGTCACGCGCCGCGGCCCCTCGCCAAAACCGTGGGCCACGATTGTCCAGCGCGCCTGGACAGTCCATCCCATCACCACGGAATTATCTTCGTCGCCTGCCCCACTAGACTCAGGCTTGCCTTCAACCCAGCAGGACTGACCAGCATGGCCGACCATTCGATCAAGGGAAAAGTGGTACTCATCGCCGGAGGAGCGAAGAACCTCGGCGGGCTCATCGCCCGTGACCTCGCCGCACAGGGAGCCGCCGCCGTGGCGGTGCATTACAACAGCGCCTCGAGCAAGGCCGAGGCCGACAAGACCGTTGCCGCGCTGCAGGAACTGGGCGCCAGGGCCGTCGCCCTGCAAGCCGACCTCACCCGCGCCGGCGCGGTGGAGAAGCTCTTCGCCGATGCACTCGCTGCCGTCGGCAAGCCGGACATCGCCATCAACACCGTCGGCAAGGTGCTGAAGAAACCCATGGCCGAGATCAGCGAAGCCGAGTACGACGAGATGATGGCGGTGAACGCCAAGTCGGCGTTCTTCTTCATCAAGGAAGCCGGCAAGCACCTCAACGACAACGGCAAGATCTGCACCATCGTCACCTCGCTGCTGGGCGCCTTCACGCCCTTCTATGCCGCCTATGCCGGAGGCAAAGCACCGGTGGAGCACTTCACCCGCGCCGCCGCCAAGGAGCTGGGCGAACGCGGTATCTCCGTCACCGCCGTGGGCCCGGGGCCGATGGACACGCCGTTCTTCTACCCGGCCGAAGGCCAGGACGCGGTGAACTACCACAAGACCGCCGCCGCCCTGTCACCCTTCTCGAAGACCGGCCTGACCGATATCGAGGACGTGGTGCCCTTCATCCGCCACCTGGTCAGCGACGGCTGGTGGATCACCGGGCAGACGCTGCTGATCAATGGCGGCTATACCACCAAGTAACCCCGTGACGCCGGACCGGCCCTGGCCGCCGCTCCGGCGTCCCCGCGCCAGGCTGGCGTCGGATTGCCCCCCCGAGGTGCCATGGAGCGCATCGAGCAGTACCGCATCTTCATCCAGGTCGCCGAACTGGGCAGCTTCATCCAGGCCTCGCGGGTGCTCAAGCTGCCCCGCGCGACGGTGTCCGCTGCCGTCCAGCAACTGGAAGCCGGCGTCGGCACGCGCCTGCTGCATCGCACCACGCGCAAGGTCAGCCTGACGGCGGATGGCCTGCAATTGCTGGAGCGAGCCCGACAGTTGCTGCATGAGTACGACGAGGTCGACCAACTGTTCCAGACGCACCCGCAACAGATCAGCGGGCGCCTGGATGTCGACGTGCCCAGCCGCATCGCCCGGCGCCTGCTGATTCCCGCCCTGCCGGAATTTCTCCGCCAGTACCCGCGCCTGCAACTGGGGCTGGGCTCCACCGACCGGCTCATCGACCCGGTGAGCGAAGGCGTCGACTGCGTCATCCGCTTCGGCCGGCTGGCCAGCAGCAGCCTGGTGGTGAAACCGCTGGGGCAGGTGCTGCTGGTCAACTGCGCGAGCCCCGCCTATCTCGCCGAGCACGGCGTGCCACGCCACCTGGACGACCTGCGCAAGGGCCACCAGGCCATCGGCTACAGCCCGTCCACCGGCGGCCAGGCGTGGCCTTGGGAGTACATCGACGAGGGCCGCGAACACAGCATCGAGCTGTCCAGCCGGGTCATCGTCAACAATGTCGAGAGCTATATCGCCAGCTGCTGCGCCGGGCTCGGCCTGATCCAGGTGCCGCTGTTCGACGTGCAGCACCTGCTCGATGCCGGCGCACTGGTGGAAGTCCTGCCCGGACACCGGCCCGCTCCCATGCCGGTATCGATGCTCTACCCCAACCGTCGCCAGCGCTCGCGGCGGCTGGGGGTATTCCTCGACTGGTTCGGCGCGCAGATGCAGCCCTTTTTGGCGCCCTGAAGAGATTACCTGCGCAGCGCTATTGCCCTGAGGATTGCCCTGAGGCCGGGCATTCGGTTATTTTGATAATAATTCGCATTTGCATGGATTCTCGCCCGGCCTCCCATGACACGACCCATCGCCTGCGCCCACCACGCCCAAGTGGCCAGCCTCTATCGCGAGAACCACGGCTGGATCCAGCAATGGATCAACCGCCGCCTGGGCAACGCCAGCGACGCCGCCGAACTGGCCCAGGACGTGTTCGTACGCCTGCTGGCGCAGCCGCGGGAGTTCGAGAGCGACGTGCACGCCCGCGCCTACCTGAGCCGTATCTCGCTGCACCTGTGCGTCGACTTCTGGCGCCGCAAGCAACTGGAAAAGGCCTGGCTCGAAGCCCTGGCGCAGGTGCCGGAAAGCCATTGGCCGTCCCAGGAACACCAGGCGATCATCCTCGAAACCCTCGGCCAGCTGCAGGACCTGCTGGAGCGCCTGCCCCCCAAGGTCGCCGCCGCCTTCAGCCTGTCGCAACTGCACGGCCTGGGCTACCGGGAAATCGCCGAGGAGCTGGGCGTTTCCGTGCGCAGCGTGACCAAGTACATCGCCCAGGCCATGTTCCAGTGCGCCCTGCTCGAAGCGGAACTCGACGGAGTGCTGCAATGAGCGCAAAACCCGGCCTCGACCACGCCACGCTGGAAAGCGCCGCCGACTGGTTCGCGCGCCTGCAGGAGGCGCCCAACGACGCCGAGCTGCACGCCCAATGGCGCCGCTGGCTCGACCAGGGCGAGGCGCAGCGCCTGGCCTGGAGCTACATCGAACGGATCAGCCAGCGCTTCGCCGGCATCCAGCAGCAAGGCCCCGCAGCACACCGCACGCTGGCCACCCTGCGCAACGGCAAGCAGACGCGCCGCCGGCTGCTCAGCCAGTTCAGCGTGCTGGCGGGTGCCGGCCTGTTCGGCTGGCTGGGCTGGCGCGCCAACCCCATCGACAGCCTGCACGCCTGGCGCGCGCAGTACCGCACGGCGATCGGCGAGCGCCGCAGCGAACGGCTCAGCGACGGCACGCAACTCTGGCTCAACAGCGACAGCGCGCTGGACGTGCACTTCGACGACGGCCGCCGAGAGCTGGTGCTGTACGCCGGTGAAGTGTTGATCGAGACCGGGCACGGCGATAGCCGCCCCTTCCAGGTACGCACCCGTGCCGGCCTGCTGCAACCGCTGGGCACCCGCTTCAGCGTGCGCGAGCTCGGCCCGCGCACACAGCTCAACGTCTACCAGGGCGCGGTGCGCACCACCCTGCAGGACAGTGGCGCCAGCCTCGTCCTCAAGGCAGGCCAGGGCGTCATCTTCGATGCCCGCGAAGCCGGCGCCGTGACGCGCGCCCAGGCCCGCCGCGAAGCCTGGAGCCGCGGCCTGCTGCTGGCCGAGGACATGCCGTTGGCGCAATTCATCGAGGAGCTGGGCGGCTACCGGCGTGGGCACCTGGGTGTCGACCCCGCGGTGGCCCGGCTGCGCGTCATGGGCAGCTTCCCGCTGGCCGATACCGACCAGGCCCTGGCGCAACTCGAAGAAGCATTGCCGGTGCGCGTGCAGCGGCGTTTTGACTGGTGGGTGACAGTGGTCCCGCGCCGCTAGGCGGCCGAGTCGAGCCCCGGTTCGCGAGCAAGCTCGCTCCTACGAAGAACCCAACCCCAGCTGTAGGAGCGTGCTTGCTCGCGAACTGCCGACGCATCTGCCAATTCAGGTTTCGCGCCCGAGAAAAAAGTTTTCGAGAATGGTTCCGATTTTCCGTCCTGCTTCGGATTACTAGGAAACACCCCTAATAACCGGACGCCAAGGAACCGGAATGTCACGCCAAGACCAGCACTTCCCGAGCAAAAAGCATCCCCTGTTTCTCGCCATTGCCCTGAGCCTGGCCACCGTCGGCCCGCTCTCGGCGCCTTCCACCGCCATCGCCGAGCAAGCTCAGCGGCAGAACTTCGACATCCCCGCCGGCCCCCTCGCCCGCCAGCTCAACGAACTGGCCGCGCAGACCGGCCTGCTGCTGGCCGCTGACGCCGAGCTGACCCGCGACCGCCAGAGCCAGGCCGTGCGCGGCAACTACAGCGCCGAGGAAGCGCTGGACCTGATGCTGATGGGCAGCGGCCTCAGCGCCCAACGCAGTACGCAGCAGGGCAGCGGCAACCGCTACCAGTTGATACTCATCCCGCAGGACGACGCCGCCCTGGAAATGAGCGACACCACCATCATGGGCCAGGGCATGGGCCAGGCCACCGAGAACTCCGGCAGCTACACGCCGGGCCTGACCAGCGTCGGCTCGAAGACACCGACCTCGCTGAAGGAAACCCCGCAGTCGGTCTCGGTGCTCACCCGCCAGTTGATGAATGACCGCCAGATCGCGGACCTCAACGACGCCATGAAGGCCGTGCCGGGCATCACCGTGCAGAGCAACACCTTCCGCATCCAGGACTTCTACTCGCGCGGCTTCGCCATCCAGAACATCCAGCTCGACGGCGCGGCACCCATGGCGCTGGGCACCACCGCCGGCTCGTTCTACTCCTCCAACGTCTACGACATGGCCGAGTTCGACCATGTCGAAGTGCTGCGCGGCAGCTCCGCGCTGTTCGGCGGCACCGGCGACCCTGGCGGCATCATCAACCTGGTGCGCAAGCGCCCGCTGGATACCTACCAGCTCAAGTTCAGCGCCTCCGCCGGCACCTGGGACAACTACCGCAGCGAGCTCGACGTCACCGGCCCGCTGGGCTTCGACGGCAAGCTGCGCGGGCGCGCGGTGGTGGCCTACCAGGACCGCCAGTACTTCACCGACAACCGCGCCACCGACAAGCCGATCTTCTACGGCGTGCTGGAAGCCGACGTCACCGATGACACCATGCTCACCGGCGGGCTGCGCTTCAACAAGGTCCACGAGACCGGTACCGCCAATGCCCTGCCGCGCTACAGCAACGGCGTCGACCTGGGCCTGCCGCGGCACACCGGGCTGTCCACCACCTGGGCCTACGCCGACGGCTTCTCCCGCGAATACTTCGCCAAGCTCGACCACCGCCTGAACGACGACTGGAAGCTCAACCTCAGCTACACCAACATCTACGACACCATCGAGACCAACAACGCCACCACCCTGGGCTCGGTGAACCCGGTGACCGGCACCGGCGTCACCCGCTACGGCACCTGGATCACCCAGTGGAGCGAGCAGGACCTCTGGGACGCCAACGTCTCGGGCAACTTCAGCCTGTTCGGCCTGAACCACCAGCTCACCGTCGGCGGCGACTACCAGGACATCGACAGCCGCTGGCAGGGCACGCCGCGCTTTGCCAGTGCCGGCGGCGCGGTGGACGTGTTCGACCCGAACTCCACACCCTGGAGCGACCCCGGCGTGCGCCCGGACGTTACCCGCGACTACAGCCCCAACAGCCAGACCCAGTACGGCCTCTACTCCAGCCTGCGCCTGCAGCTGGCCGACCCTCTGCACCTGATCCTCGGCGCACGGGTGCAGCGCTACAAGTTCGACCAGACCTACCAGAGCCTGGCCAATGGCGTTTGGGGCGTGCAGTCGCGCGTCGACATGCGCGAGCCGACCAAGACCACCCCGTTTGGCGGCATCGTCTACGACCTCACCGACGAGTGGGCCGCCTATGCCAGCTACGCGGAAATCTTCAAGCCGCAGCAGAACTACATGGCCGGCCCGCTGGGCAGCGGCAGCACCCTCGACCCCATGACCGGCAAGACCTACGAAACCGGCCTGAAGGGCGAGCTGCTGGGCGGCACGGTGAACACCAGCGTGGCGCTCTACTACACCAAGCGTGAAGACCAGGCCGTGCTGGACCCACAGTACGAAGCTACTTCCGTGCTGTTCGGCGGCAACTGCTGCTACGTCAACGGCGGCGAGGTGACCAGCAAGGGCGTCGACATGGAAATCTCCGGCGAGCTGCTGCCGGACTGGATGCTGATGGCCAGCTACACCCTGAACCTCAACAAGAACCGCACCGCCGGGGGCCAACTGAGCACCGTCACGCCCAAGCACATGGCCAAGCTGTTCACCACCTACCGCCTGCCGGGCGACTGGTCGAAGTTCCGCGTCGGCGGCGGCGTCGATATCCAGAGCGCGACCAAGGTCAGCGGCACCGCCTCCACCTATGACGGCAATGGCAACGTGGTGCAGAGCAACGTGCCGTTCGACTACCAGCAAAGCGGCTACGCAGTGTGGAACGCCCTGGTCGACTACCAGCTCGATGAGCACTGGAACGTCGCACTCAACGGCAACAACCTGTTCGACAAGAAGTACTACCAGACGGTCGGCACCTCGACCTACGGCAACGTCTACGGCGACCCGCGCAACTTCATGCTGACCGTGCGTGCCACGTACTGAGGATCGCGCCTTCATCAAAGCTTAATCTCGCGCCGGCAGACTGAACCCAGTCACCAATGGTGCGTGACCCATGAATGCTGCCTGTTCCAGGCAGCATTTTTTTTGCCCGAAAATCGCTGCACTCTCGCGCCCGTGCCCGGACAACCCGGCAGATTGCTGCTATATGCCTTGAGGCACGCGCTGCCGCGCGGCCGCCTCTTCTTGCGCCTTCGTATGGACACCGGCATGCCGATCCACCGCTCCAGCACCATCCTGGCCAGCAGCCTGGGCCTGACTGCCGCCATCAGCGCCCTGTCGCTCTGGGCCATCCTGGAAATGCGCCACGACGCGCTGGAAGTCGCCAGTGCCAATGGCCACAACATCGCCCTGCTGGTGCAACGCGATATCCAGCGCAATCTCGACCTCTACGACATGAGCCTGAAGGCAGTCGTGCATGCCCATGCCGAGCCCGAGGTGCGCGCACTCTCCGGTGAGGTACGCCAATCGCTGCTCGAGGACTACACCGCACCGACCCATGGCATGGGCTCGATGTTCATCACCAATGCCCAGGGCATAGCCACCTTCAACTTCGGCAAGGAAATCCCCGGGCGTATCGACCTGTCCCGGCGCGAGTACTTCCAGGCGCAGCGCGAGGCGAGCGGAAACGAGCTGCTCATCAGCCACCCCTACATTCCCTACTCCAGCAACGCCCGCAACAGCATCGCCCTGAGCCGACGCCTGGAGCTCGAGGACGGCAGTTTCGCCGGCGTGGTCGGCGCCAATCTGGAACTGAGCTACTTCCGCGAGTTGTTCAGCGGCCTCAACCTGGGCGAAGGCGGCACCGTCAGCCTGCACATGCGCGACGGCACGCTGCTGGCACGCTGGCCCGACTCACCGCCCACCGGGACCCTGGCCGGAGCGCTGGAACACTACCTGGCCAGCGGTGAGGAAACCTTCTTCGACCGCGGCAGCGACGGCGTCAAACGCTGGCACGACTTCCGCCCCGTGGAGGGCTACCCGTTGGTTTTCAGCGTGGCCCTGCCCTCCAGCGAGATCTACGAGGACTGGTACTGGCGCGGCGGATTGATCGCCCTGCTGGGTCTCGCCCTGGATGGCACGGTGATCGGCCTGGCACTGATCGCCCTGCGCCAGATGCGCCAGCGCGACCGCAAGGAAGCCGAGTTGCAGATGGCGGCCAGCACCGATCCGCTGACCGGGCTGAACAACCGCCGCGCCTTCGACCTGCGCGCCGGCCACGAGTGGTCGCGTTACCAGCGCAGCGGTGCGGCACTCTCGGTAATGCTCATGGATATCGACAAGTTCAAGGCCTACAACGACCACTACGGTCACCCCGCCGGCGATGCGGCGCTCAGGACCGTGGCCCAGGTGATCGCCGAGTGGACCCGGCGCCCGGCCGATTGTGCGGCGCGCTTCGGCGGCGAGGAGTTCGTCGTACTGCTGGGCGACAGCGAAGAGGCCGACGCCCTGGCGCTGGCCGAACACATCCGCGCCAGCCTGCAGGGGCTCGCCGTACCGCACGAACACGGCCCGCTGGGCGTACTCACCCTGAGCATCGGCGTCGCCAGCACCTCACGCTTCAGCCCGGCCAACTGGGCCGAGCTGCTGCAATCCGCCGACAGCGCGCTGTACCAGGCAAAGAATGGCGGACGCAACCGCGTGGTCGGCTTCCACCCCGCCGAGGTCGAATCGTCCTAGCTTCGAGCGCCACGCAGGCTCAGCACCTTCAGCTCGCACTCGAACAGGAACTCGAACGCCTCCACCTGGCGCAGCGCATCGCTCATGTGTGCGCCCCAGGTGTACAGGCCATGACCGCGAATCAGGTAGCCGGGGCAATCCGGGTGCGCATCCAGCCAGGGCTGCACCTTGGCCGCCAGGCGGGCGATGTCCTGGTCGTTGTCGAAGATGGGCACGGTGACGCGGCCTTCGTGGGTGGTAACCCCGGAAAAGGCCTTCTGCAATTCGTAGTCTTCCAGCTCCAGGCGGTCGCCCGCGGTCAGGCGCGACATCACGGTGGCGTTCACCGAGTGGGTATGCAGCACCGCGCCGATCTCCGGGCGCCAAACGTAGAGCTGGGTGTGCAGCAGGGTTTCCGCCGAGGGCTTCTTGCCCGGTTCGAGACTGTTGCCGGCCAGATCGGTCTCCAGCACATCGTCCTCGCCGAGCTGGCCCTTGTGCTTGCCCGAAACGGTCAGCAGCGCACGGTCGGCGGCCAGGCGCGCCGAGTAATTGCTGCTGGTGGCCGGCGACCAGCCACGACCGTAGAGGAAGCGGCCGGCGTCGATGATCTGCCGGGTGAGTTGCTGGCGGGTGTCAGTCATGCGAACGCCGGTGCTGTTGGAAGAGGTCGCCACTCTAGCCATGCTCACCTGCAGCTAGAAATACCTTAATCGCATGAGGTCATAACTCGCGCACGCCCGCGCCAGAGCGATCCATCGCAGCGACGGCTCCTCGCGCACAGCTATCTGCCCGCCGCCCGCTGCCGAGAAGTTATTATTCGCTAAGGTTATAAAAACCTGTGAAATTCATATTGGTATATACCAATTGTTCTGCCTTGCAATACGCCCCATCGCAGTCATCGGCCGCTGGCCGTTTTGGAGAAAGGCTTCATGTTCGCCCTGAGGGTCATGCTCGAATACTTCCACCCCTGGCCCAATTCGGCCGGCTTCTACCTCGCCCGCGAACGCGGCTGGTACCGCGAGGCGGGGCTGGACGTGGAACTGGTGGTGCACGACCCCTACCACGGCGACACCCTCGATCACCTGATGCGCGGCGCCGCGGCGTTCGGCGTGTTCCCCAGCAATCGCCTGCTGGTGCGCCGTGAACTCGGCCAGCCACTGATCGGCGTGGCGGCGATCAACCATCGCGGCCTGGAATCGATCCAGACCCTCACCGACAGCGGCATCCGTCGCCCCAGCGACCTGCAGGGCAAGCGCCTGGCGCTCAACCCGACGCCGCGCGGCCTGGCCATGGTGCGCCACCTGGTGAGCCAGGACGGCGGCGACCCCGATGCGGTGGAACTGGTGGACGCCGGCTTCCGCGAGCTGCGCCCCGAAGACCTGGCCGCCGGCCTGGCCGATGCCAGCTTCGGCGGCTACTGGGCCTGGGAGGCGCTGCTGCCAAGCCCCATCGCCGATGAGCGCCGCGTGGTGCTGCCGGTGGACGAGATCGGCGCCCCGCCCTACCACAGCTATCTGCTGGGCGCGCGCGAGGACTGGCTCGACGCCACCCCCGACATCGCGCGGCGTTTCCTTGCGGTCACCGCACGAGGTTTCCTCGCCGCAGCAGCGGAGCCGGAGGCTGCACTACCGGTCTACGAACGCACCATTCCCTACTTTCCCCGCGAGATGCTGGCAGAATCCCTGCGGCGTATCGCGCCCAGTTGGCTGCATCAGGGCCGCTGGGGCGAACAGCGCGAAGAACTGCTGCAGCCCTATGCCCAGTGGCTGCACGAATACGGCGTACTGCGCGACCCGGACGTCTGGCGCGGCGCCACCAGCAATGCCTGGCAAGTGGAGACCCCAGCATGACGAAACGCCTGAGCCATGGCATGGGCCTGGAGCCGGTGGAAGCCGACTGGCCGGCGCTGACCGAAGCGGAGGTCGCCGCGCTGCTGCAAGACTTCCCGCAGGCCGGCGACGAGGCCCACCTGACCTGGCACAGCCCGCGGCCCTTCTCCGCCGCCGCACTGGTGGAGACCGCCAGCGGCCCGCTGTTCGTCAAGCGTCACCACCCTAGCGTGCGCACGGCTGACTGGCTGGCGGAAGAACACGCCTTTCTCGATCACCTGGCCCGCAACGGCGCGCCGGTCGCGCAGGTATTGCGGGATCGGCACGATCGCAGCGCCATCGAGCGCGATGGCTGGACCTATGAAGTCCACCAGAAGGCGGAAGGCCTCGACCTGTACCGCGACGCGCTGTCCTGGACGCCGTTCCAGCACAACACCCATGCCTTCGCCGCTGGCGCCGCACTGGCGAAATTGCACCGCGCCGCCGAAAGTTTCGCCGCGCCCTCGCGCAGCGCCGGTGTACTGGTCAGCAACCTCGAGCTGTTCGGCGCGCCGGACCCGTTGGCCGCCATCGAAGCGACCTTCGCCCAGGCACCCGCCCTCGCGGAGTACCTGCAGGCGCGCCCCTGGAAAGACACGCTGAGCGAGCTGCACCTGCCGCTGCAAAGCGAGCTGCTGCCCTACCTGCAACGCCAGCCGGCACTGTGGACTCACAACGACTGGCACGCCTCGAACCTGCTGTGGAGCGAGGATGGCCCGCAGGCGCAGGTGGTCTCGGTGCTGGACTTCGGCCTGAGCGACCGCAGCTTCGCGCTGTTCGACCTGGCCACCGCCATCGAGCGCAACCTGGTGCCTTGGCTGGAGCTGGACCAGGGCCGCGCCGCCGTCGCCGACCTCGATGCACTGGACGCCCTGCTGCAGGGCTACGCCAGCGTGCGCCCACTGAGCCGCGACGACCTGCTCGCCCTGGCTGCGCTGCTGCCACTGGTGCATGCGGATTTCGCGCTGTCCGAGGTCATCTACTTCCACGGCATCCTCGGCTCGGCCGAGAGCGCCTCGCTGGCCTACGACAATTACCTGATCGGCCACACCCGCTGGTTCCTCGAAGCCGAGGGCCAGCGCCTGCTCAATCACCTTCGCCAACTGGCCGCGAAGGTGAAATGAGATGAGCGAACCTCTGGTCACAGCACACTGGCTGGCCGCCGCGCTGGACGATCCGCGCCTGTGCCTGCTGGACGCCAGCGTGGAACTGGCGGCCCCCGAATTCGATGGCGACTATCGCGTAAAGAGCGGCTACGACGGCTGGCTTTCCGGGCACATTCGCGGCGCACGCCATTCGGACCTGCTGGGCGAACTGGCCGATCCGCAAGCGTCCTTCAGCTTCGCCCTGCCGGAAGCACATTCAGCGTTGGATGCCTTGCAGAAGCTGGGCGTCCATGACGGCGCATTGATCGTGATCTATGACCGCAGCGACGGTTTCTGGGCCGCGCGCCTGTGGTGGATGTTGCGCAGCCTGGGCATTGATGCAGCCGTGCTGGATGGTGGACTACGCGCCTGGATCGCCGCCGGATATTCGCTGGAACAAGGCGAATCCTCCCAGACGGGAAACGGGACGCTGTCGGCCCCGGCGCAGTACCGGGACGGCTTCTGGATCGACCGCCACGCCGTCGAGAAAGTCGTCGCAGGAGAGTCTCCTGGCACGCTGGTCTGCGCCCTGTCCGCCGCCCTCTTTGACGGCAGCGCCGTCACCCGTTACGCCCGCCGTGGGCACATCCCCGACAGCGCCAACCTGCCGGCGCGCAGCCTGTTCGACGACGACGGCTGCTACCGGCGCGGTGCGGCTCTGGACGAGGCCCTTGCCGGGCTGCGACAGGCCGAAGCGCCGCTGCTGCTTTACTGCGGCGGCGGCATTTCCGCCGCCGCCCTGGCCCTCGCCCTGACGCTGGCCGGGGAAACCCGAGTCGCGATCTACGACGGCTCGCTGCAGGAGTGGGCCGCAGAGCCAACCCTGCCATTGACCACCGGAGCAGCTCCGGCCTGACCGCCCGTTCGCGGGCACTCACGTTTCACATCCAAGGCCATCCGTTTCGCGCGGGAGGGGCTCGGCCCCGTGCATTCCCGGCGCACGCCCCGGCGATTTTCAGGAGCGTTCCATGCAGTACCTGCCGCGCCCCGCGCGCACGCGATTTCCCCTCAGCCTGCTGACCCTGGCCGTGCTGCTGGCCAGCGGCCCCGGCCACGCCGAAGACACCACGACCCTGGACACCGTGACGGTGATCGGCCACGACACCGAGAGCTACGCCAGCGGCCGCGCGTCGGTCGGCGGCTTCGGCGAGGCACCGTTGCTCGATACGCCCGCCGCCATCTCGGTGTTCAACCAGGCGCTGCTCAAGGACCAGCAGGCACGCCTGCTCAGCGATGTGCTGAAGAACGACGCCTCCACCGGCGAGGCCTACGCACCGGTGGGCTACTACGAGAATTTCGAGATCCGCGGCTACTCGCTCAACGCCGCCAGCAGCTACAAGATCAACGGCCGCACCATCACCGGCGAGCAGAACGTGGCGCTGGAGAACAAGGAGCAGGTCGAAGTGCTCAAGGGCTTGTCCGGCCTGCAGAGCGGCGTGTCCGAGCCCGGCGGGGTGATCAACTACGTCACCAAGCGCCCGCAGGACGTGCGCTCGGTGACGCTGGGCACCGACGATGAGGGGGGCCGCTACATCGCCACCGACGTCGGCGCCTGGCTGGATAGCGAGCAGACGGTTGGCGTGCGGGTCAACCTCGCCCACGACGACCTGCGCTCCTACATCGACCACACCGACGGCCAGCGCGACTTCGCCTCCCTGGCACTGGACTGGAACCTCTCGCCCAACGCCCTCTGGCAATTCGACGCCGAATACCAGAACCGTCGCCAGCCCTCGGCACCCGGCTACCAGTTGCTCGGCGGTACGCAGTTGCCCCACGACATCGACCCGCACGACCGTATCGGCTACCAGAGCTGGGCCGACCCGGTGCGCATCGAGTCGCTGAACCTCAATACGCGCTTCGAGTACCGCTTCGACGACGCCTGGACCGGCACCTTGAGCGCCTCGCGCAGCCGCGTGGTGATCGACGACTACAGCGCCTTCCCCTGGGGTTGCTACGGCGCGGCCAGCTGCGCCGATTCCGCCGTGCCGAACTACTTCAGCCCCGAAGGCGACTACGACCTCTACGACTTCCGCAGCCCCGACGACACCCGCCGCAACGACGAACTGGAAGCCGCCCTGCACGGCCAGTTCGCCACCGGCTGGTTGCGCCACGAGCTGACCGTCGGCACCTCGGCCTTCCGCCGTGTGCTGGACAGCCGCCCGGAGCTCAACGAGTGGGTCGGCACCGGCAACATCTACACCGGCATCGGCGCCGTGGAGCCTTTCGACGGCGAGCCCGGCCACAGCTACCGCCACCTCGACAGCCGCCAGTACGGCCTGTTCGCCAGCGACCGCATCGCCCTCAACGACCAATGGCAGGTCGTGCTGGGCGGGCGCCAGGTGCGCCTGGACGAACGCACCTTCGACAGCGAGGGCGACACCACCCGGCATACCCGCCGCGCGGAGTTCCTGCCCAACGGCGCGGTGATCTTCAAGCCGCGTGCGGACATCTCCATCTACGGCAGCTACAGCAAGGGCCTGTCCCTGGGCGGCGAGGCCCCCTGGTTTGCCAGCAACGCCGGCGACACCCTGGCGCCCACCTCCTCGCGCCAGATCGAGTTCGGCATCAAGCAGGAGCTGGCCGGCTTCGACTGGAGCGCTGCGCTGTTCCAGATCCACCAGGCCTACCAGTTCGCCCGGCCCAACGGCGACGGCAGCTTCACCTACGTACAGCAGGGCCAGCAGAAGAACAGCGGGCTGGAGTTGTCCGCCAGTGGCCGGGTAACCTCCGCGCTGCAATTGAGCGGCAGCCTCGCGGCGATCCGTTCGCGGGTGGTGAACAGCGGCACCGACGATTACGAAGGCCACCAGGCGATCAACGTCCCGCGCCTGCGCGCGAGCCTGCAGGCGGACTACGCACTGGCCGAAGTGCCGGGGCTTTCGCTGCTGGGCGCGGCGCGCTACAGCGGCGCCAAATATGCTGACCGCGATGGCGCAGTAGAAGTCGGCGGCTACACCGTGTATGACGCCGGCGCACGCTTCAGCACCCGCATCGGCGACTACCCGACCGTGCTGCGGCTGAGCGTCGACAACCTGTTCGACAAGCGCTACTGGCGCGATGTCGGTGAATATTTCGGCGACGGCTACCTGTTCCAGGGTGCGCCGCGCACGGCTCGCCTGACGGCGAGCGTCAACTTCTGAGGTAAGCGCGAATGTCTGCTCTGGAAATCATCGCGGTGATCGTCAACGTGCTCGGCGTCTGGCTCACCGCAAGGCGCATCCGCTGGTGCTGGCCGGTGAACGTGGTGGCGGTGCTGCTCTACGCCTGGATCTTCTTCAGCGTGAAGCTCTACTCCGACATGCTCCTGCAACTGGTCTTCGTGGTCCTGCAGTTCTATGGCTGGTGGCAGTGGAGCAAGGGCGGCAGCGACCACGGCAAGGTGCGCGTCGAACGCCTGCCCCTCTCCACCGCTATCACCAGTTGCCTGGCCGGTGCCGTGGGCGCCTTCGCCCTTGGCTGGGCGATGCACACCCACACCGACGCCGCCCTGCCCTGGATGGACGCCGCGCTGACCGCCTTCAGCCTGGTGGCGAGCTTCTGGGCGGCGCGCAAATACGTCGCCAGCTGGTGGCTGTGGATCATCCTCGACGTGCTCTACACCGGGGTCTTCCTCTACAAGGCGCTGTACCTCACCGCCGGGCTCTACGCCGGCTTCGTGGTGCTGGCGATCTACGGCCTGCTGGCCTGGCAGCGCGAGCTGCATGACAAACCGCCCAGCGCTCCGGCCCTGGCCGGCAACTCCTGAGGACCGTCATGCTCTACCAGGCCATCCCGCCGCACTACGCGCGTATCCGCGACCAGTTGGCCGCGGACATCGCCCAGGGGCGTTTCCTCGCCGGGCAGAAGCTGCCGCCGGAGCGCGACCTCGCCGAGCGCTTCGAATGCACCCGCGTGACCCTGCGCCAGGCCCTGCAACAGCTGGAAACCGAAGGCCTGATCTACCGCGAGAACCGCCGCGGCTGGTACCTCAGCCCGCCACGCATCGACTACGACCCAACGCGGCTGGTCAGCTTCATGGACTACGTGCGCCTGCAAGGCCGCGAGCCGCTGACTGAATGCCTGAGCGCCGAACGCCGCCGCGCCGGCGCCTGGCTGGCCGCGCGGATGAATCTGCCGTCGCCGGACGAACCCGTCTTCCGCCTGCACCGCCGCCGGCTGATCGACGGCCGCCCGGTGCTGGTGGAGATCAACACCCTGCTCGCCAGCTGGTGCCCGGAGTTGCTGGATGCGCGCCTAGACCGCTCGCTGACCACCGTGCTGCGCGAGCGCTTCGGCAAGGTGCAGACGCGCTGCACGCTGAACCTGCGCCTGGGCACCGTCAACGACGATCACGCCGAACTGCTGCAACTGGCCTCCGGCGCCAGCAACCTGGTGCTGGAACGGCTGAACTACGCCGAGGACGGCCTGCTGGTGGAATTCGACCAGGAATTCTGGCGGCCGGATGCGGTGTCCGTGGCGGTCCAGGCGGATTTTCCGTCACGACCGCTTATAGCCGAATAAGTAATTAACAAATGCTAATTCAGTATTTCTGGTTCTAATGGAATCAACGCTAGGCTAGCTCCAACTCACCACTAACGGCTTGTCCCAAAGCCTTCTGGAGCCGCCATGGACCGCACCGACAACATCATCGACCTCGCCCGCCACCGCACGCGCCGTCAGGCACGCCGCCAGGCCGAGCTGATGTGGATGCTGTACGCGCAGCGTGCCGGCTACGACGCCTTGCAGATCATCCAGCAGAGCCGCGACAGCGGCCGCCGCGAGGCCTGATCGTGGGCCTGTCGCTTTCCACGGAGCTGCCGGCCGTGGAGTTCGACGCCACGCCCGGCACCACCGAAGACCCCATCGGCGAGCGGGTCGCCAGCAACCTGCTGCGCCTGCGCGCCAAGCGCAACCTCTCCCTCGATGGCTTGGCCCGCCTCTGCGGCGTGAGCCGCACCATGCTCGCGCAGATCGAGTCCGGCCGCAGCGTCCCGTCGATCAAGGTACTGTGCAAGATCGCCCAGGGCCTGAAAGTCTCGGTTGCCGCCTTCCTCGACGACCGCGCCTTCGAAGGCGTCGCCGTGCTGCCCGCGCGCGACAGCAAACGCCTGGTCAGCGGCGATGGCGCCTTCGTCAGCCGCGCACTGTTCCCCTTCGACGTTTCGCGCCAGGTGGAATTCTACGAACTGCGCCTGAAGGGCCTGGCCATCGAACACTCCACCGGCCATGCGCCGGGCACCCAGGAAAACCTGGTAGTGGCCCAGGGCGTGCTGGAAATCAGCGTCAACGAGGAGCGCTTCCTCCTCGGCACCGGCGACTCCATCCTGTTCTACGCCGACCAGCCGCACAGCTACCGCAACCCGGCGGACAGCGAGGCGGTGGCGTATCTGGTCACCACCTATGCGGAGCGGTTGGACTAAATCCAACAGCAACCTGAAATAAGGGCGCCTCAGGCGCCCTTTTTCTTTGCTGACCTCAGACCTCGGTAAGTCGCTCAACACGTTGCTGAATTCGACACGCAAGTCTGACGAGCGCTTCAACATTGACAGGCAGTGCTGAAAGTTCCGCATCCCGATCCGGGATGACATCAGGAAATATCCCAACAGCCTCCATGGAGCTATACCCGCCCCTCACCTAACTCCCAAGGTAAGCGACTCAGAGCTGTTTCGTCGTCGCGCGCCACAGGGATGCACCGCCATGTACAACGCTCCAACCCCATCCGTCGCCACTGCAAATCGCATCGTTGAAATCCTCCCGGCCAGATTCACGACCAAGGAGAGAGACGATGCTCAATGAATTCCGCACCTTCTTCGACCACAGCCGCCATACCGTCGTGGTGGAAGGCCAGGATTCCTCGCTGGATGTGCTCGCGTTTTCCGGAACCGAGGCGCTCAGCGAAACCTTCCGCTACACCATCGAAGTCACCAGCTCGAATCTCGATATCGCCGCCGACACCCTGCTCGGCAAGGACGCCAGCTTCAGCCTGCGCGCCGCGCCGCCCTCGGTCACCATTCGTGGTTTCACCCCGCCGCCCGTAGCCCCGCTGCGTACCCTGCACGGCGTGATTACCCGCTTCAAAAGACTCTCGGCCTCCCGAGATGAAGCACGCTATGAGCTGACYCTGGAGCCGCGCCTGGCCCTTCTCGACAAAGGCTGCCAATACCGCATCTACCAGAACCAGAGTGTGCCCGAGGTGGTGGAAACCATCCTCCGRCGCCAYGGCCTGCGCGGGCAGGATTTYCTGATCGACCTCGGCCGCACCTATCAGCAGCACGAGCARCTGCTGCAGTACGGCGAGTCKGAYCTTGCCTACATCAAGCGGCTCTGCGCCGAGCGTGGYATCTGGTTCAGCTTCAGCATGGATGCGCGGCTGAAAATCGACGTGGTCGAGTTCCATGACKCGCCCATGCACTACSAGCGTGATCTCGCTTTGCCGCTGCGCCCCCTGAGCGGRYTGGMARCCACYGGCCAGGACGCCGTGTGGGAGCTGCAAGCCAGCCACCAGGTCATCCAGCAACAGGTCAGCACCCGCGCCTACTACTCRCGCGACGCMGGCGCCAAYCTCGAYGGCCAGGCTGACCTCACCCGTGGTGCCACCACCTACGGCGAGGCCTACCACTACGCCGACGAGCCMTACCAAACCCTCGGYGATCCCCTGGCGCGCGGCGATGARGAAGGCCACGCCGAAAGCGGCGTCTTCTACGCGCAATTGGCYCACGAGCGCTACCTGAACGACCAGCTCCGCCTCGAYGGAACCAGCAGCAGCGCCGYTCTGGCCCCCGGYCACGTGCTCAAGGTYGAAGGTGGCGCACCAGCAGCCTTCACCGAAGGCGCGCTGATCGTCCGCACCCACTGCACCGCCGCCCGTGATCGCAGCTTCGAAGTGCACTTCGAAGCSATCCCCGACGGCAACATCGCGTTCCGCCCACCGGTACCCGCCAAGCCGCGCATCGCCGGCACYGTCCCTGCACGCATCACCAGCCCGCARCGGAACGACCCTTACGCCAATATCGATGGCGAGGGCCGCTACCGCGTCAACTTCCTCTTCGACCGCGACACCTGGCCCGCCGGSCGCGAAAGCATGTGGCTGCGGTTGGCACGGCCCTACGCTGGCGATACCCACGGGYTGCATTTGCCKCTGCTGGCCGGCACCGAAGTGGCCGTGGCCTTCGAACAGGGCGACCCGGACCGGCCCTTCATCGCCCATGCSCTGCACACCAACCTGCAGCCSGACCACGTCACCATCCAGAACTACAAACGCAACGTCCTGCGCACSCCGGCSAACAACAAGATTCGCCTGGACGACACGCGTGGGCAGGAACACATCAAGGTCAGCACCGAGTAYTCCGGCAAGAGCCAGCTCAACCTYGGCCAYCTMGTGGATGCCAAACGGCAGAAGCGCGGCGACGGCTTCGAGCTGCGCACTGATGGTTGGGGCTCCGTGCGTGCCGGCAAGGGCGTGTTCATCAGCGCCGACGTGCAGCCCGGTGCCCAGGGCCAGGTGCTGGCCATGCAGGAAGCAGTGGCTCGCCTCGATCAGGCCAGCGACGAGATGCGAAAGCTCTCTGCCGATGCCGAGACCGCCAAGGCCGACCCCGCCCAGGTACAGAAGCAGATCGACTTGCTCAAGCAGGACCTGGAACAGCTGAAAAGCTCCGTCCTCCTGCTCAGCGCCCCCAAGGGCATTGCCCTCACCAGCGGCCAGCACCTGCAACTGGCCGCCCAGCGCAACCTCATGCTCAATGCCGGCAATGAAGCGGACGTCAGCGTGGTCAAGCGCCTRTTCATCGGCGTGGGSGAAGGGGTGARCCTGTTCGTGCGCAAGCTCGGCATGAAGCTCATCGCCAACCAGGGCGCCGTGCAGATCCAGGCGCAGAACGACCGCATGGAAATCCTCTCCCGTATGGGAATGGACATCGTCAGCACCGAAGACGAAATCCACATCACCGCCAGGAAAAAGATCGTCCTCAATGCCGGCGGCACCTACATCCGCATGGACAACTGCGGCATCGAGTCGGGTACGCAGGGCGACTACCTGATCAAGTCCGCGCACTTTGATTTTCAGGGGCCGGCGAAGCAGGAGCTGGCTGTTCTGGAGCTTCCTCAGCTTGCTGAAAACGAGAACAGATACATGCAGTTGGCGCGCTACTCGGGGTGATGAGCCCTGCAAGCCAATAACACATCACTCCCAAGGAACGGATATCACCATGCTCAACTACCTTCGTGACCTTTATGAAGGCCTGATGGACGTTTACCGCAACCGGCGTGATGGTCCTCCGCCGCCTCGCCCGGCTCCCGCCCTAATGCCCACACCCTCGCCACTGGCCCCAGCATCACCGGAGTCAACCCCTGATCCGGTGGCTGCACTGGCTGCGGTGAAGCGTTGGCGGCATCCCTTTGGCGATAAATCCAATCCTCTGCAGCAATTGACACAACTTGCCAACGCGGTAGCCGGCTATTACCCCATCGGTGTGAACGGCATGTGGCATGGCGGCGTGCACTTCGACTCCGGCACCGCTGGCATTGTCAAGCAGGACTATGTTCGTTGTATCGCTGATGGTGAGGTGGTTGCCTACCGCATTCCTGGGAAGACGCCCATAACTACCTACTTCCCGGCACCGGGCGTCACAGTGGAGGCGCCTTTCGCCTCGGCTTTTGTGCTGGTCCGCCACCGCTTGGAGGCTCCTGCCCTTGAAGGTAGCGCCGACAAACCACCGAGTTTGATCTTCTTCAGCCTCTACATGCACTTGCAGGACTGGGAAAGCTACAAGTCCAACACCGATATCGAGCGGCCGGCGTTCTGGCCGGAAGGGTTCACCCTGCGGGTCAAGGAAACCGCCAACGACACAGCGCTTGGTGCGCCCAATCAGCGTGGCTTGAACCTGCTGCACCAGCCGGGCCGCCAAGGCAAAGCAATTGGCTTTCTGCCACGGGGTGCCACGCTGGCCGTCACCGGTCAAGGCGATTACCGCAAGCTCAAGGGCAGCAAAGGTCCACAAGGGTTGCAGAACGACGATGGTAGCCTGCGCGGTTACATCGAGTTCTCACGCTTGCAACTCTCGGCTGGCGACGTTTACAGCGTGGCCGGGGCCAGTGCTGCGCTGGATGTTCTGGCAGAGGCTGACGCAAGGAGTGGAAAGCTCTTCAAACTGCCCAAAGGCAGCGAAGTCACCATTAGCGGCGATGGCCGCTTCCGCAAGCTGGAAAGCGTTACCCAATACGTGCAGTACGCGTCGCTGGAACGTCTGCGCAAGCCGGCAGTGCAGAACCGCGTGCTGGTGCTCGAAACGCCGGTACCGATCAAGGCCGGTGAGCTGATCGGCCACCTCGGCCCCTACCAGGAAAGCAATGAAACCTCGCCGCAGGAAAAGCTGCACCTGGAGGTATTCACTGCCGATGACATGACGTCCTTCCTCGCTGCCAGCCGCGCCTGGGCCGCGCGTATGCCAGCCAGCGAAAAGACCTGGTTGAAGATTGCTGGCAGCGTTCCGGTGGTAACGCATCAGGACAGCTTCAGTGCCACAAATCCCCCAACGCTATTTGAACCAGGTAATGCCAGCACGGCCGACTTGCTGGTGCCAATAACGCTACTCGATGATTTGCCGCCAGCGAGAAAAATCCAGATTCCGGCAGCTGCCGGCCGGAACGCCATCAACTGGTATCGCCTGGACCACTTGCTCAACGATCTGGATGGAAATCTGCTGGAAGGCTGGGTCCGCGAGGAAGTTGGTGTCACCCCCTGGGTGAATCCCTGGTCCTGGGATGGCTACGACATCATCGTAAACGACGACCCGCCGGAAAACGGCTTGGCTTACGTGATAGATGCCCTGGGCCTTTCCAAGGAAGAAGATCGCGAGCGCAACCGCCCACGGATCGACGCTTCCGACAAGGGGCCGGTCAAGACCCGTCTGTACGACATCATCGACAGGGATCGTAACGACAAGGGCAGTGATGAAGGAGGGCGCGACGGCAAGATCACCGCGAAAGAAATGCGCGACGCCATTCATGTTCCAGCCTATGCGCAATCCATTGCCCAACTGATCATTCACTACGAAAGCGAATGGTATTACCAGCAGAGTAAATGGGATGCCCTGGATAAAGTGTTAGGCCATACCACCTCGGCGCCCATGTTGAATTGGATTGCGGAGAAAGAGCGGATCAAGCAGTTGGGTTGGTGGGAAGAGGTAGCAAATAAAGGATTGTTGCCGAAGGGGGGGAAGGTTTATCACTTGCATCCGATAGGGTTGAGTGGATGGATGGGTGGGCCGGATTTATTGATAACTAAAGAAATGTTGAAGAAAGTCGATCCTGTCGGTGCTGAATCCCATCCTGAATTCAACACATAAGTGCAACGCTCACCCCTGTATGCACTTCGTACGGCGTCTTCCAGCCCAAGCGCTTGCGCGGGCGTAGATT
>NZ_LZDG02000027.1:0-21380 GCF_001672555.2 Pseudomonas sp. AU11447 | reverse complement strand
CCGTCGAAGCCGTCAATCGGACAGTAGCGAGGATCAATCTACGCCCGCGCAAGCGCTTGGGCTGGAAGACGCCGTACGAAGTGCATACAGGGGTGAGCGTTGCACTTATGTGTTGAATTCAGGGTCAACCAACATCAGAAAAAATCCATGCGGGTGGGCTACGCATTTCTTGCTGCAGCCATCCCCCTGATGCGCGAGGGTGTTTCCGGCTTCGAGAGGACACCCATGAACCTGCGCCCTACCCGATCATCGCTGCTCATCACGATAGGATTTCTTGCCCTCGGGGGCCTCGCGGCTTACCAGCAGTACCAGTTGGTCAATATGCGAGGCTCCTTGGAAGGTGCTGCCGAAAAAACGTCGATCAACGCTCTTCTCAGCCGAGTGGGCAAGCTCGACGAGCGAGTCGACACCTTCGCCGGCCAGCACATGGTCAGCGATGAGGATTTCCGAGCTGCCCAGCAGGCGCTATCCAACCGGATAGACGCGGCTCAGGCATATGCCAAACAAGCAGCCGACAACGTGAGCCAGCTCGCGCAGACGTCAGCCTCTGCAGGGGACATCGTTTTACTGAAGGCCGACCTGGAGACACTCAGCAACTCCGTCCAGGAGCTGAAGAGGCCGCAAGCCCAACCGGCCTCAGCACCGGCCCCAACCAAGAAACCCGCTGTCGCGAAAGCTAAGCCCTCCCCTCCTAAAGCCAAACCTTCTCCGCCGGAACCTCCGCCGTTCCACATCGTGGGCATCGAGTACCGAGGAGGCGAACGCTTCCTCTCGATTGCCCCACCGGGCAGCACGAGGCTGAGCCAGATCTACCTGATTCGCCCCGGCGACGCAGTCGCCGGCACAACCTGGCGACTCAACTCTCTCGACGACCGAGCCGCTCGGTTCGACGCCGCCGGCACAACCAAGACCATCAGCCTGCAGCCATAGGTCCGACTATGCATAGACGAGCTCTCAATCACTTCGCAATGGCAACTGCCTCGGCGTGTCTGATGTTGGCAAGCATCTGCACATCGGGCGCCGAGCAAAGCTCCCAAACCACCGCCTCGCAGTGGCAACACACAGCAGAACAGAACCTCGGTCAGCAGGCACAGCAGCACGAGTTGGCCCGTGAATGGGGGCTCACTGAGCAGGAGTACGAGCGGTATCAGTTGCTGATGCAAGGTCCTCGCGGAATCTACTCCCCGGGCCTCGACCCGCTGACGGCACTGGGCATCGAGGCGAAATCGGACGCGGAGCGGCAACGGTACGCCCAACTGCAGGTACAGGCAGAGCGGC
Source organism: Pseudomonas sp. AU11447 (assembly GCF_001672555.2). Taxonomy (NCBI): domain Bacteria; kingdom Pseudomonadati; phylum Pseudomonadota; class Gammaproteobacteria; order Pseudomonadales; family Pseudomonadaceae; genus Pseudomonas; species Pseudomonas sp. AU11447. The sequence continues at coordinate 20,102 of NZ_LZDG02000027.1, read as the reverse complement.
AGCGTGTCGAAAAAGAGCTTGCGTACCAGCGTGCCTACGACGAAGCCAACGCCCGCATGTACCCGGGTGAAAAGGTCATCCAGATCTCCCCGAGCACCAGCCGCAACGGCGCGGCCGGCAAAGCAACCCTGGAGAGCAGCGGGCGCCTGGCAGTCTTTGTGAAGGACGATTGCGCTCCGTGCATCGACCAGGTGCGCGCGCTGCAGACCGCCAAACGCTCCTTCGACCTGTATTTCGTAGGTAGCCAGGGCGATGACGATCGAATCCGGCGCTGGGCGATCCTCGCCGGCATCGAGCCGGTAAATGTGAAGAGCCGGCAGATCACGCTCAACCATGACCAGGGCCGCTGGCTTGGCCTGAGCCTGGGAGGTGAGCTGCCCGCTGCCGTCATGAAGGTCAATGGACAATGGCAACGCCAGTGACCCGCTTCCTTGCCCTCCTCACCGCGCTGCTGCTCTGTGGATCAACCCGCGCCGCCGAGGAGCCACCGCCGGCTTATCAGACGATAGCGATCGAGCATGGCATACCGTCGGTAGTCCTCTACTCCGTCGCGCTGCAGGAGAGTGGCGCGCGGATCCGCGACCAAATTGTGCCATGGCCCTGGACGCTGAACGTCGCCGGCGCCGGCTACCGATTCGCCACACGGAAAGACGCCTGCCAGGCGCTGATGATCGCTCTCGTCACAGCCGGCCCAGCTCGCGTCGACGTCGGTCTCGGGCAAACCAACATTGGCGCGAATGGCCACCGCTACAGCTACCCCTGCGAAGGCCTCGACCCCTACAAGAACCTGGCTGTTACTGCCGAGATTCTCAGCGAGCAAAAAGCGAAGGGTGGTAGTTGGATCGACGCTGCAGGTCGCTACCACCGACCCGCCGGTGGCGCACCGGCTGCACGCTATCGCGAGTCGTTCGCCCGACACCTCAGCCGGGTAACCGGCATCAACCTCCTGGTGACCAACCCATGAAGTTTCCGCTCGCGAGCTGCCTGGTCGCACTCAGCCTCACCTGGCCTTACGCCCTGGCATCCGCTGGCCAGCTGGTTGTCGTCGAGGACCATGGTGGTGTTTCCGCACTCCCCTACTACCAGGACCTCGTACCTGATCCGGCTGACGCCCAGCGTCTTCCTGTACAAGGCGTCCAGTTGGGTGGTGCTTTCCCTATCGTGACGCCGGAGATGTCTCCCGGCTCCGTTCAGGGCCGGGTAATCAACGCTCCAGGACTTCAGCCCCTGTTCCTTGTTGGGGACGACGAGAGTTCCAGGGCCTGGCTGCAACGGCACCTGCAGCAGCTCCAACAGCTGCAGGCGATGGGCCTGGTGGTGAATGTCAGCGGGCCGAGCCGCCTGGCTGAAGTGAGGAAGTGGGCACCAGGCCTACAGCTGCTCCCCACGCCGGGAACCGACATTGCCGGTCGACTCGGCCTGCGTCACTACCCCGTCCTCATCACATCGACCACCGTCCAGCAGTAGGAGGCGATCTTGTCGTCGCTCAACTCGCCACACATGACCCTGATGATCGAATTGCCGAAGGACGTGCGGCGCCAGGACCTCATGCTCGACCAGATGCAGCACGTCATCACTCTCTTCGGCGGGCGTGTGGCCTGGAGGACTGAGGACGACCTCCTTTCCATGCTCCAGCACCTTCGTGACGAACTCGAAACAGCAAATCATCAGGGTCCTCAGCAAAGCATCACATCCCAGGGGAGCTAGTCGCCATGGCCGCTACATACACGCTGGATGCGCTACTGCGCCCTCCCGTGGAGCTGTACACCACCACCATCAGCTACATGGCCGCGGCGCTCTGTGTTCTCGCGCCCTGGGCGCTGGCCCTGACGCCGCTTTTCGGCTTGATCGCTGCGCTGATGTTCGCCTACCTAGGAACGATCCGGCTGATGCAAGCGCTTCGAGTACTTCGCTACCAGAAGAACATCAGACGGCTACCGCACTACACGATGACCAGCGCCGAAATGCCCGTCAGCAATGAGCGGCTGTTTATCGGCAAGGGGTTCCGCTGGACACAAAAGCATACGCAGCGACTGGCCGACACCTATCTGCCCCAGTTCTCCCCTTACGTTGAGCCATCGCCGTTGTATCAGCGTGCGCGGCGCCTCGAGGAACGGTTGGAGTTCGCTCCCTTCCCACTGAGCTTTCTGGCCAAGGCCACGTCATGGGATTCCTCCTGGAATCCAGCTCGGCCACTTCCACCAGTTGGCGGTCTGCCACGGCTGCACGGCATTGAGCCAGAGGAACACGATGTCAGCCTGCCGCTGGGGGAGCGAGTGGGACACACGCTCGTCCTGGGCACAACTCGGGTGGGCAAGACGCGGCTCGCCGAACTTTTCATCACGCAGGACATCCGCCGGCCCCATCGCCGGCGCCGACGCGTACAGATGGGGCGGCGAACCCAGACCGTGCACCATGGCCACCGACGCCGGCGTGATAATGAGCAGCCCGACCACGAGGTTGTCATCGTCTTCGATCCGAAAGGGGACGCGGACCTGCTGAAACGCATGTACGTCGAATGCAAGCGCGCCGGGCGCTTGGATGAGTTCTACGTCTTCCACCTTGGCTGGCCCGATATTTCCGCACGCTACAACGCCGTGGGGCGGTTCGGACGCATCAGCGAGGTTGCAACTCGCATCGCCGGCCAGCTGTCCGGCGAAGGCAACAGCGCGGCGTTCAGGGAGTTCGCCTGGCGGTTCGTCAACATCATCGCCCAGTCCCTCGTCGCCCTGGGCAGGCGTCCAGACTATGAGCAGATCCGCCGGCACGTCATCAACATCGACGAGCTGTTCGTGGAGTACGCACAGAAATATTTCGCCGATCACGATCCGAAGGCCTGGGAAACTATCGTGGCGATCGAGGGCAAGATCGATCGGAAGACTCTCAGCTTCGCCATGAAAGACCGGCCGCTGCGGGTAGTGGCCATCGATGCCTACCTTACGCAGAAGCGCATCTCTGACTCCGTCATGGATGGCTTGCGCAGCGCAGTGCGCTACGACAAAACCTATTTCGACAAGATCGTCGCGTCGCTTTTGCCGCTCCTGGAGAAGCTCACCACCGGCCGGATTGCAGAGCTGCTCTCACCCGACTACCTGGACCTCAACGACTCGAGGCCAATCTTCGACTGGATGCAGGTCATCCGGAAGCGCGCTGTGGTCTACATCGGTCTCGACGCTCTGTCGGATACCGAGGTGTCCTCGGCGGTTGGCAACTCGATGTTCAGCGACCTGGTCTCGGTAGCCGGCCACATCTACAAGCATGGTCTCGACGATGGCCTTCCCGGCGGCCTAGCCGCAGGCAAGGTGCGCATCAACCTCCACGCCGACGAGTTCAACGAGCTGATCGGCGACGAGTTCATCCCCATGGTCAACAAGGCAGGCGGCGCCGGCATCCAGGTGACCGCGTATACGCAGACCATGAGCGACATCGAGGCCAAGATCGGCTCCCGGGCGAAAGCCGGCCAGGTAGTGGGCAACTTCAACAACCTGTTCATGCTCAGGGTTCGGGAGACAGCCACGGCCGAACTGCTGACAAATCAGTTGCCCAAGGTGCAGATCTACAACAGCACGCCGGCGAGCAGCGCGAACGATTCGGTCAACGGCAAGACGGCGTTCACTTCCAATACCCACGACCAGGTGCAGATGACCAGCGTGCCAATGATTGAGCCGGCTCACGTGGTAGGCCTGCCAAAGGGGCAGTGCTTTGCCCTCATCGAGGGCGGGAACCTGTGGAAGATCCGCATGCCACTTCCAGCCAACGACCCCGACGAGGTCCTGCCAAAGAACCTGCAGGAACTGGCAGCCGGCATGCGCAAAGGTGCCACTTCCAGCTCCGGGGAATGGTGGGAGGCGCCCGGCTACCAGAACATCAACGATGGGCTCCCTGCCGACCTGGTCGACGACTTTCGTCACTTGGGCGGCAGCGACGAGGCGGCTTGAGGGATGAACCATGGCTGAAATCGCTGAACGTGCCCAGACCCAGCAGGAGCGTCCGGAGTCCCTCCTGCGTACGATCATCGGCCTCCCCTTTCAGCTCGCCGGCGTGCTCTTCGGCTCGCTTCTGGCAGCGGTGATAGTGGAGTGGCTCTGCCTCTACTTCTTCTGGCCGGAGGCTGGCTGGCAGCATGCCCAGGAAATGCTCAATTACGAGCTGGGGTGGCTGTCCCAGGGGCTTCTGCATAGCGTTCTGGTCCAGGAGCCCGGGCACACGGCGAAATGGATCGTGGGCCTGATCTACGAGTGGCTGATCGTGAAGACCGGCCTCTTCGATTGGATGCAGGGGATGTCCGCTGTGGCGCAGGCAGGCCCCAAGTCAGAATTCGACGTCCGCTACCTCACCGCACAGGGCGTGTCCACCGTGCAGACCTACGCCCTGGCGGCACTGTTTACGATTCTGACCTTCTGCGTCAGGACAGTGGTACTGGTGCTGACGATCCCGCTCTTTGCCATGGCAGCCTTCACCGGTCTGGTCGACGGGCTGGTCCGGCGCGACCTGCGTAAGTTCGGCGCCGGCCGGGAGTCCAGCTACCTGTACCACAAGGCCAGAAGCACGATGCTTCCGCTGGCGATCCTACCCTGGACGCTCTATCTCGCCATTCCGATCAGCATCAGCCCCCTCCTGGTTCTGCTGCCATGTGCAGCTCTGCTCGGTGTCTCGGTCAGCATCACAGCAGCCAGCTTCAAGAAGTACCTCTAAGGAGCACGATATGCAGTGGACTCCAGAGCAACAGCCCATCATCGGATCGCGAGCGAACAAGCTCAGGATCTTGGCGTTCGCCGGCACAGGCAAAACGACCACGCTGGTTGGCTATGCGCAGCATCACCCTGAGCTCCGTATTCTCTACCTTTGCTACAACAGCTCCGTGGAGTTGGCGGCCCGCAGCCGCTTCCCCCGAAAAAACGTGGTGAGCAAGACCGCACATGGCCTGGCCTATGCCGTCTACGGCACCCAATACAGCCACAAGCAGACCAAGAATCTGCGACTCACCGACATTGCCCGCGCGCTCAATACCCAAGACTGGGAACTGGTCAGAGACGTGCTGTCCACTCTCAACAATTTCATGGCCAGTGCGGATGGCGAAATCGACCGCGAACATTTCCCGCGCTTCAAGGGCAGGCAGATGCTGACAACAGCGCAGGAGCGTTATCTCCTACAAGCGCTGGGTGCCACCCGCTCGATCTGGGTTCGAATGAAGGATCTGCAGGACACCAGCATGCTGATCCCCCACGATGGCTACCTGAAGCTCTACCAGTTGAGTAAGCCTGACCTGAGCCAGCGATTTGACTGCATCCTGCTGGACGAGGCCCAGGACGTGAACCCTGTGATCGCCGATATTGTGCGCATCCAGAAGATACGCAGAGTCGCTGTTGGGGACCCGCACCAGCAGCTCTATCGTTTCCGTGGTGCCGAGGATGCGCTCGACGCACCCTGGATGGAGGGCGCGGAAACGCACTACCTGTCCCAGAGTTTCCGGTTTGGTCCCGCAGTAGCCCACGTCGCGAACATAATCCTGTCCTACAAGGGGGAAACACGGAAGCTCCAGGGCTTAGGTGCGAAGACCCAAGTGAAGAAGGCGCTTCCCCCAGGCCTGCCGCATCGTGCCTTCATCCATCGCACCGTGATCGGCGTGATTGAGAATGCCCTCAGCCTCATCCGAGAGAAGCCTCGCTTCTATTGGGTGGGTGGCATCGACAGCTATTCGCTCCGCGACCTTGAAGACCTGTTCCACTTCAGCCGAGGAAATCGGGACCAGGTTCAGAACAAGAAGCTGCTACGGGACTACCGAGACTTCGGCCAGTACGTGGAGATCGCCGAGGTCAGCCAAGACAGCGAAATGCTTCGGTCGATCAAAATCATCTCGGCCTACCCTGACCTCCCTCAGCGAATCCTGGCACTGCGCAGCTGCTCGGTGGACAAGAACCAGGAGCTGGACGCCACGGTGACCCTGACCACCGCGCATAAGGCGAAGGGGCTCGAATGGGACTTCGTCTCGCTCTACGAGGACTTCACAGCCGATCCCCTTTCTCCCGACCTCGATCCTGGCCGGCGCGACGACGAGCTCAACCTACTCTATGTGTCGGTGACCCGCGCCATGCGGATCCTCGCCATCAACAGCTTGGTCCTGGCGATTATGGAGCGATACGTCGAAGCTCGTGCTCCAGGAGCTCTTCAACAGAGGGCCTGAGCTCCGGCCCGAAAATCCCTGCAGGGGCTGCTGAGAATTTCTGGTTGTGCTTCCAGCCACCGGAGCCCGTTATCTGGAGCCTTTATTCCAGCTGGAGCACACCATGAATTTCAAGCGCTTTGAGCACCGCATCGAGCACGTCGCCATTCCGTTAAAGACCCAAACCAGCGGAGTGCTGTTCAAATCGACCGAGGTCACGCTCGAGCCCGACCTTGTGCAACTGCTGCAGCACGACACATTTCAGGCGCTCCTCGGGCCGCTGGGGGCTGAGGGCTGGGAACTGGTGACCGTGCAGCCACTGTGCCGCGGCGAGACCAAAATCGGTAACCAGAACGCCCAGGGCTGGGCATATGGCTTCGCTATGCCCGTGGGCTACCTGCTGTTCTTCAAGCGCGAAACCTAGGCGTGACGGGCTCGAGAAAATCCGCGCGAGCCCAGTAAGTATTTCTTGCGGCGAGCGAGTGGTTGGTGCCGGCAAGCTGGCATCAACCGACTTGCCAGAGCGTAGCCGTGAACCATCGCCGCCCTTCCTCCGCATCTCTCAGCCGAATCGCCCAGTACGGGCTCATCGCCGTCATCGGGTGCATCTGCTTCCCGCCGCTGGCGGACGCCGCCAGTGCGTCCGAGCAGGCAAACATCGAGGTCATGATTCGCCAGCTGAATGCCCTCGAGGACTCGGCCAGGCGCAGCGCGCATGTCGCCGATGAGCCTGGGCAGCGCTACTACTTCGACTACGAGCGCCTGGCAGGCGACATCCAGCGTATTCGCCAGGGCCTGCAGGACTACCTCACCCCCAGTCGCGCCCAGCCCCGAGATCTGGCCGAACTCACCGGCAACTACACCCTGACGGGAGGCCGTATGCCATGAGCATGAGCTCCTCGCAGTCCGCGGCATTTAAAGCCGCCAGCGGCTTCACACCGCAGGCAACAACAACCCTGGTCGTCGGAGCTCTGGTCGCACTGGCGATGCTGTGGGGCGCTTGGGCGGCCTACAGCATCTGGCGCGGCTGGGCGACCAAGAACCTCGACCGTTCGATAGCCGGATCATCTGCCATCCGCCTGATCTTGCTTCTCATGATTCTCACCTTCTTTGTCCTCAGCTAACTCACGGAGCACACCAATGCCCAAGCAGCCCTACTCCCGCGCACTCACCCTCAGCATGATCCTGCTGGCTCTGCCGGAGCTCGCCAACGCGGCTCTGCCGCAGGCCCAAGCCCCCAGTCGGGGGGAAGGTTCGAACTGGCTCCAGACCATCCAGAACTATGGTTACGACGGGTTCATGCTCCTGGGCCTGATCATCCTCGGCGCGATGATCCTAGGCGTCTCCTGGCACGCCTATGGCGTCTACCACGACATTCACGACGGTAAGAAAAAGTGGCGGGATCTGGGCGCTACCGCCGTTGTGGGCATCGGCATCATCTGTGTCGGCATCTTCATGGTCACCAAAGCGACCGGCATCCTCTAAGGAAGGTTTGCGACCATGGCCGACGACCAACACCTCGACGATGGGACCCTCAAGTTCCTTCCCACCAATCTCAACAGACAGCCCGTGATCATGGGCGGTCTGACTGCCGACGAGATGTGGGGCACCGTGTTCCTCAGCGGCGCGGTCGGCTTTGTCCTGGGAATCCCTGTCGCGATTCTGTCCGGCAACCTGGCACTGATCATCGCGGGCGCCCTCGCCGGCGGTGTGCTGGGGCTGACCGTCGCAAGCCGCATCTTGCGGAAGATGAAGCGCAACCGACCTGACACTTGGTTCTACCGCCAGGTGCAACTCTACATCGCCCAATACGCCCCATTCTGGGGTGACAGCGGGCTGATCACGCGCTCCGGCGCATGGACCTGTCACCGCACGGAGTAACCATGAGTTTTCGCAAGAAGGTGGACGCCCAGCAGGCGCACATCCTGAGCCTGCGCCTGGCCCTGGGATTCATGACCATCGTGTGCCTGGCACTCGCATACGGGTGGTGGAAAGCACCGAAGGACCTGACCGTACACGTACCTCCAGACCTGCGCTCGGGTAGCACTCGTAAATGGTGGGATGTACCACCGGAGAGCGTCTACAGCTTTGCCTTGTACATCTTCCAGCAGATGAACCGCTGGCCGAGCGACGGCGAAGTGGACTATCAGGCCAACATCGACCGACTGGATGCCTACCTCACTCCCGGCTGCAAGACCTACCTGCAGAAGGACTTCGAGCTACGTCGCAACGCGGGCGAGCTCCGCAAGCGCGAGCGCGGTGTCTTTGAAATCCCAGGTCGCGGTGTAGATGACAAAAATGAGCAGCACACCATCGTCCAGACCATTAACGATTGGACCGTGAACCTCGACATTGCAGCCGACGAGCACTACGGCGGCGAGCGCGTAAAGCGCGCCCTATCGCGCTATCCCCTCCATATCGTTCGTGCGGACCTTGACCCCGAGCGCAACCCCTTCGGTCTGCAGTGGGACTGCTACACCAGCAATCCGGTGAGGATCGAGGTCGACAACGACATTTCCGGACCAGGTGGCCAGCAATGAAGATCCTGCTTCGCTGGGGCAGCGCCCTGTCTTTCTTGATTGCTGCCCATGCGCAGGCGGTCGAGATCCTGCAATGGGAGCGGATCCCCCTCGCGGTGCCTCTGCGGGTAGGCCAGGAGCGGATCTTGTTCGTCGACCAGAACGTGCGAGTGGGCATGAAACCTGAGCTGGTCGGGAAGCTTCGAGTGCAGAGTACGGGCGGCGCCATCTACCTTCTCGCCAACGAGACCATCTCTCCTTCTCGCCTGCAGCTGCAGAACGTCGCCAACGGCGAGATCATGCTGGTGGACATCGCGGCCACCCCGGCACAGGACGGTCAGCCTGCACTGGAGCCGGTGAAGATTGTCGCTGGAGAGACCACACCGTCCCGCTATGGCCAAGCTCCCAGCACCAAGCTCCAAAGCACAGCGGCGACCACCACTACCGGCCAGCAGGAAGAAGATGCGCCCCCGGTACCGCAACATGAAACACCGTCACCGGTGGTGCTCACCAGGTACGCGGCGCAAATGCTGTATGCCCCACTGCGTACTGTTGAACCTGTAGCCGGAATTGCCCAGGAACGCATCGATCGGCGACTTGATCTGAGCACTCTGTTGCCAGTACAGCCGCTGGAAGCTAGTGCTCTCGGCGCCTGGAAGCTGGATGGCTTCTACGTGACCGCAGTCAAGCTGCGCAACACCAGCTCACAGCAGCTCAAGCTGGATCCTCGCGACCTGATGGGCAACTTCGTTGCGGCCACCTTCCAACACCCCTACCTCGGGGCGCGGGGCAACGCGACGGACACTACAACCGTCTACCTGGTCACCCAGGGCAAGGAGCTCCGCGAGTCGTTGTTGCCGGCATCCATCAGCCAGGTAGATCCGAAAGGAGGCCAGCGTGGCAGCAACTCTGAAAGGTAACCCCCTCCTGAAGTGGCTGGCCGTCCCCTTCGGCATATTCGTCATCGTGATACTCACGAGCCTTACGAAACACAAAGGCGAAGATGCCACGCCCGAGGAAAAGCCCAAGATCGGCTCCGGCCAGGCCAAGGCGCTGGGTGTAGACGGTGACACGCCCAGTGACACCCTTCGTACAGTTGTCGCGGAAAGCCGGCAGCTGAAGGACCAGATGACACAGGCCCTGAAGGATAACGGCGAGCTCAAACGACAGAACGAGGAGCTGCAGGCCCGCCTGGGCAACATCAACCAGACCGTGGATCAACGCCTCAACGCCGCCCAGCAGCAACTGCAGCAGCACACCCAGGAACAGAGCCAAGGCATCCTCGACAAGCTGCAGAAGCAGATGGATACCCTTTCCAAGCGCGAGTCTGGGATGGAAGGCGCCAACTCTACAGGCAGCGACCTGCCGATCGGCTTCGGCGTCCAGCCTGGCGATGGCCAGGCATTCCAGCACAACGCCAGCTCCAAGCAGGACATGGTCTGGATTGAGCCCCAGGATGCTACGGCTTTGGATGCCAGTGGCAAGCCGCTCACCACAGGCTCAGGACAATCCGCCAGTAGCTTCAGCTTCCCGTCGAGCTTCGGCCAGGCTGCCGACCGAGGACAGAACATCCTCAACAACAGCGCTCACAGCGTTGGTGGCGAAATATCGCCGCAAGACGCCCGTAAGCAGGTCCGGAAGACGTACACGCTGCCTCAGAACTCGACGCTGATGGGATCGGTGGCCATGTCAGCGCTGATCGGTAGGGTTCCGATCGACGGCACCGTGAACGATCCGTACCCGTTCAAGGTACTGATCGGCCCGGACAACCTGACCGCCAATGGCATCGAGCTGCCCGACGTCGCCGGCGCGGTGGCCACCGGCACTGCTTCCGGCGATTGGACGCTGTCTTGCGTGCGCGGTCAGATCCGCAGCCTCACCTTCGTGTTCAACGATGGGACAGTGCGAACCTTCCCGGCTCCGGCCGAGGAGGCGAACGGCAACCAGAACAACAACCAGGCCAGCAGCGGAAATGGCCAGCAGTCCATCCAGGGCGGACTGGGCTGGATCAGCGACCCGTATGGCATCCCTTGCATCTCCGGCGACCGCCGCTCCAACGCCAAGGAATACCTGACCAACCAATCGCTCGTCACTGCCGCCGGCGCCGGCGTCGCCAAACTGCTGAAAGCGGACGACAGCAGCAGCTCGGCGGTGTTCAGCAGCAACGGCACGTCGTTCGGTACCACCGGCACCTCAGGGAACTCCGCCATCGGCAGCATCCTGTCGGGGGGCGTGAGCGATATCAGGTCCTGGATGAACAAGCTGTACGGGGAGGCATTCGCCGCGGTCTACGTTCCGCCCGGGGCGAAGGTGTCCGTCCATCTCGATCAGCAACTGGCGATCGACTACGAGATCAAGGGCCGCAAGGTCGACTACACCGCTGGAGCTTCGCATGTTTCCGCAAATCTTGACTGAGCGCCGGGCAGCCGTTGCCGCCTGGCTTGCGCTGGCCATGCTCAGCAGTGGCTGCTCAACCAATAAGGACGAGCTGCTCCCCCATGGAGATACCAGCATGATGGATGTATGGCAGCAGGGGACAACCGGGAGCAGCGGTAGCTCCAGCAGCAGATTGCTGCTGGATGCGCGGCAGGAGCTCCGCCGTCCAATCGACGTAGGGCAGGCAGCAGCCACGAACGACAATGACGAGTTCACCCGCACTGCGCAGAACGAGATCTACAGCCAGTTCAAACGTCTGCCGAACCCTGACCTGGTCATGTACGTGTTCCCTCACCTGGCAGGATCTGACCCAGCACCGGTCCCCGGTTACACCACGGTCTTCCCGCTTTACCAACGGGTGCAGTACGCGATGCCCGGCGAAAGAACGGAGGAATATTGATGGGCCTTTTTGAACGTCTCCGTGGACGAGCCCGGGCAGAGACGGTCGAGCCCGTTGTCGAGCTCGACAACCACTCCGACGAGTATCTGTCGACCCAAGAGCAAGACCCGCTGCCAGCACCTGCTGGCCCTGATGAAATTGAAGCGGCGACCGAACGCCACCTGGAGCGCCTTGCCAACCTCGGCATTCCGCTCCCCAACGACTGGCGCAATCCGAAGGACAAACCAGCCACCGATGCTGACGTAGCCCGCATGTACGATGTGGCTCCATCCTTTGTCGACCTGCTGCCGTGGGTAGAATTTCTGCCGGCGGAGAAAGCGATGCTCCTCGAGGACGGCCGCTCTCAGGCCGCCTTCTTCGAGCTAACCCCGATCGGCACTGAGGGCCGCGACTCCGCATGGCTGCGCTCGGCGCGTGATGCGCTGGAAAACGCCCTGCAGGACTGTTTCGAAGAGTTGGAAAGCTCGCCTTGGGTACTGCAGCTGTACGCCCAGGACGAAACGAGCTGGGACGAGTACCAGGAAGCCCTGCGCTCCTACATCAAGCCCAGTGCAGCTGGCAGCGAGTTCACCGAGCTGTATAGGTCGCTGTTCAAACGGCACCTGGAATCGATCTCCAAGCCCGGAGGACTGTTCGAGGATACGGCCGTCAGCAAACTGCCTTGGCGCGGCCAAAATCGCAGGGTTCGCCTGGTCGTGTATCGGCGAGTCGCCAAGCAGGACAGCGTCGTGCGTGGCCAGGCTCCCGGCCCCTACCTGGCTGTTATCTGCGATCGCCTGGAAGGAGCCTTGGCCAACGCCGGCGTGATTGCCAAACGTATGGATGGCCACGCCATCCGCCAATGGCTAATCCACTGGTTCAACCCTCATCCCGATCATCTCGGTACCAGCGACGCAGATATCAGGCGCTTCTATGAACTGGTCTGCCAGCGTCCAGATGATCTTCCCGAGGACGAGTTGCCACTGGCCAGCGGGACCGACTTCGCCCAGAACCTGTTCTTCAGGGAACCCTTATCCCAAATTGAAGCTGGGCTCTGGTCATTCGACGGCATGCCGCATCGAGTGGTCATGCTCGATCGCCTTCGCGATGCCCCGAAAACCGGACACCTGACCGGCGAGACGAAGAAGGCTGACGCACTCAACTCCCTCTTCGACCGGCTACCCGAGGACACGATCCTCTGCATCACCATGGTGGCAACGCCGCAGGACTTGCTGGAAGGCCACCTGGAACAGTTGTCGAAGAAGGCCGTAGGCGACACCCAAGCCTCCGCCCACACCCGCGCCGACGTTGAAGAGGCCCGGAAACTCCTCGGGCGTAAGCACAAGATGTATCGAGCCAGCGTCGCCTTTTACCTGCGCGGCGCCGACAGGGCCCAACTGGAAACACGGACCACCCAGTTGAACAACGCCCTACTGGGGGCGGGCATGCTCCCGGTCCAGCCTCAGGACGAAGTCGCGCCGCTCAACAGCTACCTGCGGTGGCTGCCCTGCAACTTCGACCCGAACGAGTCGAGAGCCATGGACTGGTACGTCCAGATGATGTTTGTCCAGCACATCGCTAACCTCGCCCCTATCTGGGGGCGCTCCACTGGTACTGGTCGGCCCGGCATCACACTGTTCAACCGAGGCGGCGCGCCCCTCACCTTCGACCCCTTGAACCGCCTCGACCGGCAGATGAACGCACACCTGTTCCTGTTCGGCCCGACTGGTGCCGGTAAGTCAGCCACAGCCACCAACATCCTCTGCCAGATCACGGCGGTCTACCGGCCGCGCTTGTTCGTCGTGGAAGCGGGCAATAGCTTCGGTCTTCTGGGGGAGTTCGCGAAGCGACTGGGCCTGACCGTCAACCGCGTCCGCCTCGCACCAGGTTCAGGCGTCAGCCTGGCCCCGTTTGCCGATGCCATCCAGCTGGTTGAACGGCCCGACAAGGCGAAGGTGTTAAACCCGGAGGACCTCGAAGCTTCGGACGCGCACTTGGCCAGCGCCCTTGATGGTACAGAAGACGAACAGCGCGACATCCTCGGTGAGCTGGAGATCACGGCCCGCTTGATGATCACCGGCGGCGAGCCGAACGAGGATGCCAGGATGACGCGTGCCGACCGCAGCGCGATCCGCCAGTGCATCCTGGACGCCGCGGCGACGTGCTCGACGGCGAACCGGGTTGTCTTGACCGAAGACGTGCGCGATGCCCTGAAAGCCATGGCTGCGGATGAGTCCATCCCCGAGAGCCGTCGGAACCGCTTCATGGAAATGGCCGAGGCCATGCAGATCTTCTGCATGGGCACGGAAGGCGAAATGTTCAACCGCGAGGGAACGCCCTGGCCCGAGGCCGACATCACCATCGTCGACCTAGCAACCTACGCTCGGGAGGGTTACCAGGCGCAGATGGCCATCTCCTACATCTCGCTCCTCAACACGGTGAACAACATCGCTGAGCGCGACCAATTCAAGGGCCGCCCACTGATCTTCTTCACCGACGAAGGCCACATCCAGTTGAAGGTCCCGCTGCTGTCGCCCTACGCAGTGAAAATTACGAAGATGTGGAGGAAGCTCGGGGCCTGGTTCTGGATGGCCACCCAGAACGTCGACGACGTGCCCCCCGAGGCCTCTGCCCTGCTCAACATGATCGAGTGGTGGATCTGCCTGAACATGCCGCCAGATGAGGTCGAGAAGATCGCCCGGTTCCGTGAGCTGACGCCTGCCCAGAAGACGATGATGCTTTCGGCCCGGAAAGAGAACGGCAAGTTCACCGAAGGTGTCGTTCTAGCCAAGCGCATCGAGTTGCTCTTCCGTGTGGTGCCACCCAGTCTGTATCTCGCACTCGCAATGACCGAGCCGGAAGAGAAGAAGCAGCGCTACGACATCATGAAGGCCATCGGGTGCGACGAGCTCGGCGCTGCCCTAGAGGTATCAGCCGACCTGGACCGCAAGCGCGGCATTACCCCCTACCCCATCACATTTTCTGCAACAGCGAAGGCCGCGGAGCGCCAGGCATGAGAATTCTCAATTCCCTGACCCAGAACCTGATCGAAAACCTGACCCAGCTGCTCAAACATCCTGGGCAAGAAGCCCTGCAGACTCTTGAGGTGTGCGCTCCTGTGCTCATCGATGAACTGCAGCAGATCAAAGAACGTGCGGTCGATCGTCGCGATATTGGTCCGCAGATCCAGGCCGCCCTGGACGAGTGGCTGCAGCAACATCCCCTGCCGGAAAAAGCCCAGGAGGACCTGATCGAAGCCCTTCGCCGGCAGTCATTGATCCCCCAAGTGACACCCGCGGGGCCTGAGCAATGAGCTACCGCACCATGTATGTCCTACTTGGGGTTGCCTGCGTCATTGGACTGATCGCCGGCGCCATCGGGCTCTGGCCTTGGTCGTCATCAGACCACAAAAGCCCCTGGCTGTATGGCTCTCCCACAGCCAGGTGGACGATCACCGAATATGCGGATCTGGAGTGTCCCTACTGCCGGACCTATACACCTCAGCTGAAACGTTGGGTGAACCAGCAGCCGGACGTGAACCTCAAATGGCACCACTTCCCTCTACAGCTACATGGTGTTGCAGCAGTACACGAAGCTCGCCTCGTACATTGCGCGGGCACACTCGGCGGTGCGGCCTCCTTCTGGAGCGCCGTGGACCAGGTACTTGCGCGCACCGCCAGCAACGGGCAAGGGATTCCCAGCGACTTCGTGATACTGGGGCTAGACAACGCCAATTCGAAGGTCAACCTGCAGCTCTGCGCGAACAGCAGCGAAACCGCCCTTCTTGTAGATCAGGAGCGCTTCGAAGCTCAGCAGAAGGGAATTCAGGCTACCCCAACCCTGGAAATCACAGACAACAGAACCGGGCGTTCCCTGAGACTCGAAGGCCCTGCAGATAGCGCCACGTTGCTGTCTGCGATGGATAGGCTGGCCAACCAGGGGATGAGCTCAGGCACGTCGACCAGGTGACGGATAAAATGCCAGTCCCTGGGATAACTATTTCCTGCTGCGTCCCCCCTATCAGTTCCGGTCTCCTGCACCTGACCAACTACCAGGTGCAGCACCATGCTCAACTTCTCACGTATCGGCCAGTGGCGCGCCGTGGCGGTGCTCTGCGGAGCCATAGCCACAGGCACCACTCACGCCGAAACCTGGGTCATCACTGACTCAGCGCATCCAGTCACCCTGCCAGCAGGCGCCGGCATTCGCTTAATTCAGCTGGATGAACAGCAACGCCTCGAGGAGCAGCTTTCGCGCCTGCTTCCGGCCAATCCTCAACAAGCCGCTGCAGCTGCACAGAAGATCCTGAATGGCCCGGAAGGCACACGCATCCAGCGGGACCTGCTCGAGGCACAGCAAGGCGTCACTGATGCGTGGAGTGTGGGAGTCGAGAAGCTGCCTGCAGTGGTAGTCGGCCGCAAATACGTCGTGTATGGCCAACCGAATGTTGCCCTAGCCCTGCAGGCCATCGAACACTCGAGGAGTGTGCGATGAAAAAATCCCCTGTTCGCCTCTTGGCTGCGGCAATCGCTGCCTGTGCATCGTTCTCCACGTCGGCCGCGATCAACTCAGCCGCGATCATCAGCTCTTCGCTATCTCCTGACTGCCTCGAGTACAAGGTGGTCGGGATCTGCTACTGGCTGTTCTGCACCCCCTACGGGTGCAAAGTCAGGACCTCCACGAAGGTTCGTCACTTCATCCCGGATGTCGTGGTTTCTGCCTACGCCAACACGGGCGACAACCCGTGGACGGAAATGAGCTCGCTCGGCACGCCCAATGCGTCTGCGCAGGCCGGTAATGACGGCACTACGAACCACAACAACGAGAACAACAACATCAAGTTCAAAGAGGCAGATGTCGTCGGCCACCCAGGTGGGTCCCTCTTCAGCCGATTTGCCAGCGCCTCGGGATACGCATGCAAGGGGGCAACCACTCCCTTCATGCCCTACATGCTCAGCACGCTGGATACGATTGCCTGGCGATACGGCATTCCAGAGTCGGTCTATCCGGAATCGCTCACTCCGGGGATGCGAGAGGTCGGCGGAATGCTTTCTGGTGACCTCTGGGGCAGTGTCTATCCACGCAGTGGCTTCCTGCACCAGAGCGACGACTACAAGGCCGGCGCGGTAATCGCCCAGCGAGCAGGCGATGTCACCACGCGCTACGGCCAACCCCATCTGTACATGCCCATCCGTGCCACACCAGAGGAAGGCTACTGGCCCGCCGGCGAGCTCCTCGAGGGCGACGCCACCACAGGCAAGTGGCAGGAGCTGACTCCGACGCTGTCGACGACGTGCGCGGTGTTCCCCAACAGCGGTCCGCGAGTTCAGGCCGAAGACGAAGCCTACGCCTGGGCGCTGTGGCGCCCCTACTCCTGCTGTCAGCGTCGCGGCCAGACGTTCCTTGGCAGCACCGACTTCCAATGAGCCTCAGTCACTGGAGCACCATATGAAACGCATTACCCAAGCAATCGGAATCGCGCTCAGCATGAGCAGTACCGTGGTACTCGCCGTAGACCCTATCAAAGTGGAGTCGCAAGGCAGCGTGATCGGAGACGACGTGTTGTACAGCATCGGGGGCGGAAGCGCGGTCACTATGGGCAGCGCTGGCCAGATGGAAAGCATCACGGTGGGAGCCGGCTGGCAGAACAACCTGGTCTGCGGAAACATGAGCCTGAACAACACACTGGAGAACCAGCTGAACGGCGCTACTCAAGGCTTCCAGAACATCATGGGCTCCGTCATCCAGAACGCTACCGGCGCGGTCTCCTCGCTGCCGGCACTCATCCTGCAGCGCGCCAATCCAGCTCTCTACAATTTACTCACCAACGGCATCCTGCAGGCGCGCCTCGACTACGACAGGTCGAAGGGCAGTTGCCGTGCCTTGGCCGAGAGCATGGCCGACATTGCAGGCAACCAGATGGGGTGGGGCAAAGTCGCCGAAGGCCAAAAGATGGGCCAAGAGTTGGCTTCCAACTCTGACGCCGTAGCTGTTGTGGAGAGGACGGAGAGCGCCTCCGGTAACTCCGGAGTCACCTGGGTGGGAGGATCTCAGGCAGGGGGGGCGGGCCAGCAGCCTATCCGGGTAGTCAGCGATGTGACCAAAGCTGGCTACAACCTGCTCAACAACCGGTCGGTTAGCGACACCTCGAGCATTCAAAAAGACACCTGTTCCAATGGCCTGGTCTGCGGCTCATGGGAGTCACCATCCAAAGCAGCAGAATTCGCCACACGTGTACTCGGTGAGCAGCAGATTCAGACCTGCGAAGGCTGCTCCAGTGCATCTTCACCTGGAGTCGGGCTTGCCCCCCTGATTCAAGAAACCTACGAAAACAAAATCCAGGCTCTGCAGGAGCTACTGAAACCAGGTGCAACGATCACAGCGGAGAAATTGCGCGATGCCGGCAGCGACTCCTTGCCTGTCACTCGTGGCGTAATCATGGCGTTGCGCGACGAACGCGACCAAGCATTGCTGGCTCAGCGCTTGGCTTCAGAAGTCGCCCTTGCAGACGTACTCGAGAAAAGCTTGCTGCTCCAGCGAATGCTGATCACTGGCAGCAAGGAACCCAACGTGAACATGAACAAGCTAGCTGTAGATGCTGTTCTCGGAAGCACGGATACCCTGCAACAGCTCATCACCAACTTGAAGACTGAGCTTGATATGAGGCAGCAACTGGCCAAGAACTCTCCGATGGCCATCGTCGAGCGCGGTCAGTCTCGGGCAGAAAACTCCAGAGCGGTACTTCCTGGAGCTCCTGAAACCGATCGCCTGCAGCAGCTGCAGAAACCCGCGACCAAGGAGTGAGCCCGATGGACCAGCAAATCACCAAAAAGGCCGGACTGCTCAAGGGTGTGGCCATCAGTCTGGCGTTCACCTTGGGCCTCATCCTGGTGAGTATCGTGCTCAGCATGATCGTCATCAACCACCTGGGCGGTGTAGAGCTCTGGCTGAACTGGCGACAAGACAACTACCTGTGGCTGCTGGCTTGGAGGATCTGTCTCTACGTGATGCTCGCCACCTTCTGGTTGAAGTTGAAGAGCCGGATGCCCCCTCTTGAGGATGGCCCTACCAAGAACCGCATGCTTCGCATCGAGCTCCTGGTAGCGTTCCTTGCTGTGATCATCGAGCTCGTGAAAGCCCCGGTAAGCTGGGGTGACCTGCTATGACCCTCTACACCAACGATTACCTCGAGTATTACCTCACGCTGGTCGGCTGGATCATCAACAACGGCATCTGGAACATGATCTCGGACACCGGCCTGTTTGCCCTCCCCTTTCTGATCATCATCGTCCGGGAATGGCTGAAGGTTCGCGGGGAAGGGGCCGACGAAGGCAACAAGGGTGTCCTGTCCCTTGCCCGCATCGAGACGCAGATCTACGTTGGATACGTGGTGGTCTGTCTCGGGGGGATTCCCACGGTGTCGGTGGGGCTGGATACCATCCAGTTCGACCAGGAGCGCGCACAGCAGTGCCAAGTCACCTTGCCGAAGCCTGCTGACACCGGCTGGAACACCACATTCAGCTCGATAGCAGGCAAGAGTGCGGAGCTCCCTATCTGGTGGGCTTTCATGCACGCCCTCTCCAAGGGCTTCACCAACGGCGCTATCGCTGCCATTCCCTGTGGCACAGACCTTCGCCAGATGCGCATGGATGTCGACTCGACGCGGATCAACAACCCACTCCTCGCCCAGGAGGTGGCGGACTTCACCCATGACTGCTTCGGCCCCTCGCGCGCGCGGTTGTTCATGAGGCAGCCAGAGCTCGGCCCCATTGCCGAAGACAAGAAAGCGCTCCAGGACCTCAACTGGATCGGTTCGCACTACTTCCTGAACAACAATGGGTACTACGACACCGACTATTCAAGGACGCCCCGGGCGGCGTGGCCATATGACTCCCAGCGTGATGCTGGCATGCCGGAGGTTACAGGCGGAGGCGGCTATCCCAAATGCAAGCAGTGGTGGTCCGACAGTAGCATCGGCCTGCGCGATCGGCTAAAGGCCCAGGTCGATCCGGACCTGCTGACCCAGTTTCTCGGATGGGCAAAGTGGCTGTCGCAGGATGAGGTAACTGACTCGCTGATTCGACAGCTGGTGTCACCTTCCAACCAGGTCAATGGAGATGTCTATACCGACTACGGTGGCCAAGTAGGCGGTACCCTATGGAATGGGCTCTCTCGAGCGGGCGGCACTTTCGGCGTTGCACTCGGCTCCCTGGCCTACTTCCCTGCGATGGACATGGTTCGCCAGGCACTTCCCATGGTAACCGCTTTCCTAAAGATGGCCATGATCATCAGCATTCCGATCGTACTGATTGTTGGCTCATACCAACTCCAGGTCGCAATGACGATGACGGTTGTTTTTTTCGCGTTGATATTTCTCGACTTCTGGTTTCAACTCGCGAGGTGGCTCGACAGCACAATCCTTGATGCATTATATGGCTCGGGATCTCCTCATTTATCACTTGATCCAGTAATGGGAATAAATACAGCCACTCAAGATGCAATCTTGAATGTAAGCGAACGGGCATTACAGGTTGCGTAACGGCAGCCAGTTATGCGGCAACAACTCGGCGATCTCACTGGCGCGCTGCGTCGGCAGCCGCATCAG
>NZ_LZDG02000026.1:0-19753 GCF_001672555.2 Pseudomonas sp. AU11447 | reverse complement strand
ATCAATCTACGCCCGCGCAAGCGCTTGGGCTGGAAGACGCCGTACGAAGTGCATACAGGGGTGAGCGTTGCACTTATGTGTTGAATTCAGGCAGCGAATACTTCAAGGAACTGGTCAAGTCCGGCGAGTCCGTGGAGAAGAAAGGCCGTGACCTGGTGAGCACCCAGATCGACGCCGCCAACGACAGCGTCAAGGGTCGCCTGCACAGCGTCAAAGCCAAGCTCAACTTCGACAGGATCGAGGAAGCGTTCGATGCGCGTGTCGCCTCCGCCCTCAATCGAATCGGAATTCCCTCCAGGCGTGATGTGGAGGCGCTCTCTGCTAAGCTGGATGAGCTGAGCGCAGTGCTCGAGCGTGTCGCGAGAACCCAATAAGGAGAGCAGGATGGCTGGCAAAAAAACTACCGATAAAAAAGAGTCCAGTTGGATCGGCGAGATCGAGAAATACTCGCGGCAGATCTGGCTGGCTGGCTTGGGGGCCTACTCGAAGGTCAGCAAGGACGGCAGCAAGGTGTTCGAGACCCTGGTCAAGGACGGCGAGAAGGCTGAGAAACTGGCCAAGACCGAAGTCGAGGGTGCGGTGAAGACTTCCACCCGTTCCGCGAAGGCGCGCGTCGATGCCGTCAAGGGCGCCGCGATCGGCAAGTGGGGCGAGCTGGAAGAGGCCTTCGACAAGCGCCTGAACAGCGCGATTTCGCGCCTGGGCGTACCGAGCAGCCGTGAAGTGAAGGACCTGCACAGCAAGGTCGACAGCCTCACCAAGCAGATCGAGAAACTCACCGGCGTCAGCGTCAAGACCGCCAAACCGGCCGCCAAGGCCGCCGCCAAACCCGCAGCGAAAGCAGCCGCCAAACCGGCCGCGAAACCCGCTGTGAAGACCGCCGCGTCCAAGCCGGCGGCCAAGGCTGCCGCGAAGCCTGCTGCCAAACCGGCCGCCAAGCCCGCCGCGAAAACCGCTGCGAAGCCGGCTGCCAAGGCTGCCGCCAAACCCGCTGCCAAGCCTGCCGCAAAACCGGCTGCCAAGGCCGCGGCCAAGCCTGCTGCCAAGCCCGCTGCTGCGAAAGCCGCAGCGAAGCCGGCAGCCAAGCCCGCGGCGAAACCGGCTGCTGCCGCCAAGCCTGCCGCTGCGAAACCTGCAGCCAAGCCGGCCGCGGCGAAGAAGCCCGCCGTGAAGAAACCCGCTGCACCCAAGGCCGCCGCCAAGCCGGCTGCTCCGAAGCCGGCAACCGCTCCGGCCGCCACCCCGGCACCGTCGGCCCCTGCCGCCGCGCCGGCCGTGACGCCGTCCGCTGCCGCTCCGGCGACGCCGTCGTCCCAGGCCTGATCGGTCTGCTGCAACACCCACGCCCGGCCTCGTGCCGGGCGTTTTCATTCTCCCAAGGGAAAAGCTTGCGGGGAAAATTCAGGGGGCGAGGTAGCGCTTGGCGAGGCGCTCGGCGATCAGCTGCGAGTCGGGGCGCAGGTGCGGCGCCACCAGCATCATCACCTGGAACACCACGTGGCGGACATCGCCCTCGTGGCCGAGGATGCGCTGGTAATCCAGCGAGAACAGCAGTGTCAGGGTGATCTGCTCGACCAGTTGGCCGAGGGCCTCGGTATCGCTGAGCAGTTCGTCCTGCGCCTTGAGTTGCGCCAGCAGGGTGGCCAGTGTGCGCTTGAGCTGGTTGAGCCAGGCGCGCATGCCGCGGGCCAGTTTGGGCAGCTTTCCGGAGAGGTTGGAGAGGTCCTGGAAGAGGAAGCGGTAGTGCGCCAGGCGCTCGACGATCAGGTGCAGGAACAGCCAGTAGTCTTCGGCACCCAGCCGCACGTCCTCGGGCGGGTCGAGCAGCGGCGCCAGTTCGTCCTGGAAGCGCTCGAACAGCGCCAGCACCAGCGGCTCCTTGCCGTGGAAGTGGTAATAGAGATTGCCGGGGCTGATGCCCAGTTCGGTGGCGATCTCCAGGGTTGAAACGTTGGGCTCGCCCTGCTCGTTGAACAGCTGCAGGGCGCATTCGAGAATCCGGTCGCGCGTTTTCATCCGTGTTCTTGTTCCAACTGCAGTGGGGCCGACGATAGCTTCGATTAGCGGCGGCCCGCAATTGCCGGCACACCAACTTTCGGGGTGTTGACTGACTTGTAGGATCGAACTGGCTCGCGAACCTCGTCGGGCGCACGCGGCATCAGGCAATTCGCGAGCAAGCTCGCTCCTACGGAAGCAGTACAGTGCCAGTGGTGCGGACGGGGCGGGCAACCCGTATCGGGTTGCCGCGATCAGCGCACGTGCACGTAGGTCCCCGGCGCGGCCTCCTTGGGCGGGTGTTCGGCGTTGCCCAGCTCGAAGCTCACCGGGCGGCGCTCGCCCGAGCGCTGCTGGATCCACTCCAGCCACAGCGGCCACCAGCTGCCTTCCTGGCGTTTGGTGTCGTAGTACCAGGCGCGCGGGTCGGAGCTGATCTTGCCGTTCTCGAAATAGCAGGCCTTGGGGTTGCCGGGCGGGTTGAGGATGCTCTGGATATGCCCGCTGTTGGAGAGCACGAAACGGCTGTCGCCGCCCAGCAGTTGAGCCGAGCGATACACCGCGTCCCACGGGGTGATGTGGTCGGTGATGCCGGCGACGTGGAAGTTGTCCACCGCCACTTTCTTCAGGTCGATGGCGCTGCCGTTGACCTCCATGGCGCCGGGGCGAGCCAGCGGGTTGTGCTTGAAGAAGTCGAGGAAGTCCCCGTGCAGTGCGGCGGGCAGGCGGGTGTTGTCGTTGTTCCAGTAGAGGATGTCGAAGGCTGGCGGCTGCTTGCCCAGCAGGTAGTTGTTGACCCAGTAGTTCCAGATCAGGTCGTTGGGCCGCATCCAGGCGAATACCTTGGCCATGTCACGGCCGTCCAGAACGCCGTGCTGGTAGGAGCGGCGCTTGCTGCTCTCCAGGGTCTGTTCGTCGGCGAACAGCGCGGCGGGCGTTTCCACCTGGCTGTCCAGCAGGCTGACCAGGTAGGTCGCGCTGGCAATCTTGCGCAGTTGTCGGCGCGCCTGCAGGTGGCCCTGCAGGGCCGCGATGGTCAGGCCGCCGGAGCAGGCGCCCATCAGGTTCACGCTGCGGCTGCCGCTGATGGAACGGCACGCCTCGATGGCTTCATCCAGCGCCGTGACGTAGGTCGACAGCCCCCATTCGCGGTGACGCGCATCGGGGTTGCGCCAGCTGACCATGAATACCTGGAGGTTATTTTTCAGGGCGTACTGGACGAAGCTCTTCTCCGGCGACAAGTCGAAGATGTAGAACTTGTTGATCTGCGGCGGCACGATCAGCAGCGGCTTGGCATGCAGGTGTTCGCCCATCGGCTTGTACTGGATCAGCTCCAGCACTTCGTTGCGGAACACCACGGCACCGTGCGTGGTGGCCAGGTTCTGGCCGATCTCGAAGGCGCTGCGGTTGACCTGGCTGGGCATGCCGCCGTTGTGCATCAGGTCGTCCAGCAGATGCTGCACGCCCTTGAGGACGCTCTGGCCGCCGGTATTGAACAGCTCCTTCACCGCCAGGGGGTTGAGCAGCGTGTTGGACGGCGAGGCGGCGTCGGACAGGATCGACAGCAGGAACCGGGCGCGGGCGCGGTCGTCGGGCTTCAGGTCGCTCTCGTCGACCCATGCGAGCAACTGCTTCTGCCAGGCCAGGTAGGCCTGCACGGTACGCCGGTAAAGCGGGTTCAGCCGCCAGGATGGGTCCTGGAAGCGCGCGTCCTGCGGGTTGGGTTGCAGCGGCGAGTCGCCGATCAGCACCTTGCCCACTTGCTTGCCGAACGCCGCCAGGTGCTTCGCCGAATGCATCGGCTGGCGCACGCCCTGCAGCGCCAGCATGCGCAGGGTGGACAGCATGTCCTTGCCGCGCAGGCCGACCATCGCGCTCTGCGCATTCATGTATTGGGTGGGAACGGGGACGCTACCAGGCTCAGCTTTCTCTCGCATGAACAGCACTCCGTAAAGGGTCCGACCTGCCAAAGGCGAAGCAAGGGCTGTACCGGACTCGCGAGGAGCCCGTTCCAGACGCTTGTCGCCGGTTCGAGGGATGTGCACGGGTATCGACGCGAGAGGAAACTGCCCGAAAACAGGGCAGCGGATCAGCAGTCGGGTTGCCCTGCGGACACCGGTGAGGGTGGCCGCAGCGCTGTCCCGATTCAGGCGCTACGTGTCGATACCCGTGAACACGCCTGTTTGTTGTTCGGCTCTTTAAAAAAAGTGCCTGCGCAGCGATCGGTCAAGGCAGGATGACCTCGAACTATGACGAAGCTGTGATGCGTCAGCTGGCCTTGGGAGTGAATGGCCGGGGGTGGATGACGGCGCGCTGCCGTTCCTCCTGGAGGAACTTCATGATGATCGGCGCCACGGTTTCCGCGCGGGTCACCAGGAACAGGTGGCCGTCGTCGATCACGTGGAGCTCGGCGTTGGGGATGCGCCAGGCCAGCATGCGCATGTTGATCAGCGGGATGATCGGGTCGTCGTCGCCGGCGAGGATCAGCGTCGGCTGACGGATCTTGTGCAGCCAGTGGATGCTGGTCCAGCCGAGGCCGGCGAACAGCTGCCAGTAGTAGCCCATCTTGCCGGACGAGCGGACCTTGCTGGCGAAGGCCATGGCCAGCTTGGGATCGCGGCGGAAGGCGCCGCCGTAGATGTCCGGCGCGATGTGCACACCGTAGGACGGCTGGATGTAGCGCCGCGGGCTGGCCATGCGCCAGAGCACCTTGGGCTTGCCCGGCACCATCACCGCGCCAGCGGCAGTGGCGGCGAGGATCAGCTTCTTGCAGCGCTCGGGATAGTCATGGGCGAACTGCTGCGCCAGGGCGCCGCCCCAGGACACGCCGATGGCGGTCACCTGGCCGTAATCCAGGTAATCGAGCATCCGCGCGGCCAGCTTGGCCAGGCCGGGGAAACGGTACGGCGTGCTGGGCGTGGACGAGCCGCCGACGCCGGGTACGTCGAAGGCGATCACCTCCAGGTCCGGGTCCAGCGCGGCGACGAAGGGGAACACCAGTTCGAGGTTGGCGCCGATGCCGTTGAAGATCAGCAGCGGCGTCATGTGTTTCTTGCCCGGGCGCACGGCGGTGCGGATGGTCTGCCCGTCGAGCTCGATGGTGCGGAACTCGAAGGGCTGCGCCGCCGGCGCCTTGCTCGGCAGGATCTCCTCGCCGCTGCGTTTGCTGCGTGCGCGCCGGCTCGTCGGCGCGGCCACTTCCACGGCCGTCGACGATTCTGGGGAGTTGGCGTCGTCCACGGCGCCGGCTTGCGGGAGGAGTTCTGTTTTCATCGTTCGTGTACGTAGGTTCCGGGGGAGGCTTCGCCAGCCGGGTGGGCCTTGTTGCCCAGGACGGACGGTGCCTTTTTCAGCTTGCCTGCGCGCTCGGCCAGCCATTGTTGCCAGTGCAGCCACCAGGAGTCGGCGTGCTTGCTGGAGTTTTCCTGCCAGGTCTTGGAGTCGACGGAGAGGTCAGGGCCGGTCATGAAGCGTGCCTTGGGGTTGCCCGGCGGGTTGAGGATGCTCTGGATGTGCCCGCTGTTGGACAGGATGAATTCGCACTTGCCGCCCAGCAGGCGGGCGGAGCGGTAGCAGGCCTCCCACGGCGTGATGTGGTCGGACAGGCCGGCCACGCAGTAGAAATCGCAGGTGACCTGCTTGAGGTCGATCGGCGTGCCGGAGACTTCCAGCGCGCCGGGTCGGGTCAGCGGGTTGGTCTTGAACATCTCCACCAGCTCGCCGTGCAGCGCGGCCGGCAGGCGCGTGGTGTCGTTGTTCCAGAACAGGATGTCGAAGGCCGGCGGCTCGTTGCCCAGCAGGTAGTTGTTGACCCAGTAGTTCCAGATCAGGTCGTTGGGGCGCATCCAGGCGAACACCTTGGCCATGTCCTTGCCTTCCAGCACACCGGACTGGTACGAGCGGCGCTTGGCGGCTTCCAGGGTCTTCTCGTCAGCGAACAGGGCGACCTGGGTGTCCAGCTCGAAGTCGAGCACGCTGACCATCTGGGTAAAGGCGTGCACCTTGTTCTCGCCCAGCGCCGCGTAGTGGCCCAGCAGGGTGACGGTGGTGATGCCGCCGGAGCAGGCCCCGAGCATGTTCAGGTCCTTGCTGCCGGTGATCTTCAGCACCACGTCGATGGCTTCCTTCAGCGCCTCGATGTAGGTGGTCAGGCCCCACTCGCGCTGCGCCTTGGTCGGGTTGCGCCAGCTGACGATGAAGGTCTGGATCTGGTTGCGCAGGCTGAAGCGCGCCAGGCTCTTCTCCGGCGACAGGTCGAAGACGTAGAACTTGTTGATCTGCGGCGGCACCACCAGCAGGGGGCGCTCGTGCACGCTCTCGGTGATCGGCTTGTACTGGATCAGCTCCAGCACGTCGTTGCGGAACACCACGGCGCCTTCGGTCACGGCCAGGTTCTTGCCGACCTCGAAGGCATCCATGTTCACCTGGCTGGGCATGCCGCCATTGTTCACCAGGTCCTTGGCCAGGTGGGTGAGACCGTCGAGCAGGCTCTTGCCGCCAGTCTCGAAGAAGCGCTTGACCGCTGCCGGGTTGGACAGCGTGTTGGTCGGTGCCATGGCCTCGGTCATCAGGTTGATGACGAACTGGCCGCGGCTGATGTCCTGGGGCGACAGGTCGCTCTCGCCCATCCAGGTGTGCAGCTCCTTGCGCCAGGCCAGGTAGGTCTGCAGGTAGCGGCGATAGAGCGGGTTCTGGCTCCAGGCCGGGTCGTTGAAACGGCGGTCGTCGTCCGACGGCTTCAGTTCGGACTTGCCGAGCAGCACGTTCTTCAGCTCGAGGCCGAAGTGGGTCACATGCTTGGCGCTGTGGAAGGGCTGCTTGATCGCTTGCAGCAGCACCATGCGGGCAGAGGTGAGCAGATCCTTGCCGCGAATCCCGATCACCGGGTTCAGGGCAAGTGTGTTTTCCGCGGCTTGCTGGGGTAGATCGCTGTTGTTCTTCTGGGTCATCGGCGACGCTCCATTGTCCTGAGACGCATACTGGCGGGGCTCACCTTCGTGACATGAGGCCAAGTACTGCTCGGGGTTGCGGAACGTGGAGACAGCTCCACGCGATTCATCTACTTGGCGGCATCACTGGAAGTTCAGGAGACCACGCTCTGTGCACTGTAACTCCGTACATTGCACTGCCTTGGTTACCCGAGTTTCCTTCGCCGCGCAAGCTGGTGCAGCGTGGGCCTTCTCCTCGGAGTATGTCGGGAAAAGTTAGAAAACGCGCCCTAGAGCGGGGGCATCTCGCCAACTCCCTGACGGCGGCCACGCGAACAGCAGTCTGCCGGAGGAATGTTGCAAATGGCGTGCCCTGGGCGATTGCCCGACGAAGGTTGGTGCGAAGAATGGAGCGGGAGCGGGGCGAACGACCTATCGGAGCGAACTTGCTCGCGAACCGATTCCGCAGCAGGGCAATTCGCGAGCAAGGACCAGGCGTCCCCCTCGCTCCTGCAGGCAACAATGTGCGATGGCGGGAGCCTTACAGCATCAGCTTGACCACGGACTCCGACGGGTCGCGCGACTTGCCGGCCTTCTCCAGTTGCGCCAGGTAGTCGGCCCACATCTCGTCGTGGCGCACGCATAGCTCGTACAGGTAATCCCAGGTGAACAGGCCGCTGTCGTGGCCGTCATCGAAGGTCAGCTTGAGTGCGTACTGCCCGGCAGGCTCCAGGTTGCTCAGGCCGACATTCAGCTTGCCCACCTGCAGCACCGGGTTGCCGTGGCCCTGTACCTCCGCCGACGGCGAGTGCACACGCAGGAACTCGGCAGGCAGGTCGTAGGACTGGTCGCCATAGGTCAGCGAGAGCTTCTTCGAGGCCTTGTGCAGCTTGATGGCAGTTGGGATGCGCATGGACGGCTCCTGGACGGCGATATCGGCATTGTAGCGCCGGCGGAAAACCAACGGGGCGCCCTGAGGCGCCCCGTCGCTGTGGCGTCGATCCGCTTACAGGATGTAGCGCGACAGGTCTTCGTCCTGGGCCAGTTCGCCCAGGTGGCCGTTGACGTAGGCCGCGTCGATCACGATGGCCTTGCCGCTGTGCTCGCTGGCCAGGTCCGCGGCATCGAACGACACCTCCTCGAGCAGACGTTCGAGCAGGGTGTGCAGGCGGCGCGCACCGATGTTCTCGGTCTTCTCGTTGACCTGGAAGGCGATCTCCGCGAGGCGCTTGATGCCGTCGGCGGCGAACTCGATGTCCAGGCCCTCGGTCTTCAGCAGCGCGGTGTACTGCTCGGTCAGCGACGCGTGCGGCTCGCTGAGGATGCGCTCGAAGTCGCTCGGGCTCAGGGCTTTCAGTTCGACGCGGATCGGCAGGCGGCCCTGCAGTTCCGGCACCAGGTCGCTGGGCTTGGAGAGGTGGAACGCGCCCGAGGCGATGAACAGGATGTGGTCGGTCTTCACCATGCCCAGCTTGGTGTTCACGGTGCAGCCTTCGATCAGCGGCAGCAGGTCGCGCTGTACGCCCTCGCGGGACACATCGGCGCCGCCGACGTTGCCGCGCTTGGCGATCTTGTCGATCTCGTCGATGAAGACGATGCCGTTCTGCTCCACCGCTTCCAGGGCGCGAGCCTTGAGGTCTTCTTCATTGACCAGGCGCTGCGCTTCCTCGTCGCGGATCAGCTTCATGGCCTCGGCGACCTTCAGCTTGCGGCTCTTGCGCTTGCCCTTGCCCATGTTGGAGAACAGGCTCTGCAGCTGGTTGGTCATCTCCTCCATGCCGGGCGGAGCCATGATTTCCACGCCCGAAGGAATGTCGGCGACCTCGATGTCGATTTCCTTGTCGTCCAGTTGGCCTTCGCGCAGGCGCTTGCGGAACAGCTGGCGGGTATTGGAGTCCTCGCGGGCCGGCTCGTCGCCAAAACCGGCGGTACGCGCCGGCGGCAGCAGGGCGTCGAGGATGCGCTCTTCGGCGGCGTCTTCGGCGCGGTACTTGACCTTCTGCACTTCCTGCTCGCGGAGCATCTTGATCGCGGCATCGGCGAGGTCGCGGATGATCGACTCGACGTCACGGCCGACGTAGCCGACCTCGGTGAACTTGGTCGCTTCCACCTTGATGAACGGCGCGTTGGCCAGCTTGGCCAGGCGACGGGCGATCTCGGTCTTGCCGACGCCGGTCGGGCCGATCATCAGGATGTTCTTCGGCGTCACTTCGGCGCGCAGTTCGGTCGGCAGCTGCATGCGCCGCCAGCGGTTGCGCAGGGCGATGGCGACGGCGCGCTTGGCGTCGTCCTGGCCGATGATGTGGCGGTTGAGTTCGTGGACGATCTCGCGGGGAGTCATGGACATTTGACGGGCTACTCCGGAACGACAGCGCTTAGATGGCGCTGTCGAGCTCCTCAAGGGTCAGATTCTGGTTGGTGAACACGCAGATCGAGCCGGCGATGTTCAGGGCGGTCTCGGCGATCTCGCGGGCGCTCATCTCGTCGTTGGCTTTCTGCAGCAGCGCCATGGCGGCCGCCTGGGCGAAGCCGCCACCGGAGCCCATGGCAATCAGGCCATGCTCGGGTTCGACCACGTCACCGTTGCCGGTGATGATCAGGGATGCGTCCTTGTTGGCCACGGCCAGCATGGCTTCCAGGCGGCTCAGGGAGCGGTCGGTACGCCAGTCCTTGGCCAGCTCGACGGCAGCGCGCACCAGGTGGCCCTGGTGTTTTTCCAGCTGCTGCTCGAAGCGTTCGAAGAGGGTGAAGGCATCGGCGGTGGCGCCGGCGAAGCCGGCCAGTACTTCACCGTGGTACAGGCGGCGGACTTTCTTCGCGTTGCCTTTCATCACGGTGTTGCCCAGGGAAACCTGGCCGTCGCCGCCCATGACGACTTTGCCGTTACGGCGGACAGATACGATGGTGGTCAAGGGTCTTACTCCACACTAGCGGGGCGATGTGCCCGAATGCAGAGTCAGATGGGGACTCGGTCGGCGGGGTTCAAGTCCTGCACCGGACGAGCAGTGCGCATTTCTCGCGCCACTCGTCGGTGCGGGCCTTGGAATCAGCGGGTCTGGCGCTGCTGTAACAGCAGGTTGCTGAAGCCGTTGCCGGCCAGTTGCTTCTGCGCGGCGGAGGCCTTGGCGCGGTCGCCGTAGGGGCCGACCATGACGCGGTACCAGGTTTCGTCGCGTACCGTGCCGGACTCCACGCGGGCGTTCTGGCCCATCATGATGATCTGTGCGCGCAGGTGGTCGGCGTCGGTCTGCTTACGGAAAGAGCCGGCCTGCAGGTAGTACTGCGTGGCGGCCACGGCCGGCGGCGGTGTCGGCTTGGCTGGCGCCGTATCGCTGGCCGGAGCCTGCGGCAGCGCCTGCTTCTGCGCGGTCGCGACCTGGGTCGCTGGCGGCGTGGCGGGGGTTGCCGGCTTGACCACTGCGGGCGGTGGCGGAGTCTGGCCGCTCAGGGCGGTCAGGGCACGCTGGGTGTCGATCTTCTCGGCTTCTTCCTTGGTGGCGACCACGGTCGGCGGCGGAGTCGGCTTGGCCGGTGGCGGCACGGCCTCTGGCGGCACGGCGACTTCCGAGCCCGGCAGCAGGGTGTAGAAGTCGTACTTGGGCTTCACCCCGGTCGGCGCGGCCGGCTGTTGCGGTTGCACAGTGCCGGAGGGCTTGTTGGAACCGACTACGGCCTTGGGCGCCTCCGCCTTCTCGCGTTTGACGTCGTTGCGACCCGGCTCCAGCTTCATCAGGAACATGATGAAGCCGCCGATGGCCAGGCCGGCCACCAGCCATACCCAGCCGGGGACCGAACTCTTCTTGGCCGGGGCCTGGTAGCGGCTGGCGCCGCGCTTGGGAGCGGGTTTCTTCTTCGCCATGGGTGCTTACATGCGCTCCAGGGTTTCCAGGCCCAGCAACTCCAGGCCCTGCTTGAGGGTACGGCCGGTCAGCGCGGCAAGGCGCAGGCGGCTTTCCTGTTGCGCCGGGTCTTCGGCGGTGAGGATCGGGCAGTGCTCGTAGAAGCTGGAGAACAGGCCGGCCAGCTCGTACAGGTAGGCGCAGAGGATGTGCGGCACACCCTTGATCGCCACGTTGTTGAGCAGGTCGGTGAACTGCGCCAACTGAGCGGCCAGGGCGATTTCCTGCGGTTGCTGCAGGACGATCTTGCCACCCACTTCGTCATAACCCTTGCCCAGCTTGCGGAAGATGCTCGCCACGCGGGTGTACGCATACAGCAGGTACGGCGCGGTGTTGCCCTCGAAGCTCAGCATCAGGTCGAAGTTGAAGCTGTAGTCGCTGGTGCGGTGCTTGGACAGGTCGGCGTATTTCACCGCACCGATGCCAACGGCGTGGGCGATCTGGCGCAGGTCCTGCTCGCTGAAGTCGGGGTTCTTGGCCTTCACCAGGGTGTAGGCGCGCTCCTCGGCTTCGATCAGCAGGTCGATCAGCTTCACGGTGCCGCCGTCGCGGGTCTTGAACGGCTTGCCGTCGGCGCCGTTCATGGTGCCGAAGCCCATGTGCTCCAGGTCCATGCTGGCCGGGACGAAGCCGGCGCGGCGGGCGACTTCGAACACCTGCTGGAAGTGCAGGGCCTGGCGCTGGTCGACGAAGTACAGCACGCGGTCGGCGTGCAGCACCTTGTGGCGGTAGCGCATGGCAGCCAGGTCGGTGGTGGCATAGAGGTAGCCGCCGCCGGCCTTCTGCACGATCACCGGCAGCGGCTCGCCTTCGGCGTTCTTGAACTCGTCGAGGAACACGCACAGGGCGCCGTCGCTCTCGACCAGCAGGCCCTTGGCGGTCAGGTCGGCGACCACTTGCGCAAGGTCGTCGTTGTAGGCGCTCTCGCCCTTCACGTCGGCCATGGTCAGCTTCACGCCCAGCAGGTCGTAGACCTTCTGGCAGTGCGACAGGGAAATGTCGTTGAAGCGGGTCCACAGGGCCATGCACTTGGGATCGTTGGCCTGCAGTTTCACCACCAGCTCACGGGCGCGGTTGGCGAACTCGGGGGACTCGTCGAAGCGTTGCTTGGCCGCGCGGTAGAAGACTTCCAGGTCGTGCAGTTCGGCCTGGGCGTCCACCGGTTGTTCTTCCAGGTAGGCCAGCAGCATGCCGAACTGGGTACCCCAGTCGCCCACGTGGTTCTGGCGGATTACCGTGTCGCCGAGGAACTCCAGCACGCGGCTGACGCCGTCGCCGATGATGGTCGAGCGCAGGTGGCCGACGTGCATTTCCTTCGCCAGGTTCGGCGAGGACAGGTCCACCACCACGCGCTGCGCGGGGCCGGCCTTGCGCACACCGATGCGTTCGTCGGCCAGGGCCTTGTCGAGGCTGGCGGCGAGCCAGGCCTGGTCCTGGAAGAAGTTCAGGAAGCCGGGACCGGCGATCTCAACCTTGGCCACTTCCGGGCTCTGCGGCAGCGCCGCGACCAGCTTGGTCGCCAGGTCGCGCGGCTTCATGCCGGCCGGCTTGGCCAGCATCATGGCGATGTTGCTGGCGAAGTCACCGTGGGTTCGGTCCTTGGTGTTCTCCACCTGGATGTCGGGCGTCAGGCCGGCCGGCAGGGTGCCGTCTTCGGTGAGGCTGACAAGGGCTTGCTGGATCAGGTGGCGAATCGTGTCTTTCATGGTTTTCTCCGTGCTCGCGTGCATCCGGCGCGCGCGACCGGTTATCGGGCTCAGAACCGCGCATTATCCGTGGCTGGGCATGGCTTGCCAACCGCAGAGCGCTCCGAGTTCAGTCTCGCCGCTGTGCCATCCGTCGCGGCTGATGGAAGTCAATGTAGGACGGTTCCGGCGAGGCGGACGGGTTCTTGGGAATAAAAGAGGGTCGTCAGAACAGATCGATCGGGTCGACATCCAGCGACCAGCGTACCTGGCGCCCGCTGGGCATGCCCTCTAGCGTCTGCAGCCAGGGGGTGAGAAGACGGTGCAGCGGTGCGCGAGCCGTGCTCATCAGCAGCAGCTGGGCGCGATAGCGGCCGGCGCGACGCTCCATGGGCGCCGGTACCGGGCCGAGGAGTTCCACGTCGTGGCCCAGGGCGGCCTGCAGGCGCTCGGCCTCGGCGCAGGCCTCGTCGAGGAAACCTTCGGCCTGCCCTGGCTTGTGCGCCTCGGCGCGTAGCAGCGCCAGGTGCGAGAAGGGCGGCAGGCCGGCGGAGCGGCGCTCGGTGAGGGCCTGCTCGGCGAAGGCGAAGTAACCCTGCTCGGTGAGTTGTACCAGCAGCGGGTGATCGGCCAGATGAGTCTGGATCAGCACGCGGCCCGGTTCCTCGGCGCGCCCGGCGCGGCCGGCGACCTGGACAATCTGCTGGGCCATGCGCTCGCTGGCGCGGAAGTCGGCGGAGAACAGCCCACCATCGGCATCGAGGATCGCCACCAGGGTGACCCGCGGGAAGTGGTGCCCCTTGGCGAGCATCTGCGTGCCGACCAGGATGCACGGCTCGCCCTTGTTGATGGTGGCGAACAGGTCGCGCATGGCGTGCTTGCGCGAGGTGCTGTCGCGGTCGATACGCAGCACCGGGTAGTCCGGGAAGAGAATGCGCAGGCGCTCCTCGGCGCGCTCGGTGCCGGCGCCGACCGGGCGCAGGTCCACGGTGCCGCATTTCGGGCAGTTGCGCGGCGGCCGCTCGCGGTGGTCGCAGTGGTGGCAGCGCAGTTCGCCGCTGCCCTGGTGCACGGTCATCCGCGCATCGCAGCGCGGGCACTGGCTGATCCAGCCGCAGTCGTGGCACAGCAGGGTTGGGGCGAAGCCACGGCGGTTCAGGTAGACCAGCACCTGCTGACCGGCGGCCAGGGTTTCCTTGATCGAGCGCTGCAACGGCATGGAGATGCCGGAATCCAGCGGCAGGCTCTTCACGTCCAGGCGGTGGAACTTCGGCTGGTGCGCGCCGCCGGCCCGCTGGGTCAGGCGCAGCAGGCCGTAGCGGCCGCTCTGGGCGTTGTGCAGGCTTTCCAGCGCCGGCGTGGCGGAGCCCAGCAGGATCGGCACGTTCTCCAGTCGCGCGCGCACCATGGCGAGGTCACGGGCGTGGTAGCGCAGGCCTTCCTGCTGTTTATAGGAAGCGTCGTGTTCCTCGTCGATGATGATCAGCCCCGGATTCTTCAGCGGGGTGAACAGTGCCGAGCGGGTGCCGATGATGATGTCCGCCTCGCCGTCGCGAGCCGCCAGCCAGGCGTCCAGCCGCTCCCGGTCGGTCAGCGCCGAATGCAGCAGGGCGATTCGCGCGTTGAAGCGGCGCTCGAAGCGGCTCAGGGTCTGCGGGCCGAGGTTGATCTCGGGGATCAGCACCATTGCCTGTTTGCCGGCCTCCAGGGTTTCACGGATCAGTTGCAGGTAGACCTCGGTCTTGCCGCTGCCGGTGACGCCTGCCAGGAGGAAGCTGTGGAAGCTGCCGAAGCCGGCGCGTACGGCTTCGAAGGCGGCACGTTGCTCGGCGTTGAGCGGCAGTTCCGCTTGCGCCAGCCACGGGCCATGGTGCGGTGGCACGCTGTGCTCGCGCACTTCCAGGGTGACCAGGCCTTTTTCCTGCAGCAGGTCGAGGCTGTCCTTGTTGATCTGCAACTGGCTGAGCAGGTCGTGGGCGACACCATGGGGGTGCTGCTTGAGAATCTTCAATGTCTCGCGCTGCCGCGGCGCGCGGGCCAGGCGCGGGTCTTCCTCGCGGGCGCCGGGTTCGGCGTGCCAGAAACGCTGCTGGCGTGCTTCGGCCGGATCGCCCTGGCGCAGCAGGTTGGGCAGCGCCCAGGAGAAGGTGTCGCCCAGGCTGTGCTGGTAGTACTGCGCCGTCCAGCGGCACAGCTCCAGCAGGTGCGCGGGCATCGGCGGCTCGCGGTCGAGCACGGCCAGGGCCGGGCGCAGCTTGTCCGCCGGCACGTCGGAGGTTTCCACCTGTTCCACCAGCACACCGACCATCTCCCGCCGGCCGAACGGCACGCGCAGACGCACGCCCGGCTGCAGGCGCGTTACGTCGACCCCGCGCGGAGGCAGGTAGTCGAACAGGCGGCGCAGCGGCGAGGGCAAGGCGAGACGCAGGATGGCGGGTGTGGGCACGCGACGGATTCCGGGGCGGCTGGGAGCGCTGGATGGTAGCATGGGCAATGCGACGGTCGGTCATGCCTGATCTTGCGTTGAAAGCGTTCTCTGGTATGATCCACGCCCTTAATTTCCGTGCGGTGCCCGGTAAAAGATCCCGCCCGCGGTCCTTGATGACCGTGGCTCGGCTTCTGCCAGAGACTGGGTGGCGGCACACCACTGAGAGGAAGAGACCATGAAACCGGAAATCCATCCCGCGTACGAAGACATCGAAGCCACCTGCAGCTGCGGCAACGTGATCAAAACTCGTTCGACCCTGTGCAAAGGCATCCACCTGGACGTCTGCTCCGAATGCCACCCGTTCTACACTGGCAAGCAGAAAGTCCTGGACACCGGCGGCCGTATCGATCGCTTCAACCAGCGCTTCGCCATGTTCGGCGGCAAGAAGTAAGATCGATTTCCGGAAAGAACCTTCATGGTTTTTTACGGCATCTCGAAAAAGGCGTCCCTTGTGGGCGCCTTTTTTATGGCTGTCCTTTTTTCCCTGGACGCCAGCGCCGCCGCCTGCCCGAAGCCTTCGTCAGCGGAAACGCTACGCGTGGCACGGGTGGTGGACGGTGACACGCTGAAGCTGGCCGACGGCCGCAGTGTCCGACTGATCGGCGTGAATGCGCCGGAACTGGCCCACCAAGGTCGCTCCGAAGAGCCCTTTGCCGTCGCCGCCCAGCGCCGCCTGCAGGACCTGGTGGCGGCCAATGACGGTGAAGTCGGCCTGGTTATCGGTCAGCAGGGCAAGGACAAGTACGGCCGCACGCTGGCCCACGCCTATGACGCCCGCGGCAATAACCTCGAATCCCGCCTGCTCGCCGAAGGCCTGGGCTACCTTGTAGCTATCGCCCCCAACACTGATCTCACCGCCTGCCAGCGCGCCGCCGAGCGCGAGGCGCGCAGCGCCAAGCTGGGGCTGTGGAAAAAGTCCCCGGTGCAGACGGCGCAGCAACTTCAGGACAGCGGCTTTGCGGTGGTGCGCGGTAGGGTGGAGCAGGTTCAACGCAACCGCGGCGGCCTGTGGATCGATCTCGATGGCCCGCTGGTGCTGCGTATCCAGCCGCGCCTCGTGAAGCAGTTCGACGATGCAACCCTGCGTGAGCTGAAGGGTCGACAAATAGAAGCGCGCGGCTGGGTCATCGACCGTGCCGAGCGCGGTGGAGTGAAAACCGGACAGGCGCGCTGGATGCTGCCTGTAACCGACCCGGCGATGATGGAGGTATTGCCATGAGCGTGCGCTCGTTCGGAATCCTGGTGTTGCTGGCGCTGCTGAGTGTCCTCGGCGGTTGCGCCACCAATCCGGCCACCGGCAAGTCTGACTTCGTGATGATGAGCGAGCAGAGCGAGCTGGAGATGGGCCAGAAGTACAGCCAGGAAATCGCCAAGCAATACCCGCGCTATGAGGATGCCAAGCTGCAGGCCTACGTCCAGCAGGTTGGCGAGCGGGTTGCACGCGTCGGCGACCGGCCGCAGCTGCAGTATCACTTCACGGTCATCGACACCCCTGACATCAACGCCTTCGCTCTGCCCGGCGGCTACATCTATATCCACCGCGGGCTGATGGCGTATCTGGGCTCGGAGGCAGAACTGGCCGCCGTGCTCGGCCACGAGGTCGGCCACGTGACCGCGCGGCATAGCGTCAAGCAGCAGAGCCAGTCCAGCGCCTGGAGCATCCTCGGCCAGGCCGTGGCCCTCGGCACCGGTGTCGGCGCTGCCGCCGACCTCACCAACGTGCTCGGCACCGCCTTCGTGCGTGGCTATGGCCGCGACATGGAGCTGGAGGCCGACGGCCTGGGCGCCAAGTACCTGGCCCGCGCCGGCTACGACCCGACTGCCATGATCCAGGTGGTGCGGGTGCTGAAGAACCAGGAAGACTTCGCCCGCGACGAGGCGGCGCGCAAGGGCCAGGCGGCCCAGCCGGTCGGCTACCACGGGCTGTTCGACACCCACCCGGACAACGATGAGCGCCTCAAGCAGGTCCTCGGCCCGGCCCAGGCCCTGGCCGGCAGTGGCCAGCGCGAAGTCGCTGCCGAGCGCTACCTGAAAGCCATCGACGGCATGCCCTTCGGCGATTCCGCCGCCAGCGGCGTGCGTCGCGGGCAGAGCTTCTACCACTCGGAACTGGACTTCACCCTGACCTACCCGGCCGGCTGGGGCATCCTCAACCAGCCGACCGCGCTGGTGGGCTACACCGCCGACCAGCAGGCCTATATCGGCATGAAGCTGGTACCGCGCGATGGCCAGCTGACTCCGGCGGAGTACCTGCGCAAGGGGGCTGGCGGGCGGTTATCGAACGAAGAAAGCTTCCAGCAGAACGGCCTCGACGTTGCCACTGGCGTGGTTCCCGGCAATCCGGCGCGTCGTGCGGCCGTGGTCTACCAGAAGGACCATGCCTACCTGTTCATCGGTGTGGTCAAAGGTCGCGCCTCGCTGGAGAGTGAGGACGATCACTTCATGCAGGTCATCCGCAGCTTCCGACCCATGCGTGCCGACGAGCAGAAACTCGCGCAACCGCGCCGGATCGCCGTCGTTCAGGTCAAATCCGGGCAGACTGTCGAGCAGTTCGCGAAGGCAGAAACCGGTCCGGAATCTGACTCGATAAATCGTATACGTTTATTGAATGACTTGTATCCAGCTGGTCAGCCAAAACCGGGCGACTGGCTGAAAGTCGTACGCTAGAGGTCTTGACAGCTGGGGCCTGGGCTACCTTGGCAGGTGCGGCCTTTCTGCGTATGCTCGGTCCCCCGTCTGTCCAACAAGCAACAAAAGCGGAAGTGCCCAAATGTCTGATCTCAAGACCGCTGCCCTCGAATATCACGCCCAACCCCGCCCCGGAAAACTGAGCGTCGAGCTAACCAAGCCGACCGTGACCGCCCGCGACCTGTCGCTGGCATACAGCCCGGGTGTCGCCGAGCCGGTCCGCGAAATCGCGCGTGACCCCGAGCTCGCCTTCAAGTACACCGGCAAGGGCAACCTGGTCGCGGTCATTTCCGACGGCACCGCAATCCTCGGCCTGGGCAACCTCGGCCCGCTGGCTTCCAAGCCGGTCATGGAAGGCAAGGGCGTCCTGTTCAAGCGCTTCGCCGGTGTCGACGTATTCGACATCGAAGTCGACGCCGAGAGCCCGCAGGCCTTCATCGATACCGTCAAGCGCATCTCCATCACCTTCGGCGGCATCAACCTGGAAGACATCAAGGCACCCGAGTGCTTCGAGATCGAGCGCGCCCTGATCGAACAGTGCGACATCCCGGTGTTCCACGATGACCAGCACGGTACCGCCATCGTGACCGCCGCCGGCATGCTCAACGCCCTGGAAATCGCCGGCAAGAAGCTGGAAACCGCGAAGATCGTCTGCCTCGGCGCCGGCGCTGCCGCCATCTCCTGCATGAAGCTGCTGGTGAGCATGGGCGCCAAGGTCGAGAACATCTACATGATCGACCGCCAGGGCGTGATCCACGCCGGCCGTAACGATCTGAACCAGTACAAGGCGGTGTTCGCCACCGAGACCGACAAACGCACCCTGTCCGACGCCCTGGAAGGCGCCGACGTGTTCGTTGGCCTGTCCGGCGCCAACCTGCTCAGTGCCGAAGACCTCCAGCGCATGGCGCCGAACCCGATCGTCTTCGCCTGCTCGAACCCGGACCCGGAAATCAAGCCGGAACTGGCCCACGCCACCCGCAACGACGTGATCATGGCCACCGGCCGTTCGGACTACCCGAACCAGGTCAACAACGTGCTCGGCTTCCCCTTCATCTTCCGCGGTGCCCTGGACGTGCGCGCCACCCGCATCAACGAAGAAATGAAGATCGCTGCCGCCCTGGCCCTGCGTGACCTGGCCAAGCTGCCGGTACCCAAGGACGTGTGCGACGCCTACGGCGTGACTGCCCTGGAATTCGGCCGCGAGTACATCATTCCGAAGCCGATGGACAAGCGCCTGATCACCATCGTTTCCGATGCCGTGGCCAAGGCCGCCATCGAGACCGGCGTGGCGACCCTGCCGTATCCGAAGCACTACCCGCTGCAGTCGGTGGAAGACGTCTTCAAAGGCTGATTCCGTCTGACCTGGAGAACCCCGCCTCGGCGGGGTTTTTCTTTTTCCGATGAGTGAAACGAAGAGTTACCCATTAATGACTGAAGGCAGGGGCCTTCAGAATCGTCCCGGCTATCCTTCCCTGCTCATGCATTGACGCGTCCGCTGCCCTGGAGCGGGCCGGGCGCATGGGGGAGCATCATGAATCGGACTTTGCTGGCAGTCGCCACCCTGGCGGCCAGCGCCGCGCTCATCGGTTGCGCAGGGGCACCGCAGATGAGCTGGGACCGGGTGGGGGATTCGGCGCAGCGCGCGGTCACCAGCGCCGACGTCTGGGCGCCGGTGGCTGGCGCGGCGGTGATCGCCGCAGGCAATTGGGACCACAAGTGGCAGAAGTCGGCGAGCAACCATGACTGGTTCTTCGGCGGCGACGCCAACCAGGCCGCCGACCGCATGCTCAACCTCGCCACCGGCCTGAGCGTCGTCACTGCTTTGGTGGCGTCGCCCAAGGACGTGAGCACCGAGGAGAAATGGAGTTGGCGCGGGCGCAACCTGACCTTGCTGGCGGCGGACCGCTACGCGGTGACCGGCTTCGTCGAGGAGGCCAAGGAATGGTCCGGGCGCGAGCGGCCGGACGGAATCCCCGATGACTCCTTCCCGTCCAAGCACACCGCCGTGACGGCCGTGCACAACAGCTTCACGCGCCGCAACCTGGACTATATCGACATGAAAYSYCGATA
>NZ_LZDG02000025.1:0-898 GCF_001672555.2 Pseudomonas sp. AU11447 | reverse complement strand
GCTGATGCGGCTGCCGACGCAGCGCGCCAGTGAGATCGCCGAGTTGTTGCCGCATAACTGGCTGCCGTTACGCAACCTGTAATGCCCGTTCGCTTACATTGCAACGCTCTTGGCGCTTGGATTTGCCGCAACAATCAGCACCGGAATGATGGCGGGGACCATACCGGCAGCACTGTACGGACATGCCGACGATGCCCCTGGCTGTCTCACAAACCTAGGCCAAAATGCCGATCAGTGGGCGGAGTTATCGCGTGCCCAGATTCACTCCGAGCCAATGCTAATGGATGGCACGTCGGGCGGTTACTGCTTCAACCCACCGATAAAGTCCAGTCATCTCTGACTGACCGAGACGGGTCACGCTGAGCACTCAGTACAAATCCGCTAACGACTCCCTCGTTGGTGCCGCCCTTGGCACAAAAGAATCTTCTGCGCCCCCGAGATAAGGCGATGTATCGTGCCAAGCACAATGGCTACTCAGATCATAATTACCCGACACTAGCTGGACAGTCCCGTGATTCCCTATCGCATACATCACCTGTTAACACTTCCGATAATATATCCGGAGGGTTCACTAAGTTGTGTTGGATTGTCCTACAAAACCGCTCTATCTCCTGCAATACAGGCAATACAGGCAATACAGCCTGAATTCATAGAATAAGCGCAACGCTTGAAACGAGAGGCAGAGAGCCAGCCACCGGTAGAATCCAGGCTCTCACACCGAAGGATTCAAGCGCAGATGACTACGCATTACCGGCAGCTGACTCAGGGACAACGTTACCAGATTGAGGCTGGCTTGAGCGCCGCAGAGAGCCAGRCGAGCATTGCAAAGCTGGTCGGCGTGCATCCCTCGACTATCAGTCGCGAGGTTCGCCGCAACAGCACCCAGAATATTTACAAG